>SFJM01000021.1 GCA_004555915.1 Clostridiales bacterium | reverse complement strand
CTGCGGTTGGCGGAGCTTCGTAGACCTTCAGGTTACGCCAGCATAAGGCCCTTATAGGGCCACAACAGGCCACCGGCTATGCCGGTGGTCCTGACTGCGCAAAAAAAGACTGCCTCATCGTGAGACAGCCCTAAAAGACCAGGCTCAATGGTTTATTTCCACATACCCGATCACCACACCGGAAATTCCGTCGGCTTCGTCCTCCAGCTCCAGCACCTCGGCAAATTCCCGTCCATCCTGTGTATGGTAGTTGGGACGGTCATCATCAAAAATCACACAGCCGTTTTCCAGCTGCAATGCCCGGAGATCTCCGTTAAAAATCCCAGTGAGAACGATTTCCCCCTGCAAAGGGCGCAGACCGGTACGTGCGTCCGCAATCATGCTGCGTGCCATAAATACAGCACCTCCAAACAGTCTTATTTTGCTACAGTATACCATTGAACCGGCGGGACTGTCCAGTTGATGGACAAAAAAGGAGCAGGACAAAGCGTCCTGCTCCAAAACATACGGGCATAACAATCAGTCACGTACCTTGATGTGAACCTCACGCAGCTGATGCTCGGTGATTTCACCCGGTGCGCCGCACATCAGATCCTGTGCGTTGCCGTTCATCGGGAATGCGATAACCTCGCGGATGTTTTCCTCATTGCGCAGCAGCATAATCATGCGGTCAACGCCCGGTGCCATGCCGGCATGGGGAGGTGCACCAAACTGGAATGCATTGTACAGTGCGCCGAACTTCACCTTGAGATCTTCTTCGGTGTAACCGGCAATTTCAAATGCCTTGACCATGATGTCCAGGTCATGGTTACGAACCGCACCGGAGGACAGCTCTACGCCGTTGCAGACAATGTCGTACTGGTAAGCGAGAATTTCAGTCGGGTCCTTGGTTTCCAGTGCTTCCAGACCGCCCTGAGGCATGGAGAACGGGTTATGGGTGAAGATAATCTTCTTTTCTTCCTCATCAAACTCGTACATCGGGAAATCATTGATGAAGCAGAAGCGGTATGCGTTCTTCTCAATCAGATCCAGACGTGCGCCCAGCTCATTGCGCAGCTGGCCTGCATAGTTTGCAGCCTTGCTCTCACGGTCAGCAATGAAGAAGATGGTGTCACCAGCCTCCAGACCTGCCAGCTCGGCAATTTCGCCCTTCATATCCTCCGGAATGAACTTGTCAATCGGACCCTTGTAGGACATGTCGTCCTTGACCTGCAGGTAGCCCAGACCGCCCATGCCGATGGACTGCGCGTACTTCAGCAGCTTCTCATGGAAGCCCTTGGACATGTTGGCATGTACCTTGATGGCACGAACCGTCTTTTTCAGGAACGGCTTGAAGGTGCAGCGCTGGAAGAATTCCGTCAGGTCAATGATGCGCAGAGGGTTGCGCAGATCCGGCTTGTCGGTACCAAATTCCAGCATAGCCTGCTTATAGCTGATGACCGGATAGGGTGCTGCGGTAACAGAAGCACCTTCCGGCGCAAACTTTTCAAAGGTCGCAGTCAGCACTTCTTCACCGGCACGGAAGACATCCTCCTGGGTAGCGAAGCTCATCTCAAAGTCCAGCTGATAGAATTCGCCAGGGGAACGGTCTGCACGGGCATCCTCATCACGGAAGCAGGGTGCAATCTGGAAATACTTATCGAAGCCGGATACCATCAGCAGCTGCTTGTACTGCTGCGGCGCCTGCGGCAGGGCATAGAACTTGCCCTTGAACTTACGGGACGGAACCACGTAGTCACGTGCACCCTCTGGGGAAGAAGCGCACAGAATCGGGGTCTGGATTTCCAAAAATCCCATTTCGGTCATCTTCTGACGCAGGAAGGAAATGACCTGGGAACGGAAAACAATGTTGTCCTTGACCTTCTTGTTGCGCAGGTCGAGATAACGGTACTTCAGACGCACATCCTCACGGATTTCCTTGGAGGTCATGATTTCAAACGGCAGCTGTCTGTGTACCTTGCCCAGCATATCGACAGAATGTGCTTCCAGCTCGATGGTGCCGGTGGGGATTTTTTCGTTGTAGGTCTCCTCATCACGATGCTGAATCGGACCTTCAACCGAGATGCAGTCCTCCTTGTTGATACCCTTCAGCAGGGAGGTATCACGCATGACAACCTGCATGACGCCATACATATCGCGCAGGTCAATGAAGGATACACCGCCATGGTCACGAATGTTCTCTACCCAGCCTGCAATGCGCAGGGTAGACCCAACATCCGCCTCACTGATCTGATCCATGGTCTTGTTGCGGTAAACATTGGAAGTGTTCATGGTTTACTCCTTTCGGAACATTAATTTCGGGAAAAAAGCATAAAAAAACTGCCCATCCCAAACGATACGGTTCAGGACGAACAGGAAACTGTCCGCGGTACCACCTGATTTACCGGTATATCACCCGGTCACTCAAGAGAGCCGCTTAACGCACGGCAAAACGGCGCACCTACTGCCTCCGGCACAGCCAAAAGGGTTCAGATTGCGGCTGGTAAAGTGTTCTTCGCGCTCATTCATTCTGCGGAGTTTCCACTGTCCTCCGCTCACTGGAAGCGATAAAGAGCGTTACTTTTCTTCGTCATCGCCAATATACGGTATCAGTATACTATGGACAAAAGCGGTTGTCAACCGGTAGAAGGTACGAAAAAGAAAACCCCGAAACCGGAAGATTTCGGGATTTTGATGGCTATATTTTTTGATGTCAGGAAAGCAGGATACGGTCATTATCCAGTGTTTTTCCGGCACCGGCCTGGAAGCGTTCCAGCAGGTCATTGACGGTCAGGCCGTCCCGTTCCTGCCCCTGAATGTCCAGAACAATATGTCCGCTGTCCATCATCAGGGTGCGGTTGCCCAGATCCAGCGCGTTCTGCATGTTATGTGTGACCATCAGCGTGGTAATCTGATGCTTGGCAACCACATTCCGGGTGATTTCCAGCACCTTTTCCGCCGTCGCCGGATCAAGCGCCGCAGTATGTTCATCCAGCAGCAGCAGCTTGGGCGGGTCGATGGTTGCCATCAGCAGGGTCAGTGCCTGCCGCTGTCCGCCGGACAGCAGTCCAACCGGCTGCTTCATGCGGTCCTCCAGTCCCATATCCAGCAGGGAAAGCTGTTCCCGGAACCGCTGTTTGTCGGCACGGCTGATACGCGAAAACCATCCGCCATGTCCGGCAGCCAGCGCGAGATTTTCTTCAATGCTCATCCCCGGTGCGCTGCCACGCATGGGGTCCTGAAACAGCCGTCCGATGCTGCGTGCCCTGGTATGGCTGGGCAGAAAGGTGATATCCTTGCCGTCCAGCTCGATAGTACCGCTGTCGGTGAGAAAATCGCCGCAGATGGCATTGAACATGGTGGATTTTCCTGCACCGTTGGAGCCGATAATGGTGGCAAAATCTCCCGGCTTCAGGTACAGGGAAAGGCCGGAAAGTGCGGTTTTTTCATTGACTGTCCCGGGATTAAAGGTCTTGGAAATATTGGTGAGCTTCAGCATGATCGGTTTCCTCCTTTCTGTGCCCAGCCGAACCGGCGGCAGATCATCGGCCACTGTTTTTTCAGGTACGGCGTGGAAATTGCAAGAATGACAATGACAGAGGATACCAGCTTGAGCATAAATGCGGGCATATTGAACCGCAGCGCAATGGTATAAACCAGACGGAAGATAAAGGAACCGATGACAACGCCAACCGCACGGCGGCAGATACCGCCCTTGCCGAAGAAGGTTCCGCCAATGAGCAGGGAAGCCAGCGCAATGGTGACCATACCGGTACCGATGTTGATATCTGCGGATTTCTGGGACTGCGCCAGCAGGCAGCCGGACAGTCCGGTAAAGGCATTTGCCACACACAAGCCTACCGTGGTGGTAAAAATCGGATTGATGGACGAGGAACGTACCATATCCGGATTGTTGCCGGTGGCACGGATGGCAAGACCCAGTCTGGTGTTCAGAAACAGTGTCAGGAATACGACTACCAGAGCAACCGCAATCAGGGAAATGAGCAGAACCTGCTTGCCCTCCAGCGGGGTGCCCTTGAGCAGATCTTTGGTAAGAGAATAGACGGTATCCGTGCGGTTCAGATTCAGCAGGGAAGCGCCGCCCATAACACCGATGTTGACAGAATATAACGCGGTATTGACAATAATACCCGCAAGCAGGCTGTCAATTCCCATACGGGTCTGCAGCACTGCGGTAATAAAGCCGGACAGGATACCGGCAAGCATGGCAGCCGGAATGGACAGGAACGGATGACCGGCAATGGCAACCACGGCACCTACTGCGGCACCCAGCGTAAAACAGCCATCTGTGGAAAGGTCACAGACATTCAGCATGGAATAGCTGAGGAACAATGCCAGAACGGTGAGTGAGCAGATCAATCCGAGCTCCAGTGCAGTCTGTCCCAGAGACAGGGCAGTTGAAAGCGACAAGGGATACTCCTCCTTTGAGTACATCGTTGGATTTCACAGGGTAAACCGGAGCCTGGAGACAGCAGACTCCAGGCTCCGATATATTGCGTCATAGGGGGAGAATCAGTCCTCCAGATCGCTGAATTCCTCTGCAGTGGTGATTTCCTTCACCTGTGTGCAAAGCGGCTCAAAAGCAGCCTTAATGGTCTCATAGTCAAATCCGATTGCTTCACAGGTTTCGGTGTTAACAGTTGCAGTACCGTTGTCAAAGGTCTCCACCGGAACCTCTGCCGGGTTCTTGTCATTCATCAGGATATCTGCAATCATGTTTGCGGTTTCCACACCCAGATTTGCGTAATCAACGCCATAGCCTACAAAAGCGCCATTCAGAGCGAAGGAATCCGCACCGGTGTAGTGGGGGATTTTTGCCTCAATAAAGGTTTCGTAAATGCCCAGCTCCGCGGTCATGATGGTGTTGTCGGTGGGAGTGAAAACAGCATCCACGCCGTCGGCAACCAATGCATCTGCTGCCAGTGCAACCTCATCATTGGTGGTACCGGTACGTTCTACATATGCAATGTTGTTCTTTTCCAGATATTCCTTTGCACTTGCAATGGCAGCAGTGGAGGAATCCTGACCCTGGTCGTACAGCAGACCGATTTTCTTGACATCCGGGTTAGCTGCGGAAATCAGTCCCATGATGGAAGCGGTATCCAGATAATCGGAGGTACCGGTCAGGTTGGAGCCCGGAGCTTCCAGAGATTCTACCAGTCCGGAGCCTACCGGATCGGTAACAGCGGAAAATACAACCGGAATCTGATTTTCTTCGGTTGCAGCCTGCATGGCTACAGCAACCGGTGTTGCAACACCAACCATCAGATCAACATCATCAGCAATGTAATCCGAAATAATCTGGTTCATCACATTGGCATCCGCATTGCAGTTGTCATAGGAAATGTCAAAGGTAACATCATTTTCCTTACCGACCTTTTCCAGCTGTGCTTCCATGCTGTCTACAATCTGGTTCAGGGATGCGTCATCTACATAATTGCAGATACCTACGGTATAGGTTTTGCTGGTATCAGAAGCTGCAGAACCAGCGTCAGAAGAGCTGCTGCCACAGGCAGTCAGGGAAGCCAGCATAGCCATAGCGGCAGTTGCTGCTGCCATTCGTCTCATCATACGGTTTGTTTTCATCATTGTATCCTCCCAACAGAGTTTCTTTATGTTTTTTATAAAATGACAATAAAAAAGGCTCCAATCCCATTTTCAGGGACAAGAACCAAAATTCCTGCGATACCACCCGGATTGACGTCAGTTATAACGTCCACTCGCTTTCCGTGCATACACACGTACCCGATGGATAACGGGTGGGAGCCCGTCGGCATCTACTCAGGAGTTTCCCTTTTCAAGCCGCCCTCAGGAGTCCATTCACAAAGCCGCGCACCACCCTGATTCCACCATCCAGAGCTCTCTAAAGGATTGCCTTGCCTGTTACTACTCTCCTTCACAGGTTTGAAGTCATTCAATTGTTTGTATTATATGCCGGATCAAAATATTTGTCAAGATATCCGGCAATTTTTTTCGTGCCATATCGGTGAGAAAAAGACAGCACAGAAAAATACTGGAAAGTAGGAGGAAAACAGTTGTTACACGGGAAAAAACAGTGTAAAATGACAGAAGGAAAGAAAAAATTTGGCAGCCGAACCAACAGGATTTTTATGGGAGGAGCTGCCGGAGGACATGAAATGAACAGGAGGCTGAAAATATGGCACTGAGAAAATGCGCTTGTATTGATACGCTGTACACCGAGCTGCCGTGGCTGGAACGGTTCCAGGCGGCAAAGGATGACGGCTTTGAAGCAGTAGAATTCTGGGACTGGCGGATTCGGGACCTGGATGCAACCCGTGAAGCGGCAAAAAAGGCAGGCATTGCCATTTCCGGTTTCAATGGTGATGCGGATTACTCCCTGGTAGACCCGACCCATAAGGAGAAGTATCTGGAGGAATTAAAAAAGTCGATTGACGCTGCCAAAAAGGTTGGCGCTTCCAGCGTCACCATCCATTCCAATGCACTGGGTGACGGAGGCATCGTGGTGAACCATTACGACAATCTGTCCCATACCGTCAAACTGTGCTCCATGTATGACACGCTGCTGGCATGCGTGAAGCTGGCAGAGGCTGAGGAGATCAACCTGAATCTGGAAGCGCTCAATATCACCACCGACCATGTGGGCAACTTCCTCGCTACCACCCAGATGGGCGCGGAAATCTGCCGGTTAATCAATTCCCCGCGTCTGAAGCTGCTGTACGATGTATACCACATGCAGATCAATGAGGGCTGCATCTGTGATACCATTACGAATTATGTGGATCAGATGGGACATATCCATGTGGCAGATGCACCGGGACGCCATGAGCCGGGTACTGGCGAAATCAACTACACCAAGGTTATCCGTCATCTGGAGGCCTGCGGCTACACCGGACGGGTAGGTTATGAGCTGTTCCCGGAGACCGATACCAAGACCGCCGTGGAAGCAATCATGCAGCATTGCTAAAACAGAACAACAGGCAAAACGTAAGCCGGAGGGATCACAGAAATCGCTCCGGCTTTTTTCCAACGTCTGGGCAAAAAAAGAAGCCTGAAACCGAAGTTTCAGGCTTTTACATGGCGGAGAGTTAGGGATTTGAACCCTAGAACGGCTCATCACCGTTACACGATTTCCAGTCGTGCGCCTTCGACCACTCAGCCAACTCTCCATCTTAGGTTTTTGACGCTTTCTCTCAGCAACGAAAATTATTATACCGCAAAGATTTGGATTCGTCAACCCTGAAATTGAATTATTTTGAAAAAATATGTTGCATAAGCAGGGAAGAAAGAAAAGAATGACCGTTTCAGCCGGAAAGAAAAAACAATCCGACTGCAAAAGCAGCCGGATTGCATCAGAATTACTTTACGCAAATGGTTTCCACTTCCAGCTTTGCGCCCTTCGGCAGGCCTGCTACTGCGAAGCAGGAACGAGCCGGAGCAGCTTCCGGGAAGTACTTGCCATAAACTGCATTGAAAGCGGCGAAATCAGCCAGATCAGCCAGGAAACAGGTGGTTTTTACCACATGAGAGAAATCCAGACCGGCAGCCTCCAGAACAGCGCCGATGTTCTTCATGACCTGCTCTGCCTGTTCTTCAATGGTAGTACCCTCTACCTCACCGGTAGCCGGATTGATCGGAATCTGACCGGAGGTGAACAGATAGCCATCGGTTTCAATTGCCTGGGAATACGGGCCGATTGCAGCCGGTGCGTTCGGCGTGGAAATAACGTTCTTCATCACAGAACCATCCTTTCTTTACTTGCCCTTGAGCTTCTTCATACGCTCGGTATTGGACAGAATTGCCTTGCGCATGCGGATGCTCTGCGGTGTAATTTCAATCAGTTCATCATCACCAATGAACTCCATGGCTTCCTCAATGGACATCTGACGCGGCGGAACCAGACGCAGCGCATCATCTGCACCGGCAGAACGCATGTTGGTCAGCTGCTTTTTCTTGCAGACATTCACAGCCATATCTTCATTCTTCGGGGAAGAACCGACAATCATGCCTTCATATACTTCGGTGCCGGCACCGATAAACAGCTGGCCGCGTTCCTGTGCATTGAACAGACCGTAAGCTACTGCTGTACCAGTCTCGAAAGCAATCAGGGAACCGGTAAACCGCTTGGAAATTTCACCCTTGTACGGCATGTAATCATAGAATACCGAGCTGAGGATGCCTTCGCCCTTGGTATCGGTCAGGAATTCGGTCTTGTAACCGAACAGGCCACGGGCCGGAATGAGGAATTCCACACGCATACGGTCACCCTGAGGCGCCATGTGCTGCAGCTCACCCTTACGGGCACCCATTTTCTCCATAACAGAACCCAGTGCATCAGCCGGAACATCCGCAACCATGCGTTCAATCGGCTCATACTTTTTGCCGTCAATGGTCTTGAACAGCGCACGCGGTGCACCAACCTGGAATTCATAGCCTTCACGACGCAGGGTCTCAATCAGAATGGACAGATGCATTTCACCACGGCCTGCCACACGGAAGGTATCGGTATTTTCCGTTTCATGTACACGGAGGGAAACGTCCTTCAGCAGCTCACGGTGCAGACGCTCACGCAGCTGGCGGGAGGTAACATATTTGCCTTCCCGTCCTGCAAACGGGGAATCGTTGACAGAGAAGTACATTTCAACGGTAGGCTCAGAAATCTTGACAAAGGGCAGCGGCTTCGGATTTGTCGGAGAACACAGCGTATCACCGATGGTAACGTTTTCAATACCGGATACACAGACGATATCACCGGCAGAAATTTCCTCAACCGGAGTATGGCCCAGGCTGTCAATGGTATACATGGAAACAGCCTTTGCCTTGTACGGCTCGGAATGACGGTTGTAATTGCATACCATCAGATCCTGACCTACATGCATGGTACCGCGTTCCACACGGCCAATGGCAATACGGCCCACATAATCACTGTAATCAATGGAAGAAACCAGCATCTGCAGGTCACCGTCCGGATCCACATGGGGGGCCGGAATATGGGACAGGATGGTTTCAAACAGCGGGGACAGATCGGTACCTGGGGTATTCGGGGACAGGGAAGCAGTACCGTCACGGCCGGAGCAGTACAGAATCGGGCTGTCCAGCTGTTCATCCGATGCATCCAGTGTCAGCAGCAGCTCCAGAACCTCATCGCCCACATCTGCCAGACGGGCATCCGGGCGGTCAATTTTATTGACAACAATAATGATCTTGTGACCGAATTCCAGCGCCTTTTCCAGAACGAAACGGGTCTGGGGCATCGGGCCTTCAAAGGCATCAACCAGCAGGATAACACCATCTACCATCTTCAGGATACGTTCTACCTCACCGGAGAAGTCCGCATGACCCGGGGTATCGACAATGTTAATCTTGGTATCCTTATAGTGTACCGATGTATTTTTTGCCAGAATGGTAATGCCGCGCTCGCGCTCCAGATCGTTGCTGTCCATGACACGCTCTTCCACAACCTGATTGGCACGGAACGCACCGCCCTGCTTGAGCATCTGGTCAACCAGCGTGGTCTTACCGTGGTCGACATGGGCGATAATGGCAATGTTTCTTAAATCATTTCTTACCATGAGTTCCTCCATATGCGAAAATTCAAAAGAAAATCCTTATTTTTAGACGCATTATATTATACCCCTTGCTGTGTGCTTTTTCTACTACCGATATCATCAAAATTTCGTTTCTCTTTGTATAAAATTTTCATAAAAATTTTTAAAGTTTTTGTTGACAAAACGCGGAGAATTGCGTATAATAATATTCGCTGGTTCACGAAACAGCAAAATGATCTTGCCGAATTGTGTAAGGGTAGCACGACAGACTCTGACTCTGTTTGTGAGGGTTCGAATCCTTCTTCGGCAACCACATAAAAAAACCGCTTAAAACCGTTGGTTTTGAGCGGCAATACTGCCGAATTGTGTAAGGGTAGCACGACAGACTCTGACTCTGTTTGTGAGGGTTCGAATCCTTCTTCGGCAACCATAGTAAAACCGCTTGAAACGCAAGTTTCAAGCGGTTTTTCAACTTTTTTAAAGAAAAGCCCGGCGGAGAAACCGTCGGACTTTTGGGCATTTGTCAAAAAAGTATTGTCACGGAAGGTCTGGTTCCGGAATATCATTTTCCAGATTATCCCGCGCCAGATCGTTGTCTATCACAGCATATGCGCCGGAAATTGGTTTTTCGACGGTATGTGGGCGTGAGTGAAATACCTTCTGTGACGGGGAAGTGGTTCCGGAAATGATGGGATTGGCCTTGTTTTTGCCTGTTTTCGCCTTTCCTTGCAGCTGCGGGACAGGAGGAACCTCATTTTTCGGATGCGTATGTGTCCAGTCCGGACGGCTCATTCCTTGCTTTGCCATAAAATCACCTCATGAACAGTATGTGTTTTTACAGCGTTTTTATAAGGATGGAAAAATATTTGATTGTGTTTTTTTATTCACAGCAAAAAATACGGCACAAGGAATGCACTTGCCTGAAAAATGTTGTACAATAGAAATGGTATATCATAGAAACAGAAAGGGCGATGATATTGAAATTCAGGAAGAAACACATGGCAGGTTTGCTGTGCCTCGCCATGCTGGCATCGGTTTCCGGATGCGGAACCTCCAATACCGTGGAAAAACCGGAACAGAAGGAAAATCCTGACAGTCAGGAAACGGTTTCTGTACAGCAGCAGATTGACAGCTGTCTGGAGGATATGACACTGGAGGAGAAGGTGGCACAGTTGTTTATCATCCAGCCGGAGGCTATTCTGGATGTGGGTACCGCTGTTGCTGCCGGCGATGCAACCAGAGAAGCGATTAACCAGAATCCCGTGGGCGGCTTCATTTATTTCGGTGATAATTTGCAGTCCAAAGAGCAGACACAGGAAATGCTAAAAAATGTGCAGACCTACAGCATGGAACGCACCGGATTTCCGGCATTCCTGAGTGTGGATGAGGAAGGCGGTACAGTGGCACGTGTTGCAGGTACCGGTAATTTTGATATCCCAAAGATTGGAGACATGGCAGATATCGGCGCGGCAGGTGATGTGGATGCCGCAAAACAGGTGGGTGAGGACATCGGCAGCTATCTGGCAGAACTGGGCTTTAATCTGGATTTTGCACCGGTAGCAGATGTTCTCAGCAATCCGGAAAATACCGTTGTCCGGGATCGTTCCTTTGGCAATGATCCGGAGATGGTTTCCGATATGGCAATTGCCGTGTCGGATGGCCTGGAGGAAAAGGGCATCCTGAGTACTTATAAGCATTTCCCGGGACATGGAGCCACATCGGCGGATACCCACAAGGGCTATGCCTATACCGACAAGACACTGGAAGAGCTGGAAGCCTGCGAACTGATTCCATTCCAGCGGTGCATTGCTGACGGTGCGAAAATCATTATGGCAGCCCATATTTCTGCGCCCAATGTCACCGGCGATGACACACCGACCTCCCTGTCCAAAACCATGGTTACAGACATTCTGCGGGAGAAAATGGGTTATACCGGTCTTGTTGTGACAGATGCCATGAATATGGGTGCGATTACAGAGGAATACACCTCTGCGGAGGCAGCGGTCAAGGCGTTGCAGGCCGGTGTGGATATTGTCCTGATGCCGGAGAACTATCAGCAGGCGTATCAGGGTGTGCTGGATGCTGTGGCAGACGGAACGCTGACCGAGGAACGCATAAACGAGTCTGTGACCCGGATTCTCACAGTTAAGCTTGATATGCAGTAAAGAAAAACAACAGACCAGATACAAAGCCCGCTCTCAGCTGAGAGCGGGCTGTTTTCATCTTCGATTGGAACGACGCCAGATATGCTGTGCTTCCGCAGCAGCACATAATGCTTCACGGAAATCCGGATGGGCAAGAGAAATGATGACTTCCGCACGTTCCCAGGTGGATTTGCCTAACAGATTGACAACGCCATATTCGGTTGCCACATAGTAAACCTGTGAACGGGGAGAGGTGATGATATCGCCGCCAAAACGCGGTACAATACGGGAATGCCGGATACCGTGTTTATCCTGATAGGTAGAGCTCATGCAGATAAAGGCTTTTCCACCGCGGGAGGTGGAAGCACCGGTCAGGAAATCCAGTTGTCCGCCGGTACCGCTGATCTGGCGAATACCGGAGCTTTCTGAGGAAACCTGGCCATACAGGTCAATTTCCAGACAGCTGTTGATGGACAGCATGTTGTCAATGCGTCCGATAACCTCCGGGTCGTTGACATAGGACAGGGGATATGCCGCGATACCGGGATTTTCATCAATCCATTCATACATCTCATGGGAGCCGATGGCAACACCCAGCACACCCTTGCCGCGGTTGATGGTTTTATAGGTATTGGTCAGCTTTCCGGCCTTGTGCAGCTGTAAATAGGCATCGGAGCAAAGCTCTGTATGCATGCCGAAATCCTTCAGGTCGGATTGTGCGATGAGATTGCCTACCGCATGGGGCAGGCTGCCGATACCCAGCTGCAGAGTCATGCCGTTACAGAGGTATGGAATGATATTGGCTGCGATCTGTTCATCCGTGACAGTGGGAGCGATGAATTGCACCTCCGGCAGGGGATCATGCTTCCCCTCCACAATATAATCCACTTCGGAAATATGGATGCATTCATCATAGCCGCCATAGAGCTTTGGCAGATGCTCGTTGATTTCCAGAATGACAATATCTGCCGTGCGTAAAATCTGCGCGGCGACACCGGTTGCCGTGGACAGGTTAAAATACCCGTGTTTGTCCATGGGCGTAACAGATGCCATGGCAACATTGACGGTAAGAAAATGCTTATAATAGGCAGAATTGTGGTGGAATACCATGGGGATAAAATAACACAGCCCACGGTCACACAGCTTGCGTTCATAGGAGGAGCAGTGCCAGGAATGATAGGTGAAATGCTCCTGGGTGAGGTCGCATTCCGCCACTTCAATCGGACCGGAAAGCAGGTTGCCGCGGATTTTTACATCGGTCAGTTCATCCCGCCGTCTGGCCAGCGCACGGTCAAGCAAAACCGGTTTTCCCAGACTGGTGGTATAATCCACCCAGTCCCCGTTTTTGACTGCCTGTACGGCCTGCTCCGGTGTACATAGCTTGTTACGATATTCAGCAGTATAATTCATCCTTCCACCTCCACATGCAGCAGATATGTGTTTATTCTGTCAGATAGGTTTCTCCGGTCAGCAGATCATGCCAGGTAAAGGCATTGTTTTCCCAAAGCATATAGCTGTGGCAGCTGTCTTCCTTGGGAATCGCCGCAGAGCCGGGATTCATGTAGGTATAGGATTCATGGACATGGCAGCAGGGGACATGGGTGTGCCCGCACAGCAGAATGTCACCGTCACACAGCGGAGGCGGATTCTGTTCGCCATATACATGTCCATGAGTTGCATAAACCGTGCGTTCCCCCAGCGTCAGCACAGCATAATCCGCCATAATGGGGAAATGCAGCACCAACTGGTCAACCTCCGCATCACAGTTGCCACGGACACAGAGCAGCTTTTCTTTGATGCTGTCCAGCATGGAAATGACAAGCGGCGGATTGTATTCCTCCGGAAGGGCATTCCGAGGACCGTGATATAACAGGTCACCCAGCAGCAGGACACGGTCAGGCTGCTCTGCTTCGATGCGTTCCAGCATCCTGCGGCAGTAACAGGCTGAGCCATGGATATCGGATGCAATCAACAATTTTTTCATAGATACAGCTCCTGTCTTTTCTTCTATTCTACCGTATCTGACTGGCGGTGTAAAGACAGAAAAAATCCCCCTCCGGATAAACCGGAAGGGGATAGAAACAGCCTGTTGTGAAGGGGAATCAGCCCATCAGCATCGGAACCAGCTTCAGGAAGAAGCCGGCAGCAGCAGCGGAGCCGATAACACCGGCAACGTTCGGGCCCATGGCATGCATGAGCAGGAAGTTGGACGGGTTTTCCTTCTGACCTTCGATCTGAGCCACACGTGCAGCCATCGGAACGGCAGATACACCTGCGGAACCAATCAGCGGGTTGATCTTGCCCTTGGTAGCCCAGCACATGATATCGCCGAAGATGACACCACCGAAGGTGGACAGCATGAATGCCACCAGACCCATGAAGATAATCTGAATGGTCTGCCAGGTCAGGAAGGTGTCAGCAGCAGCGGTAGCACCAACGGACAGGCCCAGGAAAATGGTAACAATGTTCATCAGTGCATTCTGTGCGGTCTCATCCAGACGTGCGGTTACACCGCTTACATGGAACAGGTTGCCCAGCATCAGCATGCCGATCAGCGGAGCGGTATCCGGCAGCAGCAGGATAACAACGGTAGCAACAGCAATCGGGAAGATGATCTTCTCGGTGTTGGATACCTCGCGCAGCTGAGTCATCTTGATCTGACGATCCTGCTTGCGGGTAAACAGCTTCATAATCGGCGGTTGAATCATTGGAATCAGCGCCATGTACGAGTAGGCGGCAATGGCGATTGCGGACAAGTACTCCGGTGCCAGCTTGGAGGTTACCATGATGGCAGTCGGGCCGTCAGCACCACCGATGATGCCGATTGCAGCAGCAACGTTAACCGGGAAACCAAACAGCAACAGGGAGCCCAGGAATGCGGTAAAGATACCGAACTGAGCAGCAGCGCCGAGGATCAGGGAGGACGGACGTGCAATCAGCGGACCAAAGTCCGTCATTGCGCCGACACCCATAAAGATCAGCGGCGGATAAATATCCAGCTTTACGCCGGTATACAGCCAGTGCAGCAGGCCGTCGTTATCCACATTGGAAACCATGTTGGAGAACGGCAGGTTTGCCAGCAGCATACCGAATGCAATTGTAACGAGCAGCAGCGGCTCGAACTTCTTTGCAATGCCCAGATACAGCAGGACAAATGCAATGAGAATCATAACCAGGCATTTCAGGCCTTCAGCACCGTTGCCGAACAGACCTGCGTAGCCGGATTCTCCAAGAATCTTACCGAGGACGGCAGTAAAAGAAAAATCCATTACACAAAACCTCCGTTAAGAGATAGTGCACAGAACACTGCCGGTATCAACCGACGTGCCCTTGGAGACACCTACGGAAGTAACCGTACCGTCCTTGTTTGCAAAAATTTCGTTCTCCATCTTCATTGCTTCCAGGATAAACAGGATATCGCCGTTCTTGACAGCCTGACCCTGCTGGCAGCGTACGTCGAGGATGGTACCCGGCATCGGAGAAGTAACCGGGTCGCCTGCGCCTGCCGGAGCAGCCGGTGCAGCAGCCGGAGCCGGAGCGGCAGCCGGAGCCGGAGCAGCAGCAACAGGAGCCGGAGCCGGTGCTTCGCCGATATAAGCAGCAACTGCTTTGCCCTTCTCGACTTCTACTTCATACTGTTTTTCATTCAGTGTTACAATATATTTCATGTTTGTACCTCCCAATTAAAGCGCCTGAATGCGTCTGAACTGCAGTTCGTCCAGCGGAATATCAGTCTCATCACTGATAATAGCCATAATGCATGCTGCGGTTTCCTCATCCACATCAATCAGCTGCAGCTTGCCATCCCACGGCTTGGAAGGCTTCTCTTCTTCCTTGGCCGGAGCGGGAGCCGGAGCTTCAGCAGCCGGAGCCGGAGCGGTCTTGCCCTTGCCTTCAATGGCCATAACAACAGCAGAGATGATTTTGATAACCACAATCAGGAACAGCAGGAGGAGGAATACGGTTACAAAGCCACAAAGCGAAATCAGCAGGGCTTCGCCTACACCAATGTTCATTGTCAGCCTCCTTAGTCAACCTTCTTGATGGAATAAGTTACCTTCATACCCTTATGCTCTTCACGATACTGGAAGAACTTTTCAGCCTGCTGCGGGAATGCAACATAGGACAGGATATCCTCTTCGCAGGTAGCGATGTCGCCCAGCTTCTTGACAGCTGCCGGGATTTCCGGCTCCAGGGTCTCAGCATAACGGCCTTCCATCGGCTTGTTGCCTTCGCCCAGAACCTTGGTTACCAGTTCCGGATTGATTTCAGCCGGAGCCTTGCCATACTCGCCGCGGATGTATGCACGGATTTCCTTGGTGATGTTCTTGTAACGCTCGCCCATCAGGACGTTGTTCACAGCCTGAGAACCAACCATCTGGCTCAGCGGGGTAACCAGCGGCGGGTAACCCATATCCTTGCGGACATTCGGAACCTCAGCCAGAACCTCATCCAGACGATCCAGCGCCTTCATATCGGTCAGGTTTGCAATCAGGTTGGACAGCATGCCGCCCGGAATCTTGTAATGCAGCGCATTGGTGTTTACGTTCATAACGAACGGATTGATCTTGCCCTCGGTGACATAAGCCTTCTTGATCGGCTCGAAGAACTCGTTGACCTTGCGCATTTCAGCACGGTCCAGACCGGTATCATAGCCCATCTGTACGAGGACATGGTCCATTGCCTCGGTGCACGGCTGGGAAGTACCGCCTGCAAACGGGGAGATTGCGCAGTCGATGATGTCAGCGCCTGCCTCAACAGCCTTCAGGTAGGTCATGGAGCCCAGACCGGTGGTTGCATGGGTATGCACGGAAATCGGGATCTTAACCTCAGCCTTCAGCGCGGAAACCAGGTCAAACGCCTCCTGCGGGCTCATGGTACCAGCCATGTCCTTGATGCACAGGGAATCACAGCCCATTTCCTCAATCTGCTTGCCCAGCTTTGCGTAATTTTCAACGGTGTGAACCGGAGACTGGGTGTAGGAAATGGTGCCCTGCGCCTCGCCGCCGGCCTTCTTGCACTCGTCAACAGCGGTTTCGATGTTACGGAAGTCGTTCAGCGCGTCAAAAATACGGATGATATCAATGCCGTTCTCCACGCTCTTGCGAACGAAGGCGCGAACGGTGTCGTCAGAATAATGCTTGTAGCCCAGAATGTTCTGGCCACGCAGCAGCATCTGCAGCTTGGTGTCCGGCATAGCCTCGCGGATGGTGCGCAGACGAACCCACGGATCCTCGTTCAGATAACGGAGGCAGGAATCGAATGTAGCACCGCCCCAGCACTCGACGGAGTGGTAACCAACCTTGTTCATGGTCTCCAGAATCGGCTTGAATTCCGACATCGGAAGACGTGTTGCACACAGGGACTGGTTGGCGTCACGAAGGACGGTCTCTGTGATCTTCAGTTTTTTTGGCACAGTGTATCAGCTCCTTTAAATTTATAAAGATGACAAAAGATAGTCTGGAAGAGGCATATGCACGTATGTAATGCGGCAAAAAAAACCAAAATACGGCAAAATTCTCTGTTACTCCAAACATGAACATTATACAACATAAATACTTCATGATGCAACGTAAAAATCACACAAATACCAAATTTTGAACAAAAAATAAATATAATCTCACAGAAAAATAGAGAGAAACGGGATTTTCAACAAATCAAACGGCAAAAGAACGAAGTCAATCTGCTGTTTTTAACAAAAACAAAGCCGCGGCAGAAATATGCCGCAGCTTTGCGCTGAAAAAGTGACAGATATGGATGGGAGAAAACGGTTTACAGAGAAACAGTTTCTGCCTTTCGGCAGCCGTCCTTCATGGACTTCACGTACTCTGCAACCGGTTGAACACTGTCCCGTCCGTATTTTGCAATCAGCTTGACAATGGCAGAGCCGACGATGGCGCCATCCGCCTGACGGGACATAGACTCTGCCTGCTCCGGTGTGGAGATGCCGAAGCCAACGGCACACGGGATGTCCTTGACTTCCTTGACGAGTCTGACCATTGCGCCGATGTCGGTGGTGATATTGCTTCTCGTGCCCGTGACACCCAGGGAGGATACACAGTACAGGAAACCGTCCGCCTGCTCCGCAATCGCACGGATGCGGCCATGGGAGGTTGGGGCAATCATGGAAATCTGTGCGATACCATATTTTTTGCAGATCGGGTCAAATTCCTGCTTTTCCTCAAAGGGGACATCGGGCACAATAATGCCGCTGATGCCGATTTCCGCAGCGGTTTTGAGAAAACGGTCTGCGCCATAGGAATAGATGACATTGGCATAGGTCATGAATACCAGCGGAATGGAAACCAGCGGGCGGACACGGCGCACCATGTCAAAGATTTTATCCGTGGTCACGCCGCCGGACAGTGCGCGCAGGTTTGCGTCCTGAATGACCGGGCCTTCCGCTGTCGGGTCGGAGAACGGGATGCCAAGCTCAATCAGGTCAGCGCCTGCCGCAGCCATGGCGGGAATCAGCTGTTCCGTGGTTTCCAGATCCGGATCACCACAGGTCAGAAATGGGATAAACGCCTTGCCGTTTGCAAAGGCATCTGCAATCTTAATCATGGATATCCTCCCCTCTGTAGCGTGCGATGGCAGCCACGTCCTTGTCACCGCGGCCGGAGACATTGATGACAATAATCTTGTCTTTGGACATGGTAGGAGCCAGCTTGCGGGCATAGGCAACGGCATGGGCAGACTCAATGGCCGGGATGATGCCCTCGACACGGGACAGGTACTCAAATGCCTCTACGGCTTCATCGTCCGTTACCGGTACATACTGTGCACGGCCGGAATCGAACAGCATCGCATGCTCCGGACCAACACCCGGGTAATCCAGTCCGGCAGAAATCGAGTAAACCGGTGCAATCTGGCCGTATTCGTCCTGGCAGAAATAGGACTTCATGCCATGGAAAATGCCAAGACGGCCGGTGGACAGGGTAGCAGCGGTTTCCTTGGTATCCACACCGCGACCGGCAGCCTCACAGCCGATCAGCTGGACCTCCTTGTCCTCGATGAAGTTGTAGAAAGCGCCGATGGCATTGGAGCCGCCGCCCACACAGGCGATGACAGCATCCGGCAGACGGCCTTCCAGCTCCAGCATCTGCTCCTTGATTTCTTTAGAAATCACTGCCTGAAAATCACGGATCATGGCAGGGAACGGGTGCGGGCCCATGACAGAGCCAAGGACATAATGGGTGTCATCAATGCGGCTGACCCATTCGCGGAAGGTTTCCGAAACCGCATCCTTCAGGGTTGCCGTGCCGCTGTCCACCGGATGTACCTTGGTGCCCAGCAGACGCATGCGGTAGACATTCAGTGCCTGCCGTTCACAGTCCAGACGGCCCATGTATACCTCGCAGTCCAGACCCAGCAGGGCGGCAGCGGTTGCGGTTGCCACACCGTGCTGTCCCGCGCCGGTTTCTGCAATGACACGGGTTTTGCCCATTTTCTTTGCCAGCAGGCACTGAGCCAGTGCATTGTTGATTTTATGGGAGCCGGTATGGTTCAGATCCTCGCGCTTGAGGTAAATCTTCGCGCCGCCCAGATCCTTTGTCATTTTTTCAGCGTAATACAGCAGGGAGGGACGGCCCACATAATTTTTCAGAAGCTCCTCCAGTTCCGCGTTGAACGCAGGATCGTTTTTATAAAAGTTGTACGCTTCCTCCAGCTCGTTGACCGCATTCATCAGCGTTTCAGGGATGTACTGACCGCCATGAATGCCAAATCTTCCTTTTGACATAGTTATAAACTCCTTATTGTTTCAATCAGCATACGGATTTTTTCAGGGTCCTTGACACGGTCGGTTTCCGCACCGCTGGAAAGATCCATGGCATAGGGCTGCATCTTTGCCGCTTCGGCCAGATTGTCCAGCCGCAGACCACCGGCAAGGATGAACGGACGGCCGATATCCCGCACCAGCGTCCAGTCAAAGGTTTCGCCGGTGCCGTAGCCGTTGTCCAGCAGAATCATATCCGCAGGACTGGTTCTGGCAGCGTCCAAATCTGCGGCACAGCGGATTTGAAAGGCTTTCCAGACCGGTTTTCCAGTCATGTCCTGCAGCGTACGGATGTAGGCTTCATCCTCCTGCCCATGCAGCTGTGCGATATCTATGATACCATGTTTGAGAAAATGTGCAACCGTTTCCAACGGCTGGTTGACGGTAACACCCACAGCAGGGATGCTGTCAGACAGCTTTGACCGCAATCGTTTTGCCTGTTCCGGTGTGATATTGCGGAAGCTTTTAGGGAAATTGAGGATAAAACCGGCATAATCCGGCTGGTATCGGTTTACCGCCTCGATGTCAGCCGGACGGCTCAGCCCGCAAATTTTGATTTTCATGCGCCTGTACCGGCCTTCCGCATCTGGGCCAGCAGGGAAGCCTTATCCGCAGCACGCATCAGCACCTCTCCCATCAGCACGGCATCCGCGCCCACCTGCCGGAGTGCCGCAACATCTTCGGCATTGCGGACACCGGATTCTGCTACATATAAGCATTCCGGCGGGATCAGGTCACGCAGGCGGGCTGCATTGGAGAAATCCACGGAAAAATCCTTCAGATTCCGGTTGTTGACACCGATGACACGTGCACCGGCGGCAACAGCTGACCGGATTTCCGCTTCGTCATGGGCTTCCACCAGAGCAGTCAGACCCAGTTTTTCGCAGATACCCAGATAACGTTCGATGGTTTTGGTATCCAGAATGGCACAGATCAGCAGGACAGCGTCTGCACCCATCAGCTTTGCCTGATAAATCTGGTATTCGTCTACCGTAAAATCCTTGCGGATCATCGGGGTGCTGACGGTCTGACGGATATCGGTGAAAATTTTGTCGCTGCCGAGAAACCACTTGGGTTCGGTCAGGCAGGAAATACAGTCAGCACCTGCCTGCTCATACTGCCTGGCAATGTCCAGATAGGGGAAATGCTCCGCAATCACGCCCTTGGAGGGAGAAGCTTTTTTCACCTCACAGATAAAGGACAGGCCATCCTGCCGCAGTGCCTGCTCGAAGCAGAAATGCGGGCGGTTGGGATGTGCCTTGCTGTTGCAGCACAGCTCCTGTAATACTTCGATGGAATTTTCTTCTTTGTCCTTTGCCACACGGACACGGGCATAGCCCGCAAGTTCGTCTAAAATCATCATGGTTTACCCAAAAAACTTACGCATTGGATGCGGCAATGTAGGTTTCCAGCGTGGCCATAGCCTTGCCGGAGTCAATCATTTCCGCTGCCAGTTTGATACCGTCCGCAATGGAAGCTGCCTTGCCGCTGATATACAGCGCGGCACCGGCGTTCATCAGAACCACGTTGCGCTTGGCGCCCTGTTCGGTGCCGCTCAGGATGTTTCTGGTGATCTGTGCATTTTCCTCTGCGGAACCGCCCACGATATCCTCTTTCTTGGCGCGGGCAAAGCCGAAGTCCTCTGGCTGGATGGTGTAGGTTTTGTAGGTATCGTTTTTGAATTCACAGACGGTGGTGGGTGCACTGATGGAGATTTCATCCATGCGGTCCTGTCCATATACTACCATGCCGCTGCGGACACCCAGATTGGTCAGAACATGTGCCATGGGTTCTACCAGATATTCGTCATAGACGCCAAGCAGCTGGTAACAGGGGCTTGCCGGGTTGGTAATCGGCCCCAGAATGTTGAATACCGTACGGAAGCCCAGCTCCCTGCGGATGGCACCCACATATTTCATGGAAGTGTGGTATTTCTGGGCAAAGAAGAAGCACAGGCCCACGGTGCCCAGCTCCGAAACGCATTTTTCCGGGGATTGGTCGATGTTGACGCCCAGCGCCTCCAGACAATCCGCAGCACCGGATTTGGAGGATGCGGCACGGTTACCGTGCTTGGCAACCGGCTGACCGGCTGCCGCAATGACAATGGCAGCAGTGGAGGAAATGTTGAAGGAGTTGGAGCGGTCACCGCCGGTGCCGACGATTTCCAGACAGTCGATGTCACCTGTATCCACCGTGGTGGCATGGGCACGCATGGCAGCGGCACAGCCGGAAATTTCATCTACGGTTTCAGCCTTGGCGCTCTTGGTAGACAGGGCAGCAAGGAATGCGGCATTCTGTGTGGGGGTGGATTCGCCGCTCATGATTTCATTCATCACGGTATATGCTTCGTCATAGGTCAGGTCTTCTCTGGTGACGATTTTGGTAATTGCTTCTTTAATCATGGTATAGAACTCCTTTACAGCGTAACAATCAAAGTGTATCAGACAGGAAATTTTCCAGCAGCACGGCACCCTGCGGGGTCAGAATGGATTCCGGATGGAACTGCAGACCAAAAACTTTGTTTTCTGCATCCATGACCGCCATCACTTCGCCCACACTGTCGGTGGAAACGATTTGCAGTGTATCCGGCAGCTCGGTACCGATGAGGGAATGGTAACGTGCCACCGGGATTTCCTCCGGCAGGCCGCGGAACAGCGGGCAGGCATGGTCAAGGGAGACAATGCTCTGCTTGCCGTGCATCAGACGGCGGGCATGGGTTACCTTGCCACCGTAGACCTCGCAAATGGCCTGATGTCCCAGGCAAACGCCCAGAATCGGGATTTTACCCTTAAATTCCCGGATCACATCCTCACAGATACCGGCATCGCACGGACGGCCCGGGCCGGGGGACAGGATGATGCGGTCAGGATTCAGCTCACGGATTTCCTCCAGTGTAATCGCATTGTTGCGGACAACACGGATATCCGGCTCAATGGTGCCGCACATCTGATATAAGTTATAGGAAAAGCTGTCATAGTTATCAATCAGTAAAAGCATGTTGGGTCACCTCTCAGTCTGCATCCACTTCCGCTGCGCGTTCGATGGCGGAAATCACGGCACCGGCCTTGTTCTGGGATTCCAGATATTCATTTTCCGGGATGGAATCCGCCACAATGCCGCCGCCTGCCTGCACGGTGACACGGCCGTTTTTCTTGACTGCCATGCGGATGGCAATACAGGTATCCATGTTGCCGGTAAAGTCCACATAACCCAGTGCGCCGCCATATACGCCCCGGGCACAGGGCTCCAGTTCTTCAATAATCTCACAGGCACGGATTTTGGGCGCACCGGACAGGGTTCCGGCAGGGAGCAGGGTGGTAATGGCATCAAAGGCATCAAATTCCGGCTTGATATTGCCTTCCACCACGGAAGTGATATGCATGATGCGGGAATAGCGGTGAATCATCTGGTAATCGGTGACCTCTACTGAGCCGAATGCGGACAGCCTGCCGATATCATTTCTACCCAGATCCACCAGCATATTGTGCTCTGCCAGCTCCTTTTCATCGGATAACAGGTCAGCTTCCAGTGCCAGATCCTCTTCCTTGGTGGCACCTCTGGGACGGGAACCGGCAACCGGGAAGGTAGACAGCCGGCCATTCCGCAGGCGGACCAGGGTTTCCGGCGAGGTGCTCATCAGCTCAATGTCATCCCGGTGCAGGTAAACCATGTACGGGGATGGATTGGTGGTGCGCAGGACGCGGTAGGCATCCAGCAGGCTGTCGGTATACGGTGTTTCAAAGCGGCGGGACAGCACAGCCTGGAAAATATCACCGTCAATAATATACTGCTTGGTTTTGTTGACAATGTCACAATATTCTTCCTTTGTTACATTGCAGGTAAATGCCGGCTTGCAGTGGTTGCGGACAATCGGAAGCGGCATTGGCTCACGGATCAGCCGGATCATTTTTTCGATTTCAGCCCGTGCCGTGCCGTAGTTTTCCAGAATGGCATCGGTTTTCATGTTGACAATGACATTGATTTTCTGGGACAGGTGGTCATAGGCAATGACCTTGTCAAACAGCATCAGGTCGAAGTCATCCACATCACTGGAGCGCAGCTGCAGGGTAGGTTCGGTGTAGCCGATCATGCGGTAGGCGTAATAGCCCACCAGACCGCCGGTAAACGGCGGGAAGCCTTCAATGCGGGGCGCCTGATACTGGGACATGAGCTTGCGCAGAATTTCATTGGGCTGATCCGTGGTGACGGTTTCTGTGGGCCGCCCATCGGTATATTCCGTGGTCACAACATGATCCTTGCATACGATGTGCACAATCGGGTCATAGCCCAGGAACGAATACCGTCCCCAGCGCTCGCCGCCCTCCACACTTTCCAGCAGGAAATAGCGGTCAGATACCTGGGCGATTTTGCGGAGCAGCGCAATGGGTGTGGTAACATCCGCATAAATTTCGCGGCATAATGGAATCATGGAATACTGTTCCGCATAAGATTGAATTTCCGAAGCAGATGGTCTTAACATAATACGGTTCTTCCTTTCTGTGTTCTGCGGCGGGAAACGGGCAACAAAAAAAGCCTTCATCCCTGGAGATTTACAATCTCTGGGACAAAAGCCATAACGCTTCTGCGGTGCCACCCATATTGCCGATCCTGTTGAAAGAACCGACCACTCGCCGCACACTATCATGTGCGTTCCGGAATAACGGCCGGATGCCGTCAGTGCCTACTTGCCAAAGGCGTTCGGGCTGCCCTCACGAGTCCATTCCGCAGCATCCATGCCGCTGCAATCCCACCACCTGCAGCTCTCTGTGCGCACTTCCTGAAGCGTACTTCTCTCGATCAACGGTTTACTTTATTGCTTTAACCCTACCACACTGCCGTGAATTTGTCAAGAGGGGGAAATCGGTTTTTTTTCGTGGATGGCGCGGCTGGTTGCATGCCATGAAAAAGCAAAATCATGGCGTGGAATTGTAACGAAAATCGAGGCGCATTGTTACAAAAATTATACATGAACGATAAAATCTTTCTTTTGCTGCACTTTTTTGTTGAAAGAACGGAATAATATGGTATAATAATAGCATTGCGATATATGGGTTGTTTTGACTGTAATTTTATGGGAAAGGCATTACAGGATCAGACACCGCAGCTGATGCGGGAAACCCGAGTTGCTTACCGATCAGAAAGGTGGTTTTCACACACAATGAATTGTACCAAACTTATGGAAGACATTGAAGTGTACCTGAAGAGTGACCTCTGCAAGAATCTTGACGAGGCCAATGCACAGGACCTGCACCATGCTCTTTCAAAAGCGATCATGTCCCAGATTGCAGATTCCTGGAAAGAAAGCAAGAAGCTGCATACGACTGCGCGTCATGCGTACTACATGTCTGCGGAGTTCCTGATTGGACGTGCGATTTACAACAACCTGCTGTGCCTGGGCATCTACGATGAGGTAGAGAAGATGTTCAAGGAGCGCGGCCTGAATCTGGCAGAGCTGGAAGAAGTAGAGGACGCATCTCTGGGCAACGGCGGCCTGGGCCGTCTGGCAGCCTGCTTCCTGGACTCCGCTGCAACACTGGAGCTGCCGCTGGATGGCTATGGCATCCGCTACAAGTACGGCCTGTTCAAGCAGTACATCCAGGATGGCTTCCAGAAGGAGACTGCGGATGACTGGACCCGTTTCGGCGATCCGTGGAGCATCCGTGTGGATTCCGAGGCTGTTCTGGTTAAGTTTGCAGACCAGACCGTCCGTGCGGTACCGTATGACCTGCCGGTTATCGGCTACGGCACCAAGAACATCGGCAACCTGCGTCTGTGGCAGGCAGAACCGATTTCTTCCTTTGATTTCAACGAATTCAATGCACAGCATTATGAAGCATCGGTACGTGAAAAGAACCGTGCAGAGGACATTTCCCGTGTACTGTATCCGAATGACTCCACCGATGAGGGCAAGAAGCTTCGCCTGAAGCAGCAGTACTTCTTCTGCTCCGCATCCCTGCAGGACATCATCAAGGACTACAAGAAGGTTCACGGCAATGATTTCTCTCATTTTGCTGATTTCAACGCAATCCAGCTGAACGATACCCATCCGGTTATCTCTATTCCGGAGCTGATTCGTCTGCTGACTACCTACGAAGGCGTAAGTTTCGAGCAGGCACTGAAGATTGCACAGAAGACCTTCGCTTACACCAACCACACCATCCTGCCGGAAGCACTGGAGAAGTGGAACAAGCATCTGCTGATCGCTGTTGTGCCGGAAATTTACGACATCATCGAGCGCATCAACAACATGTTCATTGATGAGCTGTATCGTCAGCAGCGTCATCCGGACTTCATTCAGGATGTACAGATCATCAAGCATGACATGGTTCACATGGCAAACCTGGCTATGTACGGTTCCAGCTATGTCAACGGTGTAGCTGCAATCCATACCGAAATCCTGAAGAAGAGCACCCTGCATTCCTTCTATGAGATGTGGCCGGAGCGCTTCCAGAACAAGACCAACGGTATCACCCAGCGCCGCTGGCTGGCAATGAACAACCGCGAGCTGTCCGCGATGATTACCCGTCTGCTGGGCTCTGACGCATGGGTTACCGATCTGTCCCAGCTGAAGAAGCTGGAGAAGTATGCGGATGACAAGGCAATTCTGGATGAATTCTGGGAAATCAAGCATCAGAAGAAGCATCAGCTGGCTCTGTTCATGCTGAAGCATGACGGCACTGCTCCGCTGCGCGGCTCTATCTATGATATCCAGATCAAGCGTCTGCACGAGTACAAGCGCCAGTTCCTGAATGCTCTGTCCATCCTGTATATCTACTTCGGCCTGAAGGACGGCTCCATCAAGGACTTCCATCCGACCACCTTTATCTTCGGCGCGAAGGCTGCTCCGGGCTATGCGCGTGCAAAGGGCATCATCAAGCTGATTAATGAGATTGCACGTCTGGTTGAGAACGATGGTCAGGTACGCGACAAGATCCGTGTTATCTTCGTCCAGAACTACAACGTATCCTACGCTGAGAAGCTGGTTGCAGCTGCTAACGTATCCGAGCAGATCTCCACTGCTGGTACTGAGGCATCCGGTACCGGTAACATGAAGCTGATGCTGAATGGTGCCGTTACCCTGGGTACTCTGGACGGCGCAAACGTGGAAATCGCACAGGAGGCAGGCATCGAGAACGAGTATATCTTCGGCGGCACCGTAGAGGAGATCGAGCAGGCTGACAACAGCGAGTATATCCCGTACCACATCTACAACAATGATCCGAAGATCAAGCGCGTGATGGAAGCACTGGTCAACGGTACGCTGGATGACGGCGGCACAGGCCTGTTCAAGGAGCTGTATGATTCCATCATCCATAATGTTGACTGGGGTCAGAGCCATCCGGATAAGTACTTCCTGATGTATGACTTCCAGAGCTATGTTGACACCAAGCTGCGCCTGAACAACGACTACAAGGATAAGTATGCATTTGCAGAAAAGTGCTGGAGAAACATCTGCAACGCAGGCAAGTTCAGCTCTGACCGTACCATCAAGGACTACGCTGACAACATCTGGCATATTGATCCGATTGAGTTTGAATAATGCACAGCTCTGTCAGAGTATGACATATTGAATTGTAAGCCGGGAAACGGAGGGAAACTTCTGTTTTCCGGCTTTTTTTTGGAATTTAGAGTAAATAGTAGAGGGATTAGCAAATGCCAATTCCTCATAAATAATATATGGTTAAATGAAATTGTAATTTTTGTGAATAAATTTTTTTCATTTTTTATTGAATTTTCTAAAATAAACGCATATAATATAAGTGAGCAAAAGAATTTGCTTGATTTAAGTGCGTTGCTACTTTGAGTGCAAACCTTTAATTTAAGTGCTTCGCAGCTTGAAATGCGAACCGTTAATTTTCAGGGAGATAAGCAGCTTATCTCCCTGTTTTGCTATACCATGGGGGATAAAATGGATTTTTACCGTATAAATGAAGAGTATAATAGATTTCTCCAAAGATACGAAAAGGAGAAAAGAGGAGTTACGAAAGTACCGAATATTCGGTATGCCGACCGCAATAAGTTTGCATTTGGTGCTGTTATGCAAGTCAATGGAATGAATTATTATGTATCTGTTTCTTCGTTTGATAAAAAGCAGGAAGCGAATATTTTAATTCGAGTGCCGGGAGATAAAAAAGAAGTGAAAGGCTCCTTGCGATTTAATTATATGGTTCCGGTCCCAGATGAATGTATTGAAAAATTGATAATCAAAGATGTTGAGGACGAGAAATACCGACTGCTGCTGAATAAAGAATATCAGTTTTGTATAAGCAATGCAGACAAAATTCAGAAGAAGGCAAATAAAATATATGAGATGGTTATAACGAACCGTAAGCAAATTTTAACGGATAACAGTTGTGCATTTCATATTTTGGAAGATGGATATCGGGAGTACATAGACAAATATTTGAGGGGAACTTCTAAGTAAGTGCGGTTGTAAAAAGTCTAAATGGATGAAAATACATAGACTATTAAGAGTAATTAGACGAAACATGGTGATGTACCATTGATAAGCCAGAAAATGGAGGGAAACTTCTGTTTTCCGGCTTTTTTTGCCTGTTTTGTAACAAATTAGTACATGTTGATGGCATGGTTGGAAAATCTGGAAAAATAATGTGGAAAATTACCAACAATCACTCGAAAAAAAGGTAAATTTGCGTTATAATAAATAATAATGCAGATATTGTCTGTAAGGCAAACGAGAAAAAAGGAGGGCGGCAGACATGCTTCCCATGGATTTGCTGGTTAACCGGGAATTAAGCTGGCTGGAATTTAATAAACGATGCCTTTCCGAGGCATTGCGGACCGATGTACCACTGTTTGAACGGCTGAAATTTGCAGCAATTTATTTTTCCAATCTGGATGAGTTTTTCATGGTGCGTGTGGGTTCGCTGACCGATCAGAGCATTATGGATCCGGATAAGCTGGATGACAAGACCGGCTGGAATGCCGCGCAGCAGGTACAGCATATGCTGGAAATGGTACATTCCTTTGAGCCTATGACGGAGGAGATGTACCAGTCCCTGAAAACGGAGCTGGAGCAGAAGGGCATTGATTTTGTTGACTTCAAAAAGCTGGGAAAAATGGAGGAAATCATTGCCCGGAAATATTTTGATACCGAAATCAAACCGCTGCTGTCACCGCAGATTGTGGATCGGCATCATCCCTTCCCGTTCCTGCGCAATAAGGAGAAATATGTGGTATCCTGCCATATTACCAAAAATGGCGGGGAACGCTTTGGCATCATCCCGATTGGTCATCTGCCGGATTATTTCGTCGTCAATCTGGATGACCGGGTTAAGATATTTTTTACCTGTGATATCGTGGAGTATTCGCTGGAGCAGCTGTTTTCCAAGCAGAAAATTGTGGAACGTGCCACGGTGCGGGTGACCCGTAATGCGGATATTGCTGCAGATGAGGCATTGCTGGATTATGAAATGGATTTCCGCGGCATCATGCAGGAGCTGCTGAAAAAACGCCGCCGGCTGTCCGCTGTCCGTCTGCAGCTGTCCTGCCGGTCGGATAAGATTCAGAAATATATGAGTGAGCATCTGGAGGTGCAGAAGGACAGTGTGTTTGTCCAGAAAATCCCTCTGGATTTTAGCTTTGGATTCTCACTTCCGGGAAAAATAGACAAGATGGATGCATCCCTGTTCTATCCGGAACGTAAGCCACAGGTTCCGGCTGTCTATCACCGGGATATTCCCATCCGGCAGCTGGCAGAGCAGGAAATCCTGCTGTCCTATCCATTCCACAGCTATACGCCATTCCTTAACCTGCTGTATGAGGCTGCGGATGATCCGGAGGTTGTTTCTATCCGGATTTCCCTGTATCGTCTGGCAGGACACAGCCAGGTGGTCTCCGCTCTGTGCTATGCCGCAGACCGGGGAAAGGATGTACTGTGCATGCTGGAGCTGCGGGCCCGGTTTGATGAGCAGAGCAATATTGACTATTCTGCCATTCTGGAGCAGGCCTCCTGCCGCGTCATTTACGGCCTGAGTGATTATAAGGTACATGCCAAGCTTTGCGTCATCACACGAAAGGACAAGGCTGGCAATGTGAGCTATACCACACAGGTGGGTACCGGCAATTACAATGAAAAAACCTCGGAGCAGTATACAGACCTTTGCTTTATCACCAATGAGGCAGCTGTGGGCCGGGAGGCCATCCGTGTATTCAACAACCTTGCCATCGGAGAGATTACAGAGCAGACCGATGCGCTGTGGGTTGCACCCCATTGCTACCGTTCCCATGTGCTGGAGCTGCTGGATCGTGAGATTGCAGTGCAGAAGCAGGGCGGACACGGCTATGTGGCAATGAAAATCAATTCCTTCAATGATATTGGCATTATGGAAAAGATGGTGGAGGCATCCCAGGCAGGGGTGGAAATCCATCTGTACATCCGGGGCATCTGCTGCCTGCGTCCGGGCATTGAGGGATATACAGAACATATTACCATCCGTGCGCTTCTGGGACGGTATCTGGAGCATTCCCGTATTTTTGTCTTTGGCGAAGGGGAACGGCAGCGGATTTTCCTCGGTTCCGGCGACCTGCTCAACCGCAATACCCAGCGCCGGGTGGAAATCTTCGCGGAGCCGAAATCACCGGAAATCCGCAAACAGCTGCTGTATATTATCGAGACGCTGGAACAGGACAATTGTCAGTCATGGCTGATGCAGCCGGATGGCACCTATCGGCGTGTGGAGCGCCAGGAAGGAGAACGTTCGGTCAACAGCCAGATGGCGCTGTATGACTACTTTACCCATGATGCGGAGGACATCCCGGTAGCGGCAGTAAAACAGCCCCATGAAAAGGAAAAAGAACAGCGGGAGGAACGGGAAATCGAGCGGACCATGCAGATGCTGCGTGCTGCCGATGAGAAAAAGGCAGAAAAGGAACCGCCGAAGCAGGGCTTCTTCCACAGGCTTTTCGGTTTTCTGTTTCATTGACACATAACGAAAATAGATATATAACGGATAACGCAGTCAATTTGCCGGAAAATGCCGGTGTTGGCTGCGTTATTTTTATGCAGATAAAAAATGTTAACAGTTGATGCCTTGACAGTCAGATACTACCTGTTTAGAATAGAATAGCAAAAGGTATGTAACATTCCAATATTGCTAAAAAGCATGGATGACAGAAAACAGATAAAAGCAGGAGGTTCCATATGATAAAACGGATCGCAGGTATGCTTGCAATATCTGCAGTTTTATGCGCTGCGATTGCGGCACAGCCGGTTCCGGCTCCTCAGGATACCGGTTCAGCCCAGGAAGAAGAACCCATTCCGGCAGAGCTTGTACCGGATACCGATACCGTGGAATATAAAGCGGCAGAACCGGAAATTGGCGCGGTACGTGCCATCGGATTGAAGGACACCCTGACGCCGGCGTCCGATTATGAACAGATTTTTCCCTATGCGGCAGCGATTGCCGGATGGAAGCAGGATGGAACGGCGGTATACCGTTATGCGCTGGCAGATGAAGCAGGGGAACAGATTACCAATCCGGTATATACCGCGGTAAAACGGGAGATCTGCGGCAAGACAGCGGTATGGATGCTGGAGAGTGACACTGCGGAGGATGGCGTACAGGTCAGCTGCGCTGCGGAGGATGGCAGCTGGGTGATCGGGCCGGTTTACGGCAGCATTACGGTGGCAGATGGATATATTCTGGTACAGCGTTCCGACACCCCGGATACAAAGGTATACAGCAACGGCACGCTGCTGGGCACCATGGCAGGAACGATGGTATCCTGTTCGGATGGTATCCTCGTCAGCCGGAAAACCACGGACCAGAGTGATATCTGGCATATCTATGATGCGGATGACATGCAGGAGCTGTCCACACTGACCGCATACCAGATTGGCGCTTTTTCTGACGGTTATGCAACCATGCAGACAGCAGAAAATCAGTGGGCAATTGTGGATACAAAGGGTGTGATTACGCCGTTCACCGATGCTGCCTGGATGGACGAGGTCTGCAATGGCTATGTGCTGGTAAAAGATACCGAAGGAAAATTCGGTGTGGCAGAGGTTTCCGGCAAGGAAGCCGTAGCATTTGAGTATATGGACGGCACACACTGCAGTGAGGATTATCCGCTGTACCAGCTGTGGAAATCCGAGACAGAATGCGTGGTCATCAGCGCCACCAAGGGACAGAAGCTGCAGCTTCCGGAGGATCTGCAGGCGCAGAAGCTGCTGGCTCTGCCGAATGATTATTTTTCCTATGTCAATGCAGATGGCTGTTCTGTGATTTTTGATGACCTGAAAAGCGTTGTGCTGGATAGCGAAATGCAATTTTATGAGCAGGGGAATACACTGGTCTGTGTGACGGAGGATGGCTATCAGCTGTTCCAGCTGGAGGATGGCACCGCAGGAAAGCTGATTTCCTATCAGTATACGCCGTCAGAGCAGAATGCGGACCGCAGCATGGGCCAGTTCACGATTACCAATCCTGCAACTGGTCTGCAGGGCATTGGAAACACCCGGGGAAGAATGGTACTCCGGCCGAAATATGACAGCATTTGCTGTGCAGGAGGCTCGTACTATATGGCAGTTCAGGACGAATGGTCCGGTATTGTGGATTCCAATGGAAGATGGCTGGTACGTACCCGGCTTTCCGGTGTAAAGTGAGGAGGAACGGATGATGAAGAAACAACTCCTCGCAGTGATGCTTTGCGGCGCACTGCTGACAGGCTGCGGCGCCACCGCTGTACCACAGCAAAACGGTTCCGGTGTATCGGGCAGCGCTCTGGAGCAGCCCACAGTCCGCCGGGTGGATCTGGATGATGTTTCCTTTGGCGGCTGCGCGTCCCTTTCCCTTGCGGGAAATCTGGCAGCGGCAAAGGCCGGTGATACCTCCTATGAGGCAGCCAGCGATAAAACCGCCTTTGCAGGCAGCAGTGAAGCGGCATGGCAGCGCCTGCTGGATGGGAAACTGGATGCGGTGCTTGCCTATGCACCATCTGCGGACACTGCAAAAAAGCTGGAGGAACAGGGCATTTCCCTGGTGGAAGTGGGGACGGATGCACTGGTCTTTCTGGCAGGAAGCAGTCCGGAAGATGATATGATACTGGATTGGACAAAGCAGGATATTCTGGCAGCCTATCAGCAGGACAGCGCTTCCGGCTGGACCGGCTATGCAGCCGCAGCAGGCTCGGATAGCCGACGCATGTTTGCTGCCGTGTTTGGTACGGATGCTACAGGCGTAACCATGCAGTCCGGTGCGGACACGCTGACAGCAGCCTGTTCGCATACCACGGGAACCGTGTGCTATACGACCTGGCTCTCACTGCTGCAGAACGGCAAACCGGATGATACCAGAATGATTGCTGTGGATGGCATGCTGCCGGGAGACACGGCAGAGGATGGCACGTCGTATCCGCTTACAGTACCCTATTATCTTGCAGTCCGTCCGGGACTGGAAGCAGAAGAGCCGGTGATGCTGTTTTACCGCTGGCTGGGCTCGGATGCCGGACGGGAATGGCTGGCTTCTGCTGCCGTACCGCCGGCAGCAGAAGAAATTGGCGAATCTGACGATATGACGCAGGCTTCCTGATACTCCTTATGAGCAGAATGTACTTATTCGGAATTATTTTTTAACAAATACTTGACAGCGTAATTTTGTCATGGTATCATACACGATGTAAGACAAGGGCGTTTTACGGAGTCATTCCGTAGAACGCCTTTTTTTGTCAATATACCACATGCTATGCATGTGGTACAAAAAGCTTATAGCTATACAAAGACCTCCCATGATACAATAACTGAGGTTCCCCAACCGC
>SFJM01000062.1 GCA_004555915.1 Clostridiales bacterium | reverse complement strand
TCGTAATTTTGTGTGTAGTAAGTTTTATTCTCTAGTAGTAAGTTGTACGGTTCACGCCGCCCCACAGCCCCACAAACGCGCCAAACGGCGGGTTTGTGGAGTTCATCGCGTCCGTGTGCGATGCGGGGCATCCGCCCCACACGGGGTGCGTCTGGGCGAAATGTGGGAGTGAATCAAGCATTGATTCGCTTTCGGGAAAAAGGCTCTTTTCTGTGAGTGAATCAGAACTGATTCACTTTTGCGTCCTGCTCTCTGAATAGTGAATCAGATTTGATTCATTACAACAAAAATGATAAAATATTTTGTGTGGGCGGCCCTCGCGCAAGTAAACAAAGGTTACTTGCAAATAGGATTTTTAGCATAATAGACTACTATATAGCCCTTCTTGGGTTGCATCATGGATTTCATATAGGATCCTCCTTGCCTAAATTTACATCATATATGTTGTATTGATAATACACCTCCGCAGTATTCTTGTCAATGATTTTACATATATGTTATTAAATTGTTGATTTTTCTCTCTAATGTGGTATAATGGCAGCATAAAATAACGAACGAGGTCATCCCATGAAAATCGGAGAAAAAATCAAGCGCGTCCGGCTGCATCGTCACATGAAGCAGCGTGAATTAGGTGAACTGGTTGGCTTTACGGATGGTGCTGCCAACCGTATCGCACAGTATGAATCCGGGTTTCGCGTTCCGAAAGAGGATATGGTAAAAAAAATAGCAGACGCACTCCATGTAAAAGAGTGCGCACTGCTTGAACCGGATACCGGCAACCTTGGCGGCATAATGGAAACTTTATTCTGGCTTGACGAGAATATGCCGGATGTGCTTAGATTTTCTCTATCCTCGCCAATTGACAAAAATCAGATAGCTGCAAATGCAGCCACAGCACCTGTCATCCAGACAAACGCTAAAACATCTCCTTTCGGCGCACAGCCCGCTATGCTTTGGTCTGAGAACGATCTTCTGAATTACCTGTTTAAGTCCTTTGCCGCCATGCAAGATGCCTACCACACCGGGAAAATTTCCCGCGACAAATATTTTGAATGGAAACTGCAATGGTCCTATGATTCAGCTCTTCCGATTTCTGCTTCACCAAAAGAAGCTGAAAATCTATTAGGGTATAATAAATAATTTTCTAAATCAATAGCTGCCAGCGTTGTAATGCTGGCGGCTATTTTTTGTTGAAAATAGGTATTCCAGACATAATAATGGACGCAAATTGTCCATCTCGCTTGCTATACTGAATGTAATCAATCATTGGCAGGTGAAATCATAATGTCCGTTTCTTCGCAATTACCCTGTGAATCGTTAGCAAGCGAACTGTACCGCATATATCACACAGCAGAAATCCCTCATCGAAAACACATCCGATTTAATAAACGTCCAAGGCGTTTCAATAGTGGCAGAAGCATTCTGTGTAACGGAAAGGCGGAGTTTTATGACTGTGAGTTTCTCTGCAATGTTGCACAGACAGATTCCTATATCACGGTTTCTTCTTCTGGCGAAATACATTTCAACAGATGTACCTTCAAAAAAGGATTCCATTCAGGCTTGTTTCTAATCGGCAATAGCGGATGCCGTATATCATTCACCGGTTGCTATTTTATTGGATGCAACAATTTTGCACAAATGAATGACTGTGCGGAAGTTACTTTTAACAACTGTCAATTTCAAGACTGTACTTTGGCTGTAGTTCAAGCCTCATTTCTTCCAGAATCGCATTTTGAATTTGAGAATAACATATGGCGGATAGCCGCATCCCCTAAATCACAATCATTAGCTGCTTTTATCTTATTGGGTGAAAACAAATTGTTTCACTTTAAAAATTGTCGTTTCATTCAGCGGACAGTGGTTGGAAACTCCTACAGCGTCATCAACGCCCCACCACACAGCATTTGTCTTTTGAACTGCAATTTTGACTATATCACATTTACAATTTCCGCATTAGCTGTGATAGACTGCACATTTGACTACTGCAAAAATGTACTTGCAACAGATTCAGCAGAATCTATGTCCTATCCTTCTCTGATTGAGGGCTGTCGCTTCTTTCACTGTTGCGAATGTATACAGGCTGCAGCTGATACAGAAATTCTGCGCAGCACATTTACAGCCTGTACAGGCACGCTGATTCGTTCTGCGAGCAAACTCGGTCATGTACATATTGCAGATTGTAAATTTTTCGATTGCGTTGTAAATGCACGCGGATCAGCCTGCATCGAATTGGATCGGGATTGCAGTGTAATCACCGGGAAAATCAACAAAATGGAAAATTGCACATTTGAGAACTGCCGCGCCGAAAAAGGCAATTTGATTGGCTACCAAAACGAGATAACTCCCGGCTATGTTGCGGTTATTTCCAACTGCCGCTTCAATGGCTGTTCCGCCGGGGAAAACAGAAATCTTATTGGACAAAAGGTTAGTACAAGGAATTTCTATGGTAAAGCACAGAGCTATCAGATATATACATTTTATCGTGAACGCGCAAAATTCATCCTAACGAATTGCAGCATTGACAGCGATACAGTTCTGGACAATACACCTAAAACACAGTATGACACATACGACAAAGCAAAATGTGCGGCACGGCGGGGGCTGCTCAAAGGAAAAATCGAGTCCGAATCTGCCCATACACCAAAAAAGATTTTAAGGTGGACAATTGGTGTCCACTCGGCATGATATGCTTTAAGTACAAACAAACCAAACAGCGCAAAACGGAGGCAAATTGTGATGGACTACAATGAAAAGCAGAACGCAGGAAACGCATCGACTTCCGGAATGAAAACGGAAGAGTATGTGGCAGAAAATAGCGATGCTATTTTGGAACGAGTAAAAGAGTATTGTCGAGAACGTATGACTGAGGCGGTCTATGACTTCTACATCAAAGACCTCAAAGTAACTGGCGTGACCAGATACATGACAATTACCCTGGTAGTCCGCAGTAAATTCACCTTAGCAGTCGTGTCTGACCGCTATGGGAAAATGCTGGAAGAAGCATTCGAGGCAGTGCTTGGCACCGCCGTTCACCTTCAGTTTGAGACTGCACTTGAAGCAGAAGGCAAAAATGAAAGGTCCTGATTTTCAGTTTGGCATACCATAACCTTAAAGCCCCGCGGTCGTTTGACGCGGGGTTCTATCAGTGGAGGTAATCTATTGTGTTTGACGCAGTGGCTATACCCTGTCCAGCTGCGGTGTGCAAATAACGTATTGCCTTCCATGTACCAGAACCATTTATCCTCCATTGCTTCGGGGATATGGCCACATTGAAGAGCGCTTAGTTCCTGTTTTGAGAAATGGCGGCTGAGCAGGAACGTATCCCTTTGTGCAGGCATCGGAAATGTTTTCCAATCGTTCTTTTTGGCGATCTTCTTTTCTCCGTGAGACTCTGCAGTTTCCACAGACGACACATTGACAGAGTCCGTCGGGGAAGAAGCCGCCGGTTTTCCCGAATGGATGCGGTAGAAGTCATGAAATTCTTTTGCCACGCTCCGCTGGAAGGCATCCATACGGTGGAGAGCCTCTTTCCGGAAAGTCTCCGGCATCCCGTAATACGCCTCGGCGATTGCCCCCGCCATGCAGGCGATGGTGTCGCTGTCGCCGCCCAGCGATACGGCCTTGCGGATGACGTCCTCATAGTCGGTGCCCTCGTAGAAGGCGCGGATGGCCTCCGGGACGGATTTCTGGCAAATCTCATAAAAGCCGTAGGCGGGGCGAATATCGTCCAGCGTGCGGGTCAGGTCGTAGCCGAAGTTCTCGGTGAGATACTCCAGAATGGCGTCCTTATCCTGCCCGCTGCGGGCCAGAAAAATTCCCGCCGCAATGGCCTGTGCGCCCTTGATGCCCTCCGGGTGGTTGTGGGTCACATCGGCGGTCAGCTTTGCCGCGTGAAGGGTCTCCTCCATGGTGCCGTACAGCCAGCCCGCCGGGGACACCCGCATGGCGTTGCCGTTGCCGAAACTGCCGTAGGGCTGCGGGGCCTCCGCAGCCAGCCACTGGCGGAACCGCCCGCCGTAGCCGCCGTCGGGGTAGCGGCGGCCAAAGTCCCGCATTTCCCGCACCAGCGCGACGCGGATGGCATCATCCGGCTGTCCCCATGTATCCATCAGAGCCTTGGCCACCGCCAGCGTCATGAGGGAATCATCGGTGAGTCGGGATCGGTCACTCAGCAATGGAAAATTGTAGTTGTTCGTGTTGTTGAACTCGTAGACAGAGCCAACGATGTCTCCAAAAATAGCACCCAGCATGGTCAGGTCCTCCTTGTTGTTGTTTGTGAGAACAGTCTATCACAAAAGCGGGCGGCGGTGGTCGCCGGGCAGGCGACTTTTTGTATATTCCGCCTCTCTTTTCCTGTGTCCGTGTTGTGTTCCTGCCATCCATTTTATCACTTTTGTCACTGGCGCGAAAGCGTTTCTGCTGATTTTCCCGCTTTGAAAAGACCGGAGTTTCAGCCTCTCAGGGAAAGAATCCTGCCCCAAACCACATAGACAAAAGCCGGGGTGCCAAGCAAATCAATAAAAACGGTGATTGGTTCGATGCTGGCCAGATCATAGAAGGCGATGTGCAAGGCCGTTACAACCCAATAGATTGGGACTACCACAAGCACGCCGATTTTCAAGAGAGTCAGAAGGCTGCTCCAGTCAGGATCATTATTGTGGTGGCCGCCGCCAGACCCGCCGGAGCCGCCAAAGCAGGATTTGAAAGTTTGCTGATAGTGGGCATATCCGCTGCTGCCGGAGCCAAAATATCCGTAATCGTCCCCCATGGCTGTCTCCTTTACGCTGTGCAGTTTTTTTGGTCGATGGCACACCGGCAGGCCGCCTCATCCTGGTACACCGTGTGAATGTCCTGTCCGATATAGTACACCCGCTCCTGCCCGCAGGTCACCCGATGAATGGGCACCCCATGATACAAATCTACCGTTGCAATTCCGTTCATTGGACGTTTCCTCCCCGAATCTGTTTTCCTGTTATTTCCAGTATACATCAGGTGACGTCCCATAAATCGGACGGAAATGCATCAATCCTTCAGAATTTCAACAATTCTAAGTTTACAATTCTTTGTCTCCCTCCTATGGACGGAACAAATCGGGACCGCCGTTACTGCGGGGATTCCCCGAAGGTGTCTCCATGGTATTTCAGCCGGTACTGGCGCGGCGTCATGCCGGTATGCTCCGCAAACAGCTTGTAGAAATGGGTGCGGTTGGAGAAATTCAGCTCCGCCGCGATCTGCTGCACCGTCCGGTCGGTATCGGCCAGCAGTTGGCAGGCGTAGTCCATGCAGAATTTCATTCCGTAATCAAACAGGCACAGCCCGGTATGGCGCACCACCACCGAATTGAGATAGTTTCCGCTGTAATTCAGCGCCTTTTCCAGCGCCGAGCGGGTCATGCGGCCGTGGGTATCCTCCAGCAGGTGGGTGATGTGCAGAAAAATCAGGTCCTCGGTGTTGCGGCCCAGCGCCACCCGGGAGCTGTGATACAGCGCGCCATCCCCCAGATACCCGAACAGCCGCAGCACCAGCCCATGCAGGATGGCAGTGGCGCCGGTCTGCGGTTCCATCAGCTGGCTCTGCATGGCGGCAAACAGCTGGCTGATTTCCTCGATGGCGTTCTGGTTGCGGAATGCCGGAAACAGGTCCAGATAGGTTTTGGTTTCGTCATTGCGCAGCTCGTCCGCCAGAAAAGCAATGACCGGATTGTCCCGCATGGCCTTTTCCTGGGCGAACCATGCGTTCTGCACCGCCTGCTGGAGCTGCTGCACCAGCTCCACTGAGAACCCCAGGAACAGTAGCCGCGCCCGGCCCCGGAACCGCTCGGCATGGCGTATGTTCCGGTTGATGATACAACAGGAACCGGCGGGATACAAATACTCCTGCTCCTCAATCTCCTGCGTAATCTCCCCTTTCAGCACGAACATCATCTCAAAATAATTGTGCTGGTGGGGCGGGCGGCTGTTGAAGGCCGCAAATTTCTCCGTTGTGGGGGCCATGTGGTAGTAATGCCGGGTGGTGGAGGTCATTTCCACCGCGTACACTTCCTTTTCCCCGGTGCCCGTGCAGTCCTCCAGCGTGATTTGCAGCGGCGATAACAGCCCGTAATAGGCGCTGACATTGCTGTGCAGACGGTGTACTTCCAGAATCTCGTTGACTGAATATCCCTTGTGCTCCATGTCGTTCTCCCCGTCACTCACGAATATGATACAAAACAAGTTCTGTTCTCATTTTAGTGACATTGTGGTTCCCTGTCAAGATTTGCTACAATAAGGATGCCGGCAACATCCGATTTCAAACCCACACAACCACGAAGAAGGGGAACAAAAATGGAAGAAAAACGTCCGGAAGACAAGCGTTATCTCAAATGGTATCACAAACTCGCCTATGGCTCCGGTGACCTGGCCTGCAATCTGGGTTACGGTCTGATTGGCAGCTTTATCATGATCTATCTTACCAATACTGTTGGACTGAACAGCGCCGTCATCGGTATGCTGATGATGGCCTCCAAGTTTCTGGATGGCGTCACTGACATCTTTTTCGGCTCCATGATGGACCGTACCCACACCAGACTGGGCAAAGCTCGCCCCTGGATGCTCTACGCGCAGGTGGGCGTATCGCTGTGTACCTTCCTGCTGTTCTGTGTGCCTGCGGGCAGCGCCGTCATGCAGTATGTCTACTTTTTCATCGTCTACACCTCACTGAACGCGGTGTTCTTCACCGCCAACGGCATTGCCTACTCGGCGCTGTCCGCCCTCATTACCCGCAGCGCCAATGAGCGGGTGCAGCTGGGTTCCATCCGGTTCATGTTCTCGCTGTTCACCAACATTCTGGTGCCCTCCATCACCATGGGTCTGGTGGAAGGCTTTGGCGGCGGCGCGGCAGGCTGGCGCACCGTGGCGCTGATGTATGCGGTGCTGGCGCTGCTCATCAACTCCATCAGCTGCCTGTCTGTCCGGGAGCTGCCCGAGGAACGCAAGACCGGCAGCACCGAAACCGCCCCCACGGAAAAAATCAGTCTGGCACAGTCCGCCAGATATCTGCTGTCAAACAAATATTATCTGGTCATTCTGGGCATCTACCTCTGCCAGTACTGCGGCAGCGGCATCACACAGGGCGTGGGCGTGTATTACATGACCTACATTATGGGCAATCCAGCCCTGCTGGGACTGTTCTCCATGGCGCAGATGCTCCCCATGATTGTGGCGCTGTCCGTCACCCCCATTCTGGTGAAAAAGTTCGGCAGTATGTGGAAGGTCAACTTCTACGGATTCTGTCTGTCGCTGGTGTTCGGTCTTGGGTTTATCGGCGCGGCGCTGGCGAAAAACGTCACCCTGATGCTGGCCTGCATGATGCTCAAGGGCGCCTGCACCGGTTCCATCATGGGTACCCTCAACGCCTATGTGGCGGAGACCAGCGCCTACACCTTCAAGACCCAGGGCGTACATCTGGACGGTACCATGTTCAGCTGCTCCTCTCTGGGCGTCAAGGTGGGCGGCGGCATCGGCAGCGCCCTGTGCGGCCTGCTGCTGGCTGCGGGCGGCTTTGACGGTCTGGCTGCTGTGCAGACCGACGGCGCGCTGCGTATGATCACCTTTATGTACATCGTCATTCCCTTTTTGTTCCAGATTTTGCAGACACTGCTCATCTCCCAGCTGAAGGTGGAGCAGGCCAACCGCGACTGGGACAACGCACACGCAACGGAGGCAAAGGCATGATTCCCCAATCCTTCAACGACAACTGGCAGTTTTTCAAGAACCCCGAAGCCGCCCGGGCCGCCGCCATGGGCGGGCCGCAGCCGCCCTGCATCACACTGCCCCACGACGCTATGATCCACGAGCCGCGCACGCCGGACACCCCCAGCGGCGCCCAGACCGGGTTTTATCCGGGCGGGCAGTATATCTATCAGAAACGATTTTTTGCTCCTGCGGACTGGAAAGGCTGCACCGTTGCGCTGGAATTTGAGGGCGTGTACCA
>SFJM01000061.1 GCA_004555915.1 Clostridiales bacterium | reverse complement strand
TTGTTTTAGGGGACAGCCCTGTTCCATCTTTTTTTCCATGCTTTTCCAGCTCCTTACAAAAGGTACAGACTCGCTCACTTGTAATCTCTGATATCTCTAATTGCTGGAATGATGGCATAAGATAGCAATTTAGTAAAGTGCGGAAGCGAATATACGTTGATTCCTTCAAACTGGTCGATGAATTTTCAAGCCATATAGCAGAAAAGCCCATGAATTTACAATTTGTAGCAGGGACTTTTTCAGCATCATAAGTATTCATAGCTTGAATAACTCTTTGTAAATTGTTTCGAACTTCATGGTAAGAAGTCGCATATAGATAGCCATATCGCGGTTTTCCTTGCGTATTTCGTGATTTTATGTATCGAGCTTCCCATCGGCCATCCTTCCGCTTATAGATGTTCAATCCTTTTCTTGCCATAGGTAGATTCCTTTCGTTTGACGGTCTATTTGACGGAGCATACAATCAAATTGTAATGTTTTTAGCGAAACTGTCGATTGCTCCAAACATTATTTCCGAAATTTCATGGCCTTTGGACTGTTTTCCCTTGACTGATAGCTGAATTGGCAGTAAAATTCAAGAAGAATTACTTGTCGCAGAGTAGGGTACTCTGCGATATATATGGCTTTTAAGTCATAATGGGGTGCTGAACAAAAAGTGAGGGAGACATATGATTGTTCGAGTCGGTCTGCTTGACAAAAGTGATAATTATATTTCAAGACTTGCCAATTATCAAAATGTACATTCCAATGAAGCGGTACAGTTTGAAATTTATCTTTTTACGGAAGAACAGATGCTGCGCCGACAGATGGGACGCGGCGGGCGAATAGACGTGTTGATTGCGGAAGAAGAACTGCTACAGTCGCCAGAAGAGTACGCACGCAGTATGGAGCTTGCGTTCTGGAGCGAGGATAAGCACGAGCAGATGCGCGATGGCTACCCTGTGATATGCCGTTACCAGAAGGCCGGCGACATCTTTCTTACTATTCAAGGACTTGCCTCCAAACGCGGCAAAGGTTCCTCAAGCTATGCGCTGCAGGAAAATGGAAAAATCTGCCTGTTCCTTGGCGGTGCGGGTGGTGCGGGCTGTAGCACAGTAGCAATGGGCTGCGCTGCTGCACTGGCTGCACAGGGGCGGAACACTATTTATTTCAGCCTGAAACAGAAAGAAGACGGACAATTCCGGGTAAGCGGCAGTTCGCTGACCGATGTGATGTATGAAATCGGTATGTGGCAACAGCTGGGCGGCACCGATCAGGGGCAGTTGCAGATGAAGCTGCAAAGCATGCTCCGCAAGGACGATGAAACCGGTGTATATTCTTTTGCACCCTTTGACCTGCCGGTGAGCGCAATGAACTTTGGCCCTGATGATATGCAGGCATTGCTGCATGCGGTCGGAGGTCTGTGCGAAAGGTGTGTGGTGTGTGCAGACAGCTACCTTTCCTCAACGCTGCTGCGGGGCATCCGCCTTGCGGACTGGGTGGTAGTAGTAAGTGACAGCACCACGGCAGGTAACGAAAAAACAAAGAAGTTGTTGAACTCGTTGGAAGCAATCGACAGCATGGATGAAAAACTGATTGAAGGTAGCGTGGAAGTCGTCTACAACAAGTTCGGCTCGGCTGGCCAGAAGATGGAACTGCCCAAGTATGCCTGTGAACTTGGTACGATCCCGCGCTATCAGAATGCGGAGAAAAAACGCATCGTTCAGGAGTTACGGTTCAGCCGTGTCTATTCACAGCTGAACAACTGACAGTGTGGGGGAATGGCAGATGACGACAGAGGAATTGAAGGCGCTCCGAAGCAGAGTTCTGGACGCCATCAACCGGGAACTGCAGCCTACCCGGATGAACGACGAGGAACTGCTGAAGGCAATCACGGCTCTGGTGGAACGGGAAGGAAGGGGGGGATACCTGCTCCCAATCCAGAAGATGGATACCGTCAACGGCATTTATAAAATGTACCGTGGTCTGGGCGGCCTGCTGGATTCCATTCTTGCAGATGAAGATGTGACAGAAGTGATGATCAATGGTCCCGACAACATCTTTGTGGAGCGCAGCGGCCGTCTGACACGGGTGGACAAGCACTTCAAGGATGAGCAGGAGCTGCGCAGGGTCATCGACTTGATCGTGGGCAAGGCGCACCGTGAAGTGTCGGAAGCAAATCCCATTGTGGATACTCGTCTGGAAGACGGCAGCCGTGTGAATGTGGTGCTTTCACCCATTGCATTGAGCGGCTCTACTATTACCATCCGTAAATTTTCCAAGCAGCCTATGACTATGAGCAAGCTGCTGGAATACGGTTCCATTACGCCGGAAGTGGCCAATTTCTTAAAAAAGCTTGTGGCGGCACGGTACAACATTTTCATTGCGGGAGGTACCGGCAGCGGTAAGACTACCTTTTTAAATGCGCTTTCCAATTATATCCCGCATGATGAGCGTATCATCACCATCGAGGATTCTGCTGAGCTGCAGATCACTCAGATTCCGAACATCGTGCGGCTGGAGACCCGCAATGCAACGGCGTCTTCGGGCGAGAGTAAAAAAATTGACATCCAGAGTCTGATCCGCTCCAGCCTGCGTATGCGTCCAGACCGCATCATCGTTGGCGAGGTACGCGGCGCGGAAGCATTGGATATGCTGCAGGCCATGAACACTGGCCACGACGGAAGCCTTTCCACCGGACATGCTAACTCCGCAGAGGATATGCTCAGCCGTCTGGAAACTATGGTTTTGCAGGGCGAGGCGGCACTGCCACTGAAAGCCATCCGTCAGCAGATCTCCAGCGCAGTGGACATCATGATCCATCTGTCCCGTCTGCGTGACCATAGCCGTAAGACAATGATGGTCAGCGAAATCTTACCGCATCTGGACGAAAACGGTGACATCCGTCTGAATCCGCTGTTTGAGTTCCGGGAGAATGAACATTCTACATTGCAGCATGTTTCGGGTGCGTTGGTGCGTACAGAAAACCCCATGATCCAGACCGATAAATGGACTCGTGCGGGGTTTTTACTGGAAGATATCCCCGCTCCGGTGCGAAAATAAGCGGAGAACGGGGATGCAACAGAGAGGAACGATCAGATGAAAAAGGAAAAGAACGCGGCAAAGCCGAAGACAAAGCGGCCTGCAAAACCTAAAAAGGAACCGGTCTCCCAGTGGATGACCAATCCCCTGAACGAACAAGTTCTGGATTACCATAACTATGAGATGACACAGGGCGAGCAGGCATTGTATTTTATTCTAGCATTTTTGATCGGTGGTGTGGTGAGCCAGTTCTTCTACGGCGGCCTGTTCCAGGAGGACGGCGCGCCCACCCTGCTGACCTATATCAGCAATGCAGCGGCCTTTGTGGTGGTGGGTCTGATTGCAGGTCGGGTATTTCTGCCGGTGCGCAGCCGTAAGCTGGCCGAAAAACGCCGTGATGTGCTGCGTAAACAGTTCCGCGATATGTTGGAGTCGCTCACGGCTTCGTTGGCGGCCAACAGTACGGTACGTGATGCATTCAATGCCGCATACACCGATATGTGTATGCAGTATTCGGACGATGCGCTCATTGCAAAGGAACTGGATCAGTTCCGCCGTGCAGAGCAGATCAATGTGACACTGGACGTTATGATGGACGATTTTGCCAAGCGCAGCGGCGTGGAAGAGATCGAAGACTTTAATAATGTATTCCAGGTGTGCTACGGTCCCGGCGGCAACATGAGCCGCGTGATCAACCAGACCCACGATATCATCTGCGAGCGGATGGAAGTGGAGGACGAGATCCAGGCCAAGATCCACGCAAATGAGACCGAACTGAACGTGATCATGGTGGCGCCTGTGCTAATGGTTGCACTGATGCGCAGCACGAATGCAACGTTTGCACAGAATCTGGCTTCACCGACGGGTGTTGCGGTCGTTACGGTCGGCCTTGCAATGTTTGTGGGCGCGTATATCTGGGGCCAGAAAATTATTGCGGTGGGGTGAGAAGCGATGCTGATTGTAAAATTGATCTGTCTGGTGCTGGGCACGGCGCTGACCGCACTGTTCATCCTCTTCGCCCTGCGCGGCAGAAAAGAGGACTGGCGCATTGAGGGCGTGCCGCAGAAGGAGTTCAGTGATAAGGAGCTGTGGGCGGCAGGCTTTGCCATGCAGCAACTGCCGGTGTTTTCCATGGATTCGGCTGTCGGCAAAAAAATGATGTCGGCTTCTGCCATTCTGCACCCGGAAAACGGCGGACGCTTTGTGGAATACTGGGCGCGGCTGTACTGGGCGCGCACGCTGTCTATGTCGCTGCTAGTGCTGGCGCTGGCGTTCTGTGCTTCGGTGTTCATGGACGGCTACATGGTATTCGTTGTGCTGATCGCCGGTGTGGCAATGGTGGCCGTCATCTATTCCAACGGTGCAAATGAGATGAGCAACCAGCTTAAAAAGCGCAGCGAAGAGTGCATGATGGAGTTTTCCAACGTGGTTTCCAAACTGACGCTGCTGATGAACTGCGGCATGATCCTGAAGGAAGCCTGGTACATCGTGGCCAAGAGCAAGAAGGGCATCATTTATGAGTTGATGCAGGAAGCCTGCCGTGAAATGGACAACGGTATGGCCAGCGCAGAAGCAATCTACAACTTTGGTGTCCGCACTGGTTCGCCGGAAGTGCGCAAGTTTGCAAGCATCATTATCCAGAACATCGAAAAGGGTGGCTCAGACGTGACCGCTGTGATGCGCCAGCAGGTCGATGAGCTGATGTCCCAGCGGCGGCAGATGTTGCTGCGCAAGGGCGATGATGCCGCTGCACAGCTGCTGGCCCCCACGACTATCGTTCTGATTGGTGTAATTCTCATCATCATGGTGGCAGCCATGTCCGGCATGGATATGGCGATTTAAAAGTGGATATAGGCAGACCGTCTGCTTATATAAATAAATTCTCAGGAGGAATATTTTATGAATAAGTTTATCAACAAGCTCTACATCAAGGCTTTGGTCGGCGCTAACATGGCAAAGAACGAGTTGCAGAAAATGCGTGAAGAGGACGAGGGCCTCGACATCATCATCACCATTATCCTGGTGGCTGTTGGTTTGGTGTTGGTGGGCATTTTGGTAAAGTATGCACAGAAGATTGTTAATACGACCGGTGATAAAGTAAATGAAGTAACTGGTACAAGTGGTTTGGGTTCGTTGAAAGATACTAAAGTAAACCCGTAAAAAGTAGTGGGTTCTGCCTTTTGCTGGGCAGGACCCGTTTCCCGCAGGCTGTACTCCTGCTTTGGGGTACAGCCTGGGGGAAACGCAATTGGGCTTTCAGAAAATAAAGTGGTGAAAATATGGATTGGATCATTGCGGGATGCGGAGCAGTACTGAACCTTGCGGCAGTGTACCTTGCGAAAAAAAAGACCGGGCTGGAACCGCCTGACCAAAAAAAGTGGCTGGCGGCGCTTCTGCTGGCTGGCGTGGGCGGTTTTGCGAGCGGCTTTTTGTTGATATTGCGTGTGGGCACATACCTGCCCAATCTGCTGCGGCTCTTGCTGCTGGGGGCGTTCCTTGCGGCGGCGGCCTATACGGATGCTCTAAGCCGCCGGATACCGAATCAGGTCGTGCTTGGCACGGCGGCGGTGTTTGCAGGATGTACGCTCCTGGATTTCCTGCTCAGCGGGATGGATGCGGTTGCTATGATGGTAAACGGACTTGTTTCGGCAGGTGTGTTTTTCTTAGTGTTCTTTCTGGTCAGAATGGCTTCGCATGGCGGCGTCGGATACGGTGATATCAAGATGATCACCGCAGCAGCCCTTATCTTTGGCGTTTACGGGACTTTCAGCTTTCTGCTGACATCACATGTTGCGGCGGCACTGGTGGCAATCGTGCTGTTGATTTGCAAAAAGGCATCCCGTAAGGATGGATTGCCGTTCGGGCCATTTTTCTATCTGGGATACCTAGTAACGCTTCTGATGGGAACATTTTAAGAAATAGGAGGAATTGAATAATGAAAAAAACGCGGCTTGTGGCGCTCGTGGTGCTTGTGGCAGTCTGTGTTGCAGGCTGGGCAGTTTTGGGCATGAATATAGTGAGCGAGGTCAAAACGCAGAAAGATACTGTGGCGGCAGCGGAATATTACCGCGGCAAAAAGCTGTTCCAGCTTTCGCTTCAGAATTATATAAGTGCGATTGGTAACAAACCCACGGAAGCACTGTATGATGCTTACATCGCCACCTGTAAGGAATATTATGAGGACTGTGCCACGGCGAATGTCCGCAGCATCGAAGAAGATGCCTATGCTGCGGCTGTGGCAGAGTACCCGAATCGAGCAGACTACTGGGAAGGCTATGTGCAGCTCTATTATGAGGATGGCGACTACGACTCGGTGGTAAAGACGCTGAAACAGGCAGATGCAGCAAAGATACCGTTCAATGATGCAATGATGCAGTACTGGAATGAGGCTTACTACGCCTGCAATGTGTCCAATTCGAGCTATCTTTCGGCGCAACCGGCTGGAATGGATGGTGTGTACCTTGGATGGGACGGAGAAAAAAATGTCCTGTTCAGCAGCGCAGACGGCGAACTGCTGGACCGGGATTATGCCTTTGTTGGCCCGGTGGGACAGAGCACTGTGGTACTGTGTTCGGATGAAAAAGGCGAAAGCTTTGCCTTTCAGCTCAGCCAGAATCTGATGGTTGGCCGCTTTATGGCAGAAATCGAAGAAGGCAACGGATACGGCGATGGACTGTTTCCGGTGAAGCTGAAGGGCCGCTCTGACTGGAGTTATATCGATATCAATGGCACGGAATACCTGAATGGTTATCAGATGGCAGGTATGTTCCAGAACGGAAAGGCACCTGTCCAGACACAGAACGGTGAGTGGATCTTTGTGGACCAGAGCGGCGCACAGCAGGGTGGCAGCTATGAAGAAATCCAGCTGTCGGAGAATGGTTCGTGGCTGGTCGGCGGTGTGTTCCTTGCAAAAGAAAACGGCGTATGGAATCTCTATTCGGAAAGCGGCGAGAAACAGGGAGCACTGGATGCGGATGCGGTTGACCTGAACCGGGGCAGCGGCCTTGCCTTTTGCAAGAACGGCAAATGGGGTTTTGCGACAAATGACGGAAGCGTAGCCATCGAGCCGGAATATGATGAGGCAAAGAGCTTTTCCGGCGGCGTTGCAGCGGTGTGTGCTGACGGCAAATGGGGCTTTATCAATGGAAATGGCACGCTGGTGATCGACTATCTGCTGGATGAAGCCGGATATTTCGATGCCAACGGATGCTGCCTTGCCATAACCAACGACAGTGATGTTCAGCAGATGCTGAGTTGGCGCGTAGAACGTAGCTGAACGCGGAGGACAGACCATGAAAGAGTGGAAACAAAGTTTCTTGCGCATACAGGAAGATGGTATGGAGGCCATTGAGGGTCTGTTGGTCATTACATTGATGCTGTTCGTACTCCTTTATATCTGGGCGTATGGCTTTTTGCTTTATCAGAATTGGGCAGTACAGTATGTGGCGACAGATACGGCCTCCCGTATTGCACAAACATACGGGTATTGCTATTCGGATCCAATTACAGGGTATATCAGTCATGCAGCGCGTGTCAGCCTTGACCCATACCGATACAAAGATGACGCGGATGAAAACATTAAAGATGTCAATGCAAACCGGGCTCAGAAATATGCACGGTACTGCCTGAAGAAAGTTGGGCTTGCAAAAGAAAAACAATTAAACGTAAAAGTGAAATCCCAGAATGACGGATTTGCATCAAATCATATAGAGGTCACAATTACAGCGCAGTATGAAATTCCGTTTGGGTTTGCCATGAAGTATTTCGGGCAAAGCCCTTATCGGGAATTTACGGCAACGGGCCGGGCGGTTCGGCAGGATATACAGCACTATATCTATACAAATAAATCCTTGGATGCGATGGAAGATGCAATCGGTGCGGGTGTTGCATCAAGTTTGGTCAAATCGGCTGAGAAACTGGTTTCCATTATACGCTCCGGTGTCAAGGCGTGGCGCAACTTTACAAGCGGAAATAATTAATTGAACACGGCGTGGTGAGGAAAAACAAAATGATAATAAATATTTTTCTTTTATTAAAAAATATATTCCAAATAAAGCAAA
>SFJM01000060.1 GCA_004555915.1 Clostridiales bacterium | reverse complement strand
TCCGGAAACGGGAAGCCAAGCTGCCCCTGCAGCGTGTCAGATCACGCCCAGGAACGCGCCTGTAGCCGCCGGCTGGCAGGAACTCTCCCGCCTGACAGCAAGCCCGAATAGGCAGAGGAAGCCGTCTGTGTGCTCCGATTGCCCAGAACAGGAAGCCAGGTCATTCTCGTTAGCATGCCAGATCACACCCAGGAACACGCTTGCGGCTGCCCGGCTGGCAGGTATTCTCCCTCCTGACAGCCCACCCGAACAGGCAGCAGAAGCCAGATCGTGCCCGGCAGCGTGTCAGATCACGCCCAGGAGCACACTCACAGCCGCCCGGCTGGCAGGAACTCTCCTGCCTGACAGCCAGCCCAAACAGGCAGCGGAAGCCGGTCTGTGTGCCCTGAATGCCCGGAACAGGAAGCCAAGTCATGCCTGTCAGCGTGTCAGATCACGCCCAAGAACACGCTCGCAGCTGCCCAGCTGGCAGGCATTCTCCCGCCTGACAGCCTACCGAATAGGCACGGAAGCCGGTCTGTGTGCTCTGGATCGGAAGCCAGATCGTGCCCGGCAGCGTGTCAGATCACGCCCAGGAACACGCCCGTAGCCGCCGGCTGGCAGGAACTCTCCTGCCTGACAGCTTGCCCGAACAGGCAGCGGAAGCCAGATCGTGCCCGGCAGCGTGTCAGATCATGCCCAGGAACACGCCCGTAGCCGCCGGCTGGCAGGAACTCTCCCGCCTGACAGCCGGCCCGACAGGCAGCGGAAGCCAGATCGTGCCCGGCAGCGTGTCAGATCACGCCCAGGAACACGCCCGTAGCCGCCGGCTGGCAGGAACTCTCCTGCCTGACAGCCCACCCGAACAGGCAGCGGAAGCCGGTATGTGTGCCCTAGATGCCCAGGACAGGAAGCCACGTTGCCCCTGTAGCATGCCAGATCATGCCCAGAAAACCGCTCACAGCCGCCAGCTGGCAGGTATTCTTCCGCCTGGCAGCCGATAGTAGAAAGGAAAGTTATGTACAGATGGTTAAAATGTCCGCAGTGCGGCAAGAAGTTAATCCATGTATATCCTGATACGCATGCACAGCATTTGCATCTGTACTGTAAACGCTGCCACACTGAATCTGTTTTTGATTTTTAATATGGCTTGGAGGATATAATGTCATGAGACAGCCGAAGACACACCCAACAACCCCTAGTCGTAACAGGCAAAATTTCAAAGCTGCTATTGCTCGGGTTTCTGATATTATCACGGAGAATTTTGAGGGTATCGGGTATTGGTACTCCATCACGATGAATAAGACTGACCGGTTTTATATGCGGGGGAGCTTTGAAAGATCTCTTGCAACGATATTTGTGAGAAATATTTCCCGAAGTCTGAAACGGCGTGCGTCCAATTCACAGTATATTTATTGCATCTCGCCTGCGACAGAAGCTGGATTTGTTGTGAACTATATTTCAAATGTGCCCCCGGATATGGCGAGGGAAGTGTTTGAGCATTGCGCTTCGGTTGTCGAATGGCATATAGTTTGTCAGATCGCACCCGGAACTGGTCAGGAAGTCGCTTGTAAAATAACTGATTTTGCTAAATCGGGTTCATGGAGATACGCAGAAGGAGCCGGAGAGCGCCTTTTTACAGCAAGTCATAACCTTTTGAGATGCTAAAGCCTTTTTCCGGCGCATACCTTTTCCAACTTGTGCCGATGAATAGGAAATGCCCGCCGTGATTGGCGGGCATTGTTTATGTATTTCCGTGTATGTATGCTTTGACATCTTCGCGTGTTGCTATGTATTTGCGTCCCACTTTGCGCCCGGAAATAGCACCGGTTGCAAATAAATTACGTACAGTACGCTGTGTGACACCCAATTCCCGGGCAATATCTGCGACACACATAAAATCAGAATCTTTTATAATAATCAGTCCTTTCGTTCATGCTGCTTTACCTTGCGGTAAAATGTGGATTTGCTTAATTCAAGCAGGCGGGCGGCTTCAACTGCAGTTATCTTTCCGGTTTTCCAGGCTGCATATACTGTGTCAAAGTTATCCCGTGTTATGGGTTTGCGCCCGGTATACTTTCCCTGTGCCTTTGCTATTGCTATGCCCTCTGCTTGTCTGGATAGGATTTTCTGGCGTTCCTTTTCAGCCATATATGCAAGCAGCTCAAAGACGATATTTGTAATCAGGCTCTTTTCCAGATCGTTTTTATTTGCAGTGTTCAAAATAGGGGTATCTGTTACAATAATATCAACGCCTATATTTTGCAGTTCTGCCCATTCTTGCTTAATCTGCCCCATATTGCGTCCGATTCTGTCCAATTCCTTGATGATAAGGATATCTCCCGCCCGCAAAGAATCCTTGAGAGCCTGATACTTAGGGCGGTTAAAATCTTTTCCGCTGGCTTCATCTTCATACATGCGATCAATGGCTATGCCATTGTCCTTCGCATATTCCGTGATTGCTAAATGCTGACGCGCTGCATTCTGGTCAGTTGTGCTGACGCGAGTATAACCAAAGATCATGGTACAACCTCTTTCCGAAACATGTTATTCACATACCTTTTCCATGCTTATAGTATACTAAAAAAGGAAAAGTGTGTCAATAGGGTATATCATAATTATGATACGTTTCAAAATTAAAAATCAAACCCTTATGAAACGGTTTTGAGATCGTTTTTCGTGTGTCTTTAGGGTATACCCTATTGGTACGAAAATGAGGGAGAATAAACTTGCCGAAAAAGAAACTATGCTGTATAATCAAAAATAATTTGATGGTAGCGATGGAGTGTGTATTATGTTTGGCACAATTGTTTTAGATGCATATAAAGAGCAAGAGGTTGAGCAGATTGCAGAAGCGATAGATGAACTGTGCAATCCATGTGATACTTATGGTTGGGCATCTGCCGGTATATATTGTTTTTGGAATTACTATACACATGAGATATTATATATAGGTCTTGCCAGAGACTTGCATGATAGGTTCCTACAACATAATAATTTATTACCTACTCCGGAAGGCAGCTGCAAGTATCAGTATATAGAGGAGTATTTTCAAACACATGAAAAGCTAGGGTATTCGATATTTGTGCAATCCCCCTATTGTCAACCTAAGGTAAATCGGAATGCAAATATATATGCGGAATATCTTAAGGCAATAAAGAAAATGTTCCCCAATTGGGATTGTGAACAGGGAATATACAATATAAAAATTGTTGAAGGCATCTTGATTGAATCTTACAGACACTACTTTGGAGATTATCCGTCATGGAATAAAATGGGAGGGTCGCGTTTTGGACAATCCCATACTATGCCAGGAAATATAAACATTGTAAAATGTCTTTCGAACCCTCAGCTGGTCGATAAAAATCCTATTATGTCACGTTCTTCTTTACGAGAATTAAAGGGAAATGACAAATTTTTGGGTTTTGAATCCTTTTTACATGGAGCACGTCAGTTAATGTTGGGGCATGGCATGGAATTTGAGGAAGCTGTTGAGCAGATTATTAAAGAGACGGAAGGTTCATTGTTACATTGGAACGGTATTGTAGCGTCAAACTATTGTAATAAAAGGCTTGAAGTGTAATAAAGGACAAATGGAATTGTCCTTTATTTGTCCTTTGTCCTTTATAGCACACAACAACGAGTATAAAAAAATGCGCTGATTTGGGATGCAAAAGTTGCAGAAATGTGTGGAAATGTGTGGAAAAAGTGAAAATGAGGAAATAAAAGGTTTCTACGAACCAAAAGGTCGGGGGTTCGAATCCCTTCTGGCGTACCAGATGAACCGGTTTTTCCGCAAGGATGAACCGGTTTTTCTTTTTTATTTGATTTTCAGAGAAAAGATATTGGGGCAGAGGTTAAAATTGATACACTGGCTTTGCGTTTCCGTTCTGTTTGACGTAAGCTGACTATATCAATCGTATCTTCATGCGAAGTGGAACAGTGGACTGGACTCCCTCCGTCATTTGCTGACGCAAATGCCACCTCCCTCCTCTGAGGGAGGCTTTTTTTTCCGTATACCGCAAGCGTGGTCATTTCATCGAACCAGAAACAAAAAAGGACATCCGATGTGGATGTCCTTTTCACATAACCTGCTTTGTTCCGAAACCGGTATCAGTTTCCGGATTTGTCGGTTACAATGGTGTCTGCACCCTGTACCGTAATCCAGCCATGCTTGAGACGGGCTTCCGCTTCCTTCATGCGGATCAGATTTTCCGTGATGGAGGCGGAAAGAATCTGGTTTGCCTTGGCTTCTGCCTCTGCATTGGTGATGGTGACAGCTGCGGCAGCTTCCGCACGTGCCTTGTCTGCTTCACCCTGGGCAATGGCAGTCTGCTTATCCAGCTCTGCCTTTTCCGCTTCCTGCTTGGCCTGTTCCTTGGCCTTGACCTTTTCCTGCAGGGCTTCATCCAGCTGTACATCAATAATCAGCGCGGAGGAAATGTTGATGCCATATTCCGTGGTCAGCTTTTCGTTCAGATATTCGGTAATGGTTTTGCTCACATCCGAACGCTTGTCACTGTAAATGTCCATGACAGAAAACTTCGGGGTAACTTCCTTGATGTAGGCGATGATACTGTTCTGTACCATGGAATCCACAATCTGGTCGCCGTCCATGCCGTTGAACCGTTCATACAGGTCCGTGACACGATCCGGGATGAAATTGTAGTTGATGGTCATATTGAGCTTGACCATGCCGCCATCAGCCGGGGCATCCACATGCCAGTCTGCATGGGAATCATCATTGTAATCGCCGGGATTGTTGGACAGTACCAGCTGCTGCTGTGCAACCGGATAATGCTTGACCGTAGCCCAGGGCGCAATGAAATGATAACCCGGAGACAGGGTTTCATCCTGTACACCGTTGCGCATGGTGTAGACAACGCCAACCTCGCCCTGCCCTACACGGTCCAGTGATTTTATGATAAATACACCGAGAACCAGTACGGCAACCACAATCAGGATACGTTTTTTCCATTTACTTTTTGGCTTTGCCGGAGCTTCCGGCTGCATTCCGTCTGCCGGATTGCTGTAATTTGTTTCTTCACTCACGGTTGAACCCTCCTGTTTTGATACTCGTGGGGGATATTCCATGCCGGAGGCATGGAGGCCACATACCATAGCATACCGGATTTTGCCCTATAAGTCAATTTTTTGACAAAAAACACCGGATTCCCGGACAGAAATCCGGTAATATTTACAAACCATGTGGATAAAATTTGTGCTATTTCCTGATACGCTGGCGGATATATTGAATTTGTGCCTCGGAGAGCGGATACAGCGCATAAATGGCATCCTGCAGCAGCTGATCCTGTGCCATATCACCGCACAGGATAGCATCCACCATGGCTTCCAGCTGATGGTTCTGTTCCGGCGTAATTGGCGGGAACAGCAGCTCGGACAGATTGCCGCGGAGCAGTTTCACATCACGGAACAGACAGGTATAGTAGCAGGTAAATAATTCCGAATTCAGGAACGCCAGGACAGTTTTGATGCTCATGCCGGGAATCTGTGGGATCAGGATGTTGGCACTGTTAAGGAACAGGCTGCCGGAATTGTCATAAGCAAATACCGGCCGGTTGGATATAAATTTATACACCAATTTCTCCGGGGCACGGTAATAGGTATCAGGTGCCGTCTGCTGCAGCCGGGAACGGTCATATAACAGATACTTGTTTGCCGGTTTCAGGGTATACCGTGTGATTTCCCGACCGGTATAAATGGGTTCCCAGCCGGGCTCCGGGGCCTGCCGGAGTTTATGCCGGTTGTCACCGGATACAATGCCCAATGCCCAGCCGCTGCGGGATAAATCATACCGTCCCTGCTGCCGGAAAATGGACAGGATTTCCGCATCCTGTGGTGTGAGAAAACAAAATGCCTGATGCCGGGTCTGTACCAGGTCGGAACGTGCCAGTGTATGTGTGCCAGCCGTGTCCTGCAGCTGGACCGTGGCGGCAGGTGGTGCCTTGCGGCAGCAAATGGCAACACATTTCGTCACAACACCGGAAAAGGTGTTATCATACCGTATCAGCTGTTCCATCCGGCAGGCATGCAGCAAAAAGGTACGGATATCCTGATGGGCGCGGACATGCAGGATGGATTCGGGAAACAGGAACCGGATGCAGCCGTTTTCCGCCAGCTGCCGGAAGGCTGTGACAAAAAAACAGGAAAAGGATTCCCCGGAGGTAATACCGGCAGGATAGGGGCGTGGCACCGGTGCCGCACCCCATGGCGGATTGGTCACAATGTAGTCAAAGGTATCCGGCCCCTGCGGTACTGCCGCAGCGGTGAGGTAATCCATGCAGTAGACCTGTGGGTCAAATTCCTGGTCAGGATATCGTAACAGCAGATTGATTTTTGCAATCATAACAGCAATAGGATCCACATCCAGACCGAACAGCTGTCGGGGGGATGCAGCCTGTACCGCAAGCAGGAAGGAACCGCTGCCGCAGCAGGGATCAAGAAAGGTTTGCCCGCCGGAAAAATCCAGATCTGCTGTCAGCTGGAGGGCAATCTCCTGCGGTGTATAATAGGAGCCCATACGGTTTTTCCGGCCTTCGGACAGCAGGCTCTGGTACACAAAGCCCAAAAGGTCCCATTCATCGGAAGGAATGTCCCAGCCGGACAAATCCGGAAGCTGTGCCGGCGTATACTGCTGCAGGACGCGCCGGACATGGGGCTTGTGCCGCAGGCCCTGACGCTCCAGCAGTTCCAGTGCCAGCGCATAGAGGACAGCTGCCGTGTCCCATGCATGGGCCTGCACATGGGCGGAGAGCTGCCGGAAAAAGGAGAGATTGTTGCCTGTGCTGTATTCAACCGGCAGGATGGTTTTACGGGATTTCTGTTTGTTTGCACGTCGGGTCAGGCGGGTGCTGCTGTCGGTGTGCAGGCGTTCCCAGTTTCGTCTGGTAGCGGTGGAGATCATAGGGGTCATAGCATATCCTCAGTCTGAATCAATGTTGCTGGCTCTATTGTATCACAAAACAGGGAGGCATTGCTTGCTACGGTATCTCTTTTCTCACTACTACTGCGGTGAATGCCCCGCATTTTTCCAAATACGGACGAAAAAGTTCAAGAACAATTTACATCAGATTCTTGAAAAACTACGGTTATTCGTATACAATGTACTCTGTTACATTATATCCTCACGGAGGTTCGATATGAACGGGATCAAGGGTTATATCTCCATACGGGAAGCATCCTACCGCTGGGGTGTATCGGAGCGGAGGGTCAATCAATACTGCGCTGAAGGACGTATTCCCGGTGCATCCCGTTTCGGGAGGTCTTGGGCAATTCCGGAGGATGCGAAAAAGCCGTCTGATCCGCGTAAAGCGGATACAAATAGAATGAGCCGGAGGTGAACATCATGCCAAAACCGAAATGGAACCTGAATACCATTTACATATCCGAGCGATTGCAAGAGAGTCTGCGGCCCATCTCTTGCTGCGCCCTGACCACGGTGGTGGCACCTATGGGTTATGGCAAAACAACGGCAGTGAACTGGTATCTGGAGCAGCGCGCCAAAGCAGAAGCGTTAAATGTCATCCGCATCAGCGTATATTCCGATAACCTTGAGATCTTCTGGAAAAGCATACAGAACGCCTTTGTTCGGGCAGGTTTTGACTTCCTACGGGACTATACTTGCCCCACGGATGCCGCCGGAGGGGGACTGCTGGCAGATGATCTCTGCCATGAACTGGCAGGAGAAACTGCCTGCTATATCTTTATTGACGATTTTCACCTGTTGACGGACAGCCGCGTTTCCGATTTTCTCTGCACCCTTGCAAATCGTATGCCGGGTAACGTACACCTGATCGTTGCCAGCCGGGACCGGTTTCTGCCCGCCGCGGAAACCGTCCGGCTGGGGGGCAAGGTTTACCAGATTGGCACGGAACACCTGCGGCTAAACTACACGGAACTTGCCATTTATGCTCACCGATGCGGTACCGAGCTTTCCGATGCGCAGGTTGAAGCCCTGCTCTATTCCAGCGAGGGTTGGTTTTCCGCCGTATATCTGAACCTACGGACGCTCTCCGAGCGCGGTGCGTTGCCTGACCGCAACTCCGACATCTATTCCATGTTCACCGCTGCCATGATCGACCCGCTTCCTGAGAAGCAGCAGGAGTTTCTGGCGGTCATGGGGCTTGCCGATGAGTTTACCGTGGAAATGGCGCGCTTCGTCACAGGGGACTCCAATGCAGAAAAGCTGCTTTCCGTATTGACTGAGCAAAACGCATTTGTCAAATGTCTGCCGGACGGCGTGACTTTCCGCTTCCACCACATGATGAAGGAATGTGCCGAGCGCAGATTCCGGATGCTGGAAAAGGAAAAACAGTCGTTCTATCTGGAACGCTTCGGATCGTGGTACGAAAACTGCGGACAGTATCTGCACGCCATAGCATCTTACCGACGGAGCGGAAATTACGACGCTTTGCTGCGCGTCATACAAAAAGACGCGGGTATTCTGCTCTCCTCGCTTGATCCACAGGTCGTGCTCTTCGATATTGAGGCGTGCCCTGCTGCCGTGCTGAAAGCGCATCCTTTGTCGATTCTGGTGCTGATGCGCCGTATGTTCACATGGCGGCAGATTCCGAAGATGATGGAGTTGAAGGCACTCCTGTTGACTTCCATTGAGGAGCATACGGCGCTTCCTGAAGAAGAACGCGGCAACCTGCTGGGCGAGTGCGACCTCATTATGAGCTTTCTCTGCTACAATGACATCAGCGCCATGAGCCGCCTGCACCGCAGCGCCAGCAGCCAGATGTCCCGCCCTGCCATCAGTATCCAGAACAGCGGCGGCTGGACCTTCGGCTCACCGTCCGTTCTGATGATGTTCTATCGTGCGCCGGGGGAGCTGCAAGGCGAGCTTGCCGAGATGGATGAGTGTATGCCCCATTACTATAAGGTCACGGGCAACCACGGACAGGGCGCGGAAACCATCATGCGGGCGGAGGCGGCGTTCATGCAGGGCCGTTTCACGGACGCGCACATCGAGCTGGAACACGCCTATGCGCAGATCGAGGGGAACGGGCAGGTGAACATGGCGCTTTGCTGTGACTTCCTCGCATGGCGGCTTTCCCTGTGTACTGATGTA
>SFJM01000059.1 GCA_004555915.1 Clostridiales bacterium | reverse complement strand
GTCAGCATACGGGCAATCTTGGTCGGGCCGTTCCCGGCAAGGCAAAGCTGGTAAATCTGCTGTACCACCGGGGCGGCTTCCTCGTCTATGATGAAGTTTTCGTCCTCGTCCATGAGATAGCCATAAACCGGCTTGCTGGTAACAGGCTTGCCGCTCATGCCTTTTGACTTTTTAACTGCCTTGATTTTCTTGCTCGTATCTCTCACCAGCCATTCGTTGAATAAATTTCGCAGCGGGGTAAAATCGTTGTCCATGCCCTCGCTGGCGCTGTCCACATTATCGTTGACAGCGATAAAGCGGACACCCTTTTGAGGAAACAGCATTTCCGTATAAAACCCCACTTGCAGGTAGTTTCGCCCCAGCCTCGACATATCCTTGACGATCACTGTGCCTACTTTCCCGGCTTCAATATCCGCAAGCATGGCTTGAAAACCGGGTCTTTGGAAGTTTGCCCCGGAATACCCGTCATCGGTGTACCAGCGCAGATTGGTAAATCCATTCTGTTTTGCGTAGGCTTCGAGTATCCTTTTCTGGTTCGATATGGAATTGCTCTCTCCTTGCAGGTCATCGTCTTTGGATAATCTCGGATAAAGGGCGGTAATCAGGTTTTGGGTGGCTTGTCTTAACATAAAATCCTCCGTTTCCGACAGCCAACCCCACTATTCCGTATTTTTATCATACCACATGGGGCGGCTGTCTGTATAGCGGCAAAAGCGTCAAAAGTGCTTCTTTATGTCCTGTCATATTGCCGGTTTTTGTGTAGCAGCTTCGGTCTGCAATACCTTTGCCATTTTGTCGGCGGCGGTTTCGCTGCTGCCCTGCTTGAAAAAGCCGGACACCACAAGGACAGAGTTGCCCATGCGGATTTCCGTCACGCAGTCGGGGCGGCGGGGATTGGTTCGGTTGATCTGCTTGTTATCTGCCATAGGCTACTCCTTTCACTCGTTCATCAAATTTTTCAGCCGTTCCAGCTTGGCCTGTGCGGTTTCCCTGCGGAAATTACCGCCTGTAAAACGGACGGGGGCACACATTTCCAGCAGCCGGTCATAGATACGGGCGTGGGCGGTGTCCGGCGGGTTCTGGATTTGCTGCAAGGTCAGGTTAGTGGTGACGATCAGCGGCCTGCGGCTACGGTATCGGCTGTCAATGACGCTGTAAACCTGTTCCAGCCCGTATTCTGTTCCACGCTCCATGCCGAAATCGTCCAAAATCAGCAGCGGATAGCGGCAGAGCCGGGAGATGTACTCGTTCCTGCCCTCAAAGCTGGCGGCAAGGTCATTGAGGATTGCAGCAAAGTTTGTCATGCGGACGGGGATTTCTTTCTCCATCAGGGCGTTTGCGATACAGCCCGCAAGGTAGCTTTTGCCGGTTCCCACACCGCCCCAAAAGAGATAGCCAATGTTCTCGGCCTGCATGGTGTCCCAATGCTCCGCATAGAACCGGGCAACAGCGGTCTGGGGGTTCCTGCCGTTGTCGTTTTCAAAAGTCCAGTCCCGCATGGCGGTATCGGAAAATCCCCGGCGTTTCAAGTCCTCTACGGTGTCAAGGTGTCTGCGCTGCTGTTCGGCGGCTTCACGCTCAATCCGCTGCGCCCGCTGGCAGTCGCACTCTGCCGGGTGGCGGTCAAGCCCGAAAAGCGTCTTGCCCTCCGGGAAATAGGCTTCTTTGGGCTTGCGGCATTTTCCGCAGTACAGCAAACCGTCCTCGCCTGTGTAGTCGCCGCTGTCCGGCTCGGTATCCGGCAGCAGATTGATATTCTCGATTTTGTTCATAAACTTTCCCCCTCCTTGCAGGTGTAGTCCGGGACGCCCTGTTTCGGGGCGTCCTTTTTATCGTTCTCCGCCCAGATCCGCAGGGCGGCGGCATAGTTCTGGTAGGTTCTCCCGTTGGCGGCAAGGTAGCGGCTCATTTCTTCAATGAGCCGTTCCAGTCTGTCCGGGAACTCGGTTTTCAGTTCTGCATACTCGGCTTCGGTCAGAAAAACATTTTCATATCTGCCAAACGGTTTGTGCGGCTCTTCACTCACTCCCATTGTTTGGTTTTCTATCAGGTTGTTTATAGTAAGGTTGTTAGGGGTCGGTTTTCCGACCGTCATAAGGTCGCTTTTCCGACCATCAGTAGGTCGGTTTTCCGCACTTATGAGGGTCGCTTTTCCGACTGTCATAGGGTCGGAAATCCGTACGAATGGCGGCAGCTTCACATACAGGCGGTTGGCTGCGGAAAATCCCGCCCGTTTCCGTTCCAGAAGTCCGGCTGCGTCCAGTTCGTTTAAGGCGGCTTTGATGGCGGTCTGCCCCTTATCCAGCATTTCGGCAATCTCCGCTATGGGATAGACAATGAATGTCCTGCCTTGGTCGTCCTGCCAGCCGTTCCGCTGTGACAGGGTGGTGCGGTCTAACAGCAGCGCATAGAGCAGCTTGGCGGTCTGGGAAATGTCCATTTTCAGCAGGAACCGGGGATATGGCAGGTAGGGCGGCAAGCCTGTGTCCAGCCCTACATAAATGGTTTCCTGCGTGTTGTCCGGCTTCATGGCTTTGCCCGCTTGGAGAGAAACGGCGGGCACTCGATGATGATAGCCCGGAAACTCTGCTTACAGGTGCGGCGGCACTTGCGGCAAAGGGGATTATAGGTGATACGGTTGCGCTCATTGAGGAAGAACGCCCATTCTTCCTTGCGTTTCTTGCTCATTCTCGGCATGGCGGCTCCTTTCTGCCGCTTCTATCGGGGTAACGGGATAGGCGGCGTTTGGTGTATGGTTTCGGTATCATTTTCGGGGATTTATCCCTCTGTACGCCCCTTGAAAAAGGTGGGTGGTATTGCGGATAGGGTCAGATATATGGGACGCTTTTGTGCGGTTTCGGTATCATTTTGGGGTGGAGTTCAGCGGTCAATTTCCCATAGCAAAGGGGTGTCCAAAATGGAAACCCCTTTCCCGGTAGGGGGTGGAACAAAACGGAACACCCTTACCGCTCCCAATCCCGGCGCACCTCTTTTGTTCGTTCCTGCCGGAGCATGGCGGCAAGGTTGGATTTGACCTTTTGCAATTCGGCGGCTCTGGCTTTCTGCTCCCGGTACTCGGTGTAAAGCCCGTTTTTCTCGGAAATCAGGGCTTCATTTTCTGCTTGCAGTCTGGAAGTGGCGGGTAATTTCTTCAAGCCCCGTTCTCGAAAATACCGAACCGCCGCTTCATACAGCGTCAGGTCTGCATAAAACGCTTCCCGGTATCGTTCCGGCTTCTTGGCGGTTTTCAGCCCGTCATGGGCGGGCTTGGTCTTGCGGTAAACGCTGATCTGCCGCATGAGTTCCTTATTGGCGGTGATTCTGGATTCCAGTTCTTTCAGCTTCTCTCCGGCGGCGTGCTGCCCGGAAATGGCGGCTTCCAAAGCTGCGTCCACTTCTTCGGGGCTGGCAAAACCATGCTCGGAAAGGAAATTCATGGTTTTTGCCATCTGTTTGAGGTTAAAGGTTTTCGCCCAACGCTCATAGCCTTTGCCTTTGCCCTCGGACAGCTTCTTTTGAATATCCACAAGCCGCTGCGGGCTGTCGGGATTGGGGGTGATTTGGGCGGGTTTTGTCCGCTGTATGCCCTTAGTAAGCTGCGACTGGTGTTCCTGCCTGTCCTGCGTCTTTGCGGCTGCTCTATGGGCGTTTTGTTGGAAAACAGCAAGGACAGCGGCCTTGTCAAAGTCCGTCCCCAGCTTCCGGGCGGTGATGGGCTTTGTTCTGTCCGGCGTGAGATAGGACAGCCGCCCCCGGCTCTCCTTAACAGTCACGCCCTCCCGCAACAGGAGAGCGGAAAACTCGTCAAAGCTGGCGGCGGTGGCAAGGGCTTGGCGTATGGTCTGCCGCAAACGGTCTTTGTCGGTTTCAAACTTGGTCTGTCGGGGTGTGATACCCTCGGCAAGCAGGGCGGCGTTTTTCTTGTCCATCTTGGCTTGCCCCTTGCGCTTTGCCCAGTATTCACGCTCGGTCACTTTGTTTCGGCTGCCGTTCAAGAGGTCGATCTGGTAAAGCCCCTCCCGGTAGCACATCTCCATGACTTCGCTGCGGAAATACCGCATGGCTGCTGCGGTGCAGCGGTGCTTGTCCCCGGCTCTGGTATCGCTTGCCCTGTCCATGTAGGGCTTGCGCTCCACCTCGGCAATCCGCAGACTGTTGATGACAATATGCACATGGATATTGCCGCTGTGGTTGTGTCCGTCCGGGTGGGTGCAGACAAGGGCTTGGTGTCCGGGAAAATGCTCTTTGCAGTAGGCAAGCCCCAACGCCTGCGCCCGGTCAACGGTTAAGCCGTTGTCGGTTGCGTCCCGTGGGTCAAAGCTGATGATATAGTGGTGGCTCTTGATGTCCTCCCGTTTGCTGTTCTTGCCGTACCGCAGATTTGCCCGGATACAGGACAGGGCAAAATCCTCGTCCCCGCAGTTCAGCGTGTCCAGCCGGTAGTCCTGCCGGGGAATGAGCCGCCCGGCTTCGTCAAGGGTGGGCTTCATGGTAAACTCGTCATGCTCAAAGGTCAGATAGGCTTCGGCGGCTCCGTAGTCGGCATTTTTAGAGCTGATATGCTTGATCGTTGCCATAGGCTTCACCTATCACTTTCAGCACCTCGAATTTGAGGGCGGCAAGGTCGGAAACGGCGGCTCTCACTTCGCTGGACAGGGCGTTGTAGGGTGCGCCGTATTCGTTCAGATACCGGGCGATCTGGTTTAAGTTGCTGCCGATTTTCCCGTACTGCGCCACAAGGGAAGATACGGCGGTGAGCATTTCCTCGCTGTGGGCAGTTACCCGGATAACAGGGGAAATCCGGCTGTAAAAAACGGCTTGCCGGATATACTCCGACTGGCTCATGGAGAGGGCGGCGCATTTGTCCTCAAAGGCTCTGCGCTCGTCCTCGGTCAGACGGGTCTTGACAACACATTTCCGCTTGGGGGTGTTGTAGGTCTTGCGTGTCATGGTGGCTCAACTCCTTTCGTTTGCTGCGGTTTGTCCTCTCACTGATAGGAGAAAAACAGGGTGTAAATCGGAACTGTTTTTGAAAAATCCGAAAAAATATTTGCGGGGATTTTTCGGCGGCGCAAGCCGCAAAAGGCGGGTTTGGGGTGGCAACCCCAACAAGTATCTGACCGGGGGGCAAATGAGCGAAAAGCGAAATTTGGTACACTGGTCGATACTTGCTCTCGCTCTCGCTCTCGCTCTCGCTCTCGCTCTCGCTTCTCTTTACATTGACAACACAAAGCCCATTTGCTATAATATCGCGAAGAAGAACAGCTGGTCCTATGTCAAGATTTAGTACAAGTTAAAATGAGAAATTTCTCCCCATTTTAACCTGCCAGAAGCTCAGCCTCAGTGTGCGTTCTTTCATACACTCGTTCGAATTCGTTTGGCGACATATAGTTGCAATGGCTATGAATTCGTTTCGTATTGTAGAAAGCTTCCAGATATTCAAAAATCAACTGGTATGCCTGCTTATAGTCGCGAATTTTAAAGCGATTGAGCCATTCACGTTTGATAATAGAATGAAAGGATTCAATGCATGCATTATCCCACGGAAAAGCTTTCTTCGAATAACTGCGCTGCATATTTTCGGTTGCTTTTTTATATTCCTTTGCAACATATTGGCTGCCACGATCCGAATGGATAATTAATGGTTGATCGATATTTCGGCGAGCTTTGGCTTTGTTTATAGTATCAATCACGTAAGATACTTCCAGTGTTTCTGAAAGCGTCCAGGCTATGATTTTTCTGGAAAATAAATCCATAATACTGGTCAGATAGATAAATTGAATATTCTTGTGCGATAACACCGCAAGTCCGGCAGGCAGGAAACCGCCTGTCCGGACTAACGGAAACCGCTTATGCGAGTTTACTCGCGTAATGTTTTGTCTAATCCATAGACTTCACGCATTGAGATGTCATGTTCGGCATCAATGCTTGTGATGTTGATGCGATAACTGTCATGAGCGATGCGGTCAATGATTGCATCTGCCAGAGGACTGTCATCACCGCCGAGCTGGTCATACCATTCCTCGAATTCATACTGGGAGCAGAAAATCGTTGAAGATTTCTTACGTCTCCTATGAAGTAGTTCGAAGATATCCCTCTGTTCTGAATCCGTTGGTTTCAATAGAAGCCATTCATCCAGAATCAGGACAACGGGATTGGCATACTTAGCCATGACTTTTTTGTAGCTGCCATCTGTCCGTGCCATCTCCAGATCAATAAGCAGATCAGGAAGACGGACATACCTGGTATTGAAATACTGCTTACATGCCTCCATGCCAAAGGCACAGGCCATGTAAGTTTTACCACAGCCTGTAGCACCGGTGATAAAGAGATTCCGGTGTTCAGATATATATTCGCAAGTTGCAAGCCGGTTAATAAGATCCTTGTTAAGCTTGCGTCCGGAAGTGTAGTTGATATCCATGATATTTGCTTCCGGCTGGTCGAATCCAGCGTTACGGATCAGCCGTTTTTGACGATTATTTTTACGATTGCTGTATTCGATGTCCACCAGCATACCGAAGCGATCCTCGAATGGCACTTCTTTAAATTTAGAATCATCCAGCTGGTTGCGAAATGCATCTGCCATAGTGGTAAGGCGCATTTCAATTAATTTATCAATTGTACTCTGATTTGTCATATGTGTTTACCTCCGATAGTAATCGGCACCTCTTGTGATGCCGTGTGCTTTATGTGTGGTCGTGGATTCAGTAGTTTTTGATTCCGGCTTTACAGAACCGGTTACAAGGATGTTTTTAATACTCTTGTAACTGGGCGAAGATGTATAGCACAATGCCTTTTTACAGGCTGCTTCAAGCAATGCATCTGAGTATTTCCCAGCAAGCTTCAGAAGTCCCATACAACTTCGGTAGGTCTGTTGTTCCACACGTTTGGAGGTCAGTATTGCATTGACCACAGTGTACGTATTTATGCCAATCCGCTCAGCCCATTTGCGGAACCGGTCGCCGTTCCATTCCAGATATTTCTGGTGGTCTTCCGGCATATGTTCCGTGACCGTGCTGTACTGCCCGGGGCGTCCTTTCAGACGACGGTGGGAAGCAATGCGGTTATGGTTGTAGAAAATTTCAATAGTGGTATCTGTTACCTTTACATCCACTTTCTTTTTGATGTATTCATAAGGAACTGAGTATAGCATTCCATCCACAGATATGTGATAATTGAACTGGACGGTGGCTGTCTTCCAGTCGCTCAGTTCAAAACGGGTAGAAGGTAATGGTGCCAGCAATGGTTTTTCTTCCTCAAGAAATAAGCTTCGCCGACTACCCTCTTTCTTTTGAAAGAGCCTTTGGTTGAACAGTTCGAGCTTGTCTCTGATTGCACGATTTAATTCGGCAAGGGAGAAGAACTGTTCATCCCGAAGTGCTGCTGTTATCCAGGTAGAGATATTTCCTACCGTTCCTTCAGCATTCGGCTTATCCTTGGGAGCCCTGACACGCGCCGGAATAATAGCAGTGCCATAATGCTCAGCCAGTTTCTGATAGGTTTCATTGATCTGCTGGTCTTTCCATCCGCCATTGTGAACAACTGCAGTTTTGCAGTTATCCGGTACGAGGATTCTGGCGACACCGCCAAAATATTCGTACATATGGACATGTGCATTGATCCATGATTTCTGTTTCATGTCCAGAAATGCTTCCACGTATGCATACTGGCTGTAAGTCATTACACCGACAAATATGTATGCTTTGATGATTTCGCCGGTATCAGGATCAATGACTGTTGCAGGATCACCTGCCCAGTCAACTTCAACCTGTTCACCGGGTTTACGGTTGATATGCATGGTAGCGCGATGTTTCTGCTCATCCTGTTGGATGTGATAGCAGAACTGTGAATACATGAGCGGTTCTTCGCCATTGGCACGGCAATCCTCCATGTATTCCGTCCATAGGAGCTTTTTGCTTACGCCGTTGCGAAGCAGCTCCTTGCGGATGTAAGCGTAGTCAGGCATTCTTTTATTGGATGTGACTTGTTTTACAGAAGGAAAAAATTTTTCTGCAAGTACAGCATCGGTATCGCTTTCATCAAGTGGCCAGGAGATATCTAATTCCTTAGCTCGCTTTAAAACGCGATTGACCGTTTTCTTGGAGACATTGCAGCTGTCGGCAATGTTCTGCTGACTGAGTCCCAGACCACTAAGTCTGAGAATCTCTCGATACTTGGTCATAGTCATGACCTCCTTTGAATGTATTTACACCTTTTGGTGCATGATTACATTCTAAGGGATTTATGATAAAGGTTTCCACCACCGGAATGGCGGTTTCCTTAAAAACGGATTTGCGGTTTCCTATCTCCGGACAGTGGGGACATGGAGACCGGATTATTCA
>SFJM01000058.1 GCA_004555915.1 Clostridiales bacterium | reverse complement strand
GCTGACCGAGGAGGAGCTCCCACAGCTGGTGGACGCATGGCGGCAGTCCAATCCGAACATCGTGAAATTCTGGTGGGCTGTGGACAGAGCCGTTATGGAAGCCGTCCGATACAAGCACACCACTACGGACTATGGCCTGACCTTTTCCTGCCGGAGCGGGATGCTGCTCATCACCCTGCCCTCCGGGAGGAAGCTGGCCTATGTGAAGCCCAAGGTGGGAACGAACAAGTTCGGCGGCGAATGCATCACCTATGAAGGCATCGGCTCCATGAAGAAGTGGGAACGGCTGGATTCCTATGGCCCCAAGTTCGTGGAGAACATCGTACAGGCTACAGCCCGCGACATCCTCTGCTACGCCATGCGAACGCTCCGGTGCTGCTCCATCGTGATGCATATCCATGATGAGCTGGTCATCGAGGCCAACCCACGTATGTCCTTGGATGCTGTCTGTGAGCAGATGGGCCGGACACCACCGTGGGCGAAGGGACTGCTGCTCCGTGCAGACGGCTACGCCACACCGTTTTACAAAAAAGATTGATATTCATCCGCTCAAATCGGGCGTTCACCTTCAGTGGGAAGCAGAGGTGGACGCCTTTTTCTATGTCCGCCCGGAAAGGAGGAACCGCAGCATGAGTGTCAATATGCGCAACAGCGAAGGCTACCTTGACCTGACGGCATACGAGGCCATCAAGAAAGTCGAACAGGAACAGCGCTCCGGTCGTGCGTTCCGGCCCATCGTCTACATCTGCTCTCCCTATGCTGGGGATATCGCAGGAAACGTAGATGCCGCCAGACGCTACAGCCGGTTTGCCGTGGACAAGGGCTATATCCCCATCGCGCCACATTTGCTTTATCCACAGTTTCTGGACGATGCCGACCCGAACGAGCGCCAGCTTGGATTGTTCTTCGGTAACGCCCTGATGAGCAAGTGCTCTGAGGTCTGGGTGTTCGGCAAGCGTATCTCTGCCGGGATGCAAGCTGAAATCAACCGAGCCAAGTGGAAGAACTACCGCTTGCGCTACTTCACCGAAGAATGTCAGGAGGTCTAAGACTATGTATGGAATCAAGGAAAATCGCCGTCGCCTGAAGGACGGCACTGAAATCACTACCTACTCCCGTGATGTGGTGAGCTGCAACATCCTCGAAGTGGAAGCTGGTACCACCGGCTATATGGGTGGCGACACCGGCCACGGCGGACGCACCTACTTCAGTATCAAGGACGCAGCCTGCACAGATATGGATGTCCGTGTCCTGAGAGACCGCTTTGGTGATTGCACCGGTTTTGAAGTCTCCCTCGGCGGCGACTGTGAGCTGGAGACCACCATCCGTGCCCTCAAGTTTATCACCAAGGTGCTGGAGGAAGAATCCAAGGAGGTATTTGACTGATGTTTACTCTCTACAGCGCGGAGGTCACCGGCAATCCCGGTAACTGCTCCTATCCGCATAAACATGTCATCTTGGACGAGGCCAGTCTGAAGGCAGCTATCTGTCACGATTATGTCTGTGCCGAATACAAGAACAGCTATCGCAATGGCGAGAACTTCATCGGCAGCGATTGCCTGCCCGTGGACTGTGACAACGACCACTCCGAGAAGCCGGAGGATTGGGTCACTCCCGATGATGTCATGCAGGCTTTTCCCGGTGTGACCTTCGCCATCCATTACAGCCGCTTCCACAATCGTGAGAAGAACGGCAAAGCCGCAAGGCCGAAGTTCCATGTTCTGTTTCCGATTGACTATGTTGTAGATGCCACTCTGTATAGTGACATGAAAAAGCTGGTCAACTCTATCTTTCCGTATTTCGATACGCAAGCTCTGGATGCCGCTCGTTTCTTCTTCGGCACTGCTGCTACGGAGGTAGCTCTGTATCCGGGCCGCATGAATCTGACCGAATATCTCGATGAGGACATCTTCGACGAGGATGTGGCGCAGGGCCAGTATGACAACTCCGTTATCCCGGAAGGCAGCCGCAATGCGACCCTGTCCCGCTTCGCCGGTAAGGTCATCAAGAAATACGGTGACAGCGAGAAAGCCTATCAGGCATTTTTAGAAGAAGCGGCAAAATGTCAGCCGCCACTGGATCATATCGAGCTTGCCACCATCTGGCACAGCGCCCAGCGTTTTTATGCAAGGCTCTCCAAGCAGGAGGGCTATGTGGCACCGGAGGTCTATAACGATCCGTCCAGCTATAAACCCGGCGACTACTCCGATGTCGGACAGGCCGAGGTGCTGGCGAAGTATTTCTCCAAGGAGCTGCGCTACTCTCCGGCCACCCACTTCATCCGCTACTCTGATCACTACTGGCAGGAAAGCGAACCGGGCGCACAGGCGGTCGCGCACGAACTGACCCGCCGCCAGATGAGGGAAGCAAGCAATGACTTGATGGCGGCGCTGGAGAAGATGAAAAACTGTGGTGCGCAGACTATCCTTGACGGCACCTCCAAGTCCAAGGCCGAGCAACTGATGAACGACGACCAGCTTGCTGCCTATCAGGATTTTCTGGCGGCAAAGGCATATCAGGCATTTGCGATTAAACGCCGCGACTCCAAGTACATCACCTCCACGCTGAAGGAATCCCACCCAATGCTGGAGATTTCGCCGCGTGATCTGGATGCTGACTGCTTCGCCCTGTGTACGCCCGAAGCGACCTACGACCTGCGCAAGGGTATGGCCGGTGCCAGAGAACACTCGCCGGAGGATTTCATCACCAAGATTACCAGCGTAGCTCCGGGCCAGAAAGGTCAGCAGATTTGGCTGGACAGCTTAAATCTCATTTTCCAGAACAATCAGGAGCTGATTGACTATGTTCAGATGATCTGCGGACTGGCTGCTATCGGCAAGGTATATGTGGAGGCTCTGATAATCGCTTACGGCGATGGCCGCAACGGTAAGTCCACCTTCTGGAATGCGATCTCCCGTGTGCTGGGGCTCTACTCCGGCAACATCTCCGCAGATACGCTGACGGTTGGGTGCCGCCGAAACATTAAACCGGAAATGGCTGAGGTCAAGGGCAAGCGTTTGCTCATTGCAGCGGAGATGCAGGAAGGCGCTCGTCTGAACGATTCTACTGTCAAGCAGCTCTGTTCCACCGATGATGTTTTTGCGGAGAAAAAGTACAAGGACCCGTTTTCTTTTAAGCCCTGCCACACGCTGGTGCTGTATACCAACCATCTTCCTCGCGTCAGCGCATCCGATGACGGCATCTGGCGTCGCCTGATCGTGATCCCGTTCAATGCCAAGATCATCGGAAAGAGCGACATCAAAAATTACAGTGAGTTCCTGTATGACAATGCCGGTGAAAGCATTCTGGCGTGGGTCATCGAGGGTGCCAAAAAGGTCATTGAGCTGGACTACCATATCCCGGTGCCGGAGTGCGTGCAGAGGGCCATTGATGAATACCGCAGCCAGAACGATTGGTTCGGTCACTTCATGGAGGACAAGTGTGAGACCGACAGCAGCTACAGAGAAAGCTCCTCTGCACTGTATCAGGCATATCGCAATTACTGTACCGACACCAACGAGTATATCCGCAGTACCGCCGACTTCTATTTTGCATTAGAGAATGCCGGTTTTGAGCGTATTAAGGTAAAGAACAAGCGTTTCTTTAAGGGCTTGCGCCTGAAGGTTGACGATGGAGATTTTGAGAATTTCCTGAGCTGATACAGCTGAGGGTTAACCTCGATTAAGGTCATATACAAAAAGTCTCTTAGGACTAAAAAATAAAGCCTAAGAAAAGTTTTAGATATGACGTGTCACGAGGTTAACCCTCCGGCTATTACGACCTGATGGAGGAGGCAATTATGCGAGAAAAGATCATAGAAAAACACCTTGCTGATGCGGTCAGGCAGTCCGGCGGTCTGGCACCGAAATTCACGAGCCCGGGATTTGATGGCATGCCGGATCGGATCGTACTGCTGCCCGGTGGCCATATCGGGTTTGTGGAGGTCAAGGCTCCTGGAAAGGTGCCGCGTCCTCTGCAGGAAGCCCGACACCGGCTGCTGCGGCAGTTGGGCTTCGCCGTTTACGTGCTGGACGACATCAGCCAGATTGGAGGTATCCTTGATGAAATACGAGCCACATGATTATCAGCGCTATGCAATCGAATATATCAAGACCCATCCGGTAGCGGCGGTGCTGCTGGATATGGGTCTCGGCAAGACAAGCATCACCCTCACCGCCATGATGGACCTGCTGTTTGACAGCTTTGAGGCCCGCCGCGTTCTGGTCATCGCGCCGCTGCGTGTGGCCCGCGATACCTGGCCTGCGGAAATTGAGAAATGGCAGCATCTGCAGCTGCTGACCTATTCCGTTGTAGTCGGAACCGAGGCAGAGCGAAAGGCTGCCCTCTCCCGGAGCGCCGACCTCTACATCATCAACCGCGAAAATGTACAGTGGCTGGTGGAACAGAGCGGCTTCCGGTTTGACTTCGATACCGTGGTGATCGACGAGCTCTCGTCCTTTAAGAACCACCAGTCCAAGCGCTTCAAGTCTCTGATGAAGGTACGGCCCGGCATCCGTCGGATCATCGGCCTGACCGGTACACCGTCCTCCAACGGACTGATGGACCTGTGGGCCGAGTTCAAGCTGCTGGATATGGGCAAGCGCCTCGGTCGCTTCATCGGTGTGTATCGAAACACCTACTTTATGCCGGATAAGCGGAACGGACAGATTATTTACTCCTACCGGCTCCTGCCCGGTGCCGATGAGCAGATATATAAGCAGATTTCAGATATCACGATTTCCATGAAGGCCGGTGACCATTTGAAGCTGCCGGAGCTGGTGATGAACAATTACACCGTGGAGCTCTCTGATTCTGAGCGAGAGCGATATGTGGAGCTGAAGCAAACGCTGGTGCTGCAGCTGCCGGAGACCGATATTTCTGTCGCCAATACCGCGGCTCTGTCCGGGAAGCTCCTGCAGATGGCAAACGGCGCCATTTACGATGAGGACAAAAATCAAATCCACATTCACGACCGAAAGCTGGATGCCCTTGAGGATTTGATTGAAGGAGCTAATGGCAAACCGGTTCTGGTGGCGTACTGGTTCAAGCATGACCTTGAGCGGATAAAGCAGCGGTTCACCGTCCGGGAAATCAAGACCGCTGCAGATATCCGCGACTGGAACGCGGGCAAGATCCCGGTGGCCGTGATTCATCCTGCGTCTGCTGGCCACGGCCTCAATCTGCAGGCAGGCGGCTCCACTCTCATCTGGTTCGGGCTGACCTGGTCGCTGGAGCTTTACCAGCAGACCAACGCCCGCCTCTGGAGACAGGGACAGAAGGACACGGTGGTCATTCACCACATCATCGCGGACGGCACCATCGACAACCGGGTGTTGAAGGCGCTGCAGAGCAAGGAAAAGATACAGTCCGGACTGATTGATGCAGTCAAGGCAGAACTGGAGGTGCAGAGATGACGGCAAAGGAATACCTGAGTCAGGCCTACCGGCTGGACCAGCGGATCGACAGCAAGATTGAACAGGTCGCGTCCCTGAATGACCTCGCTACCAAATGCACCACCACCATCTCCGGGATGCCCCATAATCCCAGCCGGTCAACCTCTCCGATGGCAGACACCATCGATAAGATCATTGACCTGCAGGCGGAGATCAACCGGGACATTGATGCGTTGGTGGATCTGAAGCGAGAAATCATGACGGTCGTCAAGGCTGTGGATAATCCCGAATATCAGACTCTTCTGGAGAAGCGCTACCTCTGCTTCCTGCACTGGGAGCAGATTGCGGTAGACATGAACTACGGCATCGACAACATCTTCAAGCTCCACAAAAAGGCGCTGGCCTGTGTGGTTGTACCGGAAGGTGTACAGTAACGTCCATAGTAATACAGCCGCTTCTTATGATATTATTACAATAGCGAAAAGCGAAAATGATACATGGGCCGGGCCTCATGGGAGCAATCCCGTGGGGCTTTTCTCATGCCCGGATGGAGGTGAACAGATGCCAAGAAAACCAAAGCGCCCCTGCTCCTACCCAGGCTGTCCCAAGTTGACAGACGGCAGATTTTGTGAGGAACACGCCAAGCTGGAAGCCAAACGGTATGAAAGATATGGTCGCGACCCGGAAACCAAGCGCCGGTATGGTCGAGCCTGGAAGCGCATCCGCGACAGCTATGCCGCCGCCCATCCGCTGTGCGAACTGTGTCTGAAGGAAGGCCGCTATGTCAAGACGGAGGAGATTCACCACATCAAACCGCTGTCCGAAGGCGGTACACACGCACGGGAGAATCTGATTGCCCTCTGCAAGCCGTGCCATGCCAGAATCCATGCGGAGCGCGGTGACAGATGGCACAATCACTGACCCCAGGGGCGGGTCAAATCTCTGCGGCCTTCCCACCGGGGAACGGGCGTGGGGTTTCGCGCACAAATTCGCGGTTTCAAACGGGGTATATAAGGCCCACCAAGGAGGTGGATAGAGAATGGCTAAGGACGGAACTAACCGTGGTGGCGCTCGGATAGGTGCTGGAGCCAAGAAGAAGCCCTTAGCTGACAAGATTGCTGAGGGAAATCTGGGCAAGCGAACGTTGACTGTCATTGACTTCGATCATAACGCAGCCGATTTAGAAGGTCAGCCGATGCCCAAACCATCTAAAATGCTCTCTGCTACCCAGAAGGACGGAAAGCCGCTGGTGGCCGAGGAAGTCTACAAAGCAACATGGGAGTGGCTGGCGGAGCGCAAATGCGCATCGCTGGTATCGCCGCAGTTGCTGGAGCGCTACGCCATGAGTGTGGCACGATGGATACAGTGTGAAGAAGCGATTACCGAGTTTGGCTTCCTTGCCAAACATCCGACCACAGGCAATGCAATCCAGTCGCCCTATGTGGCGATGAGCCAGAACTTCATGAGCCAAACCAATCGGCTCTGGATGGAAATCTATCAAATCGTTAAAGAAAATTGTGCCAGCGAATACACTGGTGTTACTCCACAGGATGATGTCATGGAGAGACTGCTCCGGGCACGGAAAGGAACCTGATTATGAATAAAACGACGACTGAAATGCAACTGGTACCTTTGGAAAAGCTGGTACCATATGTCAACAATGCACGAACCCACTCGGCAGCACAGATTACCAAGCTGCGTTCCAGTCTCCGTGAGTTTGGCTTCATCAACCCGGTTATTATTGACTGCAATTACGGTATTATTGCTGGACATGGTCGTGTGATGGCTGCAAAAGAAGAAGGCATTGCTGAAGTTCCCTGTGTGTTTGTGGACTACCTGACTGAAGCACAGAAGAAGGCCTATATCCTTGCAGACAACCGATTTGCACAGGATGCTGGCTGGGATGAAGAACTGTTAAAGCTGGAAATCGAATCCCTTGAGGCAGCGGATTTTAATGTTGCTCTCACGGGTTTTGATTGCGCAGAGTTGGAAGATCTTTTCAGGGATAATGTGAGAGACCATGTAAAGGAGGATGACTTCGATGTTAAGGCCGAACTGAAAAAGCCGGCCTTCTCCAAAACCGGTGACCTCTGGTGCCTTGGCTCCCATCGATTGTTCTGCGGCGACAGTACCAAGGCAGAAAGCTATGATCTTCTGATGAATGGCAAAAAAGCCAATCTGGTAGTGACCGATCCGCCGTACAATGTCAACTATCAGGGCAGCGCCGGAAAAATCAGGAACGACAACATGGCAGACGATGCCTTCTACCAGTTCCTGCTGGACGCTTTCACACAGATGGAACATACAATGGCAGATGACGCCAGCATCTATGTGTTCCACGCGGACACTGAAGGGCTGAATTTCCGTAAGGCCTTCTCTGATGCTGGGTTTTATCTTTCCGGCACTTGCATCTGGAAAAAACAGTCGCTGGTGCTGGGCCGTAGCCCTTATCAGTGGCAGCATGAGCCTTGCCTGTTCGGCTGGAAGAAATCCGGAAAACATCAGTGGTATGCAGGCCGCAAGGAGACTACCATCTGGGAATTTGATAAGCCAAAGAAAAATAGCGACCACCCAACCATGAAGCCCGTTCCGCTCATCGCGTATCCCATTATGAATTCCAGCATGATTAACTGCATCGTCCTCGACCCGTTCGGAGGCAGTGGTTCCACACTGATTGCCTGTGAACAGACCGGACGCATCTGCCACACCATTGAACTGGATGAAAAATACTGTGATGTCATTGTCAATCGGTATCACGAACAGATTGGCTCCAGTGATGGCATTTCTGTTATTCGTGAGGGACAGACTTACTCCTATGCTGAGATTGCTGCACAAGTCGAAAAAACCTCCTGATTGTCACAAATAAACAGGTTCTAAAGGCACATCTTTGTCAATTTTATTTCTCGGAATTGACTTGCAGACTGTCCGAAAACTAGAGGAAAGAATGGTATAGAACTACAAGATATGGTAT
>SFJM01000057.1 GCA_004555915.1 Clostridiales bacterium | reverse complement strand
TATTTGGATTGCTATAGGTTCCATAGCCCACACACGGAATGCGCACGCCGTTGGATAAGGTATAACAATCATATATGGATTCCATCATGCCATCTCCTGTCGTATTGGGTTTCTGTTTCTATTGTACCTGTTTTGTTTTGTGTTGTACACCGTTTTATAAAACAACAGTTCTGCATCTTCAAATCCAAACCGGTTTGACTGCTGGCTTGTTACCGACTTGCCGCCTTTCTTGTTCAGCCTGCCGCGGTAATTCCGGTCATCTTCCCCCCTTAACCATCGTTGGAACTCAGGCAAGGATGGTATATGCTAAAATAAGTTTGCCGCCATGTCAGTGCACGACTGCACCGGCATGGCGGCTCTTTTATACGTGAATGGATTTCATGTTCACCAGTTACCAGTTATTACTGATTACCTTCTGGATCAGGGTAGCAGCTTCTGCACGGGTAATTGGTGCATTGGGACGCAGCGTGTTGTCCGGATATCCGGAGAGAATCCCCTTCTCAACCATTGCTGTCATGCTGTTGCGCGCCCATTTGGGAACGGATGTGCTGTCCGAGAACTTCTTCAGGTCAGCAGTATCAGCCGCCTTAATTCCAGTAACATTGACGATCATGGCAGCAAATTCTGCACGCGTTGCATTCAGCTGGCCATTCATGTGGCCCTTTTCATCACCTACCATAACGCCATAAGCTTTGGCTGTTGCAAGGACATCCTTTGCCCATTCTGAGGACTTGTCTCCTGCGGCAATCTCGCCAGTCTTGTCGACCGGAATATCCAATGCATTCAGCAATGCGGCTGCAATTTCTTCCCGTGAAATGGGGTCATTCGGACGGATATTGCCGGTTCCGCTGTCACCATGCAGCACATCCTGTTCAATCAGCTTCTGAATGTACGGATATGCCCAATGGTCCTTTGCGACATCGCTGCCAACAGGGATTTCGGATACATCAGCATCGCCGGAATAGTCGTCATAATCGTTTGCATAATCATTGAATACGTCGTCAGATTCATAACCAGCGGCACCGGTAAAGGTTCCTCTGTTCCAGTCTGCCAGTGTACTCCAGGTATTGCAGTTGCCTGCAACAACCGTATACGACTTGAGAACCGGTACATCGGTTGCATCCTCTGTAACAGAAGAATGGAGTCTGGAACAGACGCGAACATATTTTGCACGCCCCAGTTCGGTCAAATCCAGTGTGCCCTTGCCGTTTGCCAGATCTACTTCTCTGGATGCCTTGACAGTCTCGCCATCGTCTGAGATTTCAATGACAGCCTTTGCCGAAGCAGCGCCGGTAATTTCGGTTTCATAGGAGAATTCCTTCAGATTACCGATAACCGGACGCCATTCGGTGACATGCATGCCATCGGTCTCAATATTTTCCGGTGCAAAATCCAGCCATACAACCAGGTTTTCGCCCTGCGGTCCCTTGTCGGAAGGATTGCTGTAAATAGTCTTATTGGATTCTTCACTCAGCTTTGCATTGTAGAAGCGGATCTGGCCGATATCACCAGTCAGCATGGTATGGGTCTTGCCGCGGCCCCGGTTGCTGAGCAGGTGGCGGTGGAAGGAAAAACCGGAATACATAGATTTGCCTTCCCAGTTTTTAATGACGGAATCGAAATCCGGCGCGTCAATCTGGCCGCTGAGCTTGGTATTTTCCCAGCTTGTGCCGCCGGTTGCGCGATCAAAGCCGCCGGTATACTGTACCCAATTGCCAAGCTGCACGCCTGCACCTTCAATTGACTCATCATCATTCCAGAAATATTCGCCATTATCATTGTCGAATCCAATGCCATAAGTAACCATGCCTGTCTTGCGGACAGCCATGCGGAACAGATAGTTTGTACCATAACTGATAGAGGCGCCCTTCATCAGCAGCGGGTTATGATCCCATTCATCTCCCATTGCCAGACGATCGACATTCGCCCAGACCATACCGGTTACGCCGTTATCAATCACATAATTCCTGTTATCCGGAATTTCAACATAGTCATCTACACCGTCAAGGGACAGTCCCCAGCCACCATCATACTTGACAAGGGTCGGGTTACCGCGGATGATACCATCATTGCCCAAACCAGACTTATCCCTGACGATAGGGGTGCCCTGAATGGAACCAAGAACGGCAACCTTCTGCTCTGCGGAGGAGCCAATCTTTACAGTATATGTTCCGCCAGCCGGGAAGGTATACCGGAATTCAACGGAACGAGTCTGTCCTGCTTCCAGATGAACCGGCTTGCTCTCGATTTCCTTATCATTTACCAGCAGGGTTGCTGTCGCAGTGCCGACTTCGTTGCCGATGTTCTTCACATCTGCCTTTACGCAAAGAAGGTCACTGTTCGGATCGCTGACCTCACCGTCACCCAGTTTGGTGCGCAGATTGTTGTACACATAGGTTGCCTCGCGGAACGTAACATTGACTGCACGGGTATAACCAGCAAACTCCAGTGTGTGCTTGCCCAACTCAGTCAGCTCCAGCTGCGCCGACAGTTCTGCCGATTCTCCCGGTTCCAGCGCGACGACGCGTTCCTTGCCTGCCTGTCCAAACTGGTACAGCCACCGCTTGTTTCCGTTGTCGTTGATGCACATGCGTGCAGCTGCCAGACCGGTGCCGATGTTGGTTACCTTGGCAGAAACAGTCACCTTATCACTCGACTGAATGCTGTCCGGAGTGATCGAAATGTTGTCATATGCAAGCTGCTGGCCATCCTTAGACAGCGAAACAGTCTCATATACCTCTTCTGTATCGCCCTTCAGGCCGATATTGGAATAGGTCATCTTACCGTCCTTGACGGTGACCTCCAGCATATCTCCCTTGCCGGTTGCCAGAAGGTTCGGGTAATTGTCATCCAAGCGCTGATCCGCCTTGCCAGTATCAATCTTGCCATCGCCGATACGCGCATCGCCCTGTGTCACATAGAGCGTGTTCGTACCGCGTTCCGGGTTTGCGGACGCGTAGCGGGAATACAGATGTGTATGTCCGCTGAACATGATGTTGACATTGCCTTCCTCTGCAATCGAAGGAATGTATTTGCGGGTCAGGCCATCCTCGTACGGATGATGCATGGTCAGCACGCGGAAATCTGCTGTCTTGGCTGCATCAGATGCAAGATCATCCTTCAGCCAGTTGAGCGACTCATCGACAACTGCTTTGGTCGACGGGTCAACCTGTCCGCCAGCCGACGAATTCAGTTCAAACAGCGACCACGGGTTACTGTCCACCATGGCAAAATGAACCGAACCGTAACGAAAGGATACATTGCGTCCGGTTTCATTGGAGTGATACTGCTCCTTCTGTACCTTGGTTACATATTCGTCGAAATACACGCCGTAATCATGGTTGCCGCTGTTGTAGATTACCGGCACATTGTGCAGGAAACTTCCAACATTGCGGAACCAATAAGAAAACTGATCCTTCTGGGATCCGGTACCCTCAACCATATCGCCGGTATGCAGGATAAAGTCCGGGTCGAACGCTTCAATCGCCTCGGAAACCTGCTCAGCGGTTTCAAAACGATGGGTATCACTGACCAACACAAAGCGAACCTCATCCGGATTTTCACTCAGCGTGCGGAAATGGCCTTCCATTGTCTGTCCATCTTCGGTAGCGACCGTATACGAATATGTTGTTCCCGGCTTTAATCCGGTCAGACGGGCGCGATACATGTGCATCGCTTCTCCCTTATATTCTGCGCCCTCCTCTACCGGTACGTCAACCGTCTGCATGTCATCTGCTCCGGTGCCGTATGTAATGGTGGACTTCACGGGCTCATCCAGTTCCCAGACGACAACCATACTGTCCGACTTCGGAGTCATCAGATATGGGCCGTTAAGGAATTCTCCAGTGTCTTCTGCCCCAATCGCTCCGGCAGTTGCCGGCACGACAGTGGCTACCATCGCCAGAGCCAGCAGCATACTGAGCAGCCGCCTTCGCCACGACAAATGATGTTTCATTTTTCTTCTCTCCTTTTCTGTTTGTTACGGCCCGGCTTCTGCCGCACCGCCGCGTTTATGATAAACTCTTTCGAGTCTGCGCGCCTGGAAACCGTCTCTGGAATTCGTCAATCAGCCGTGTCCGATTGCTCCCTGCCCATTCCAAATCATATTCCACTGTTTTGATGTCCTTCACAGCAGGCAGGCCGTCCGCCGATCGTGCCGTACTGTTTGCAGGCAGTCGGCTGCTCTTTGCTTCAATATAGCATTCCTGCCCACGCTGCGAAGTCATCCAGTCAATGAACCGTTCTGCATTCTCCCGCTCTTTCACAGGGCCGCCGCGTACCAACGCACATGCACCGATCTCATAGCCGGTGCCATCTTCCGGATAACACAGCATAACAGGGTAGCCGTCCAACGCAGCGCGGCGTCCGTCATGGGAGAACACAATTCCAACAGCAAATTCCCCCTGCTTGACTTTTTCTACCGGTTCAATGCCGGAATGGGTATAGCATCCAACATTTGCATCCAGCATCTGCAAGTATTCCCATGCCTTTTCTTCGCCACGCTGCTGCATGAGTGCGGCGAGCATTGTGTAGGATGTACCGGATGTCTCCGGGGATGCAAGTACAATCTGCCCTTCCAGCTCCGGCGCAGTCAAATCATCCCAACAGGTCGGATACGGCAGGTTCTTTTGTAAAAACCAGTCCTCATTACAGGCAAAGCAGATCACACCAATATAAATCGGATTCCATACCTGTGCCTGATCCAGACAGGGCTCCGGGACATTGCTCAGTTCCGGACTTTGATATGGTATCAGCAGGCCCTCCTCATTGGCCTGCACATAATGATCTGCTGCACCGCCAAGAATCACCGAGACCCTCGGGTTCTCTCTCTCCTGCTGAACCCGCTCAATCATCTCGCCCGCGGAAAGCCTCTGGCAGTCTACTGTAATGCCCGTATCTTTACGAAATGCATTGAGATAAACCAATATTTCTTCCTCCGGCAGAGCGCTGTAGATGGATAAACGGTCATAGGCCGGCTCCGGCCGTCCAGTGGACACGCTGGGTTCGGATTCCGGCTCGGTAACTGTTGTATGGACAGCACATCCGGTAAGAAATCCCATAAAGACAATACATAACAGTATCTTTTTCATATTTTCTACCTCGACAGAAGCGGGGCAAAGATGGTTTATCCCTGCCCCTAAAGTGTAACAAATACTCGTCCCGTACTCTACCGAGCACGCTCCGATAAATTATCTTCCCTTTGACATATGCTATCGTAAATTACAATATTTTCCGAAAAAATTTTATACCTTTACTTCGTCTTTCCTGGCCCGGTAATCCCGTGGAGTCATACCGACGTGCTTTTTGAACAGATAACTGAAGTAATGCGGCTCGCTGTATCCCACTGTAAAAGCAATATCGCTCATACGGCTATCACTTTGCAGCAGCAGCTCCTTCGCGGCCTCCAGACGGATCTGCGTCAGATATTCCACAAAGGTCTGCCCTGTCTCTTGCGAAAAAATAGTAGAAAAATGGTTGGGACTAAACCCGACTTCGGCAGCAACCATATGTAATGACAGACTGCTGTCGCTATAATTGGCACGAATGAATTCCTTTGCACGTTGTATTTCCGCACTATAGCGAATGTTCTGATGGCGGTAGCACAGGCGTGCCAGCTGTCCGAGCACCTCAGCTGCATATTCTTTGGTACCCTCCAGCGTAGCAGCACATTGCAGCACCGCCTGAGGATCATTGGGCGCTGTAATTTCCCCACTGTCCAACTCACCTGCCACCCGCGCCGCAGTCACCAGCAGATCCATCAGCAGATAATACCGGTACAGCATACTTTGCATATCCTGCTCCGTGGTATTGCCGAAGTAAATATCTACGAACTGCGACACATCTTCCAGCGTAATGTGGCGCAGCTTATCCTGTAAAGTGCTTCCTGCAAAATAATCGAAGTTGCTTTTCTGTGGTTTACCTGACTTAATATCCGTATAGCCAAACACACCGCCTTCAGCACAGGCAGCGGCACTCCAAAGCGCCTCTTTCGCAGTACGGTAAGATTCACGCAGCGCGCTGACACGGCCAACGGGCATACCGATGGCCGTCAGTGTATCCTGATTCAAAAACTGTCGGATCTCATGGCGCAAATTCTGTGCGGCCTCATATGCCCGCTCACGAATTTCCTCTTCCGTTTCTCCCCAAAGCAACAGAATCAATCGCTCTCCTCCCCGGAAAAACCAGATTACTCCCTCCTGATTCTCAAATGTACGTGCAGCCAATGCCCGCACCTGCACCGTGTTTCCCGGTTGTTCCAAACGCATCAGGCACACGATACATTGCCGTGGCGCCAGCGGCAATCCCCACTGTATCCCCTGTTCTGCTGCATCCGCTGCAGAGATCTCTCCGGACAGCAAGGCATTCAAAAAGTGCTCCCGCAGTGCTTCAGATTCCTGTTCCGTACGGCTCGCATTCTGTGCTGCGTTAAAATATTGCCGCTGTTCCTGTTCCATGCGCATGGCAACCTCCTCAAGCGTACGCACCAGCTTGAGAGAATCAATCGGTTTGAGCAGGTAGGCATCTGCCCGAATGGAAACCGCCTGTTGTGCATATTCGAATTCATCATGCCCGCTTAAAAATATAATCCGCATCCATGGCATGGCACGGCGCACCAGCTTTGCCAGTTCCAATCCATCCATAAATGGCATGCAAATATCTGCAATGAGTACATCCGGTTTCATCTCCATCAGCATAGGGAGTGCCATTTCCCCATCTGATGCCTCTCCTACAAACAGAAACCGTTCCTTTTCCTTTTCAATGCAGTTCCGAATCCCATCCCGAATGATCTCCTCATCATCGGCAATAAATATTCTCATCATATCTTCATCCTTCTCCCTCCATGCAGGGCACGCAGAAATGTACGGTTGTCCCCTTGCGGTACTCGCTTTCAATAGTTAAACCGGTTCCATAATATAGCTGCAGGCGCTGCTCCACATTGCGCAACCCATAGCCGCCTTTTTTATTGGGATCATGTTTATGCGGGTCGCGCAGACTGCGTCTTAATTTATCCAGTTGTTCCGGTGTCATCCCAAGGCCGTCATCTTTCACAGTAAAGTGCATTTGTCCATCCTTACAGTATCCGTTCACCCGGATCGTCCCTCGTCCCCTCTTGCACTTGATGCCATGGTAAATTGCATTTTCCACTAATGGCTGCAGCATAAGCTTTAACATTTTATACTTTGCAATCCCGTGGTCAATGGCAATTTCATACTGCATGATCGTACCGTAACGGAGGGACTGGATTTTGAGGTAGTTCTGCACATGCTGAGTTTCCTTTTCCACCGTAATAAAATCCTGTCCCTGGCTGAGTGAAATCCGGAGAAAATCAGTGAATGCCATTGTCATTTCAATGACTTCCCGGTTGCGCTGTTCCTCTGCCAGCCATACAATCGTTTCCAGTGTATTATACACAAAATGGGGGGTAATCTGTGCCTGCAAAGCCCGAAGCTCGGCTTTTTTTACAATCTGTTCCTGTTCTATCCTTTCATGAAGCAGGCAATCAATCTGATATGCCATTGTATTGAGATCTTCGGTCAGCTGATAAAGCTCTTCAATCCTGGCCGGTGGTACACGGGCAGATAAGTCACCCTGTGCAATACGCGATGCCATTTTCTCAAGCTGAAAAATCGGTTCCCGAATAGAGGTATCAACGGTAAATAAATCACGCACGGCTGCACGGATGATAGAAGCAAGAAATATCAGCAGCAGGATAGCAGCAACCAACATGCCAACTTTAATCCGTGCGTTGAGCTCGCCCATTTTAACAATTTGGGTCTCCATATACCGGTTAATCATAGAAGAAGCCAGATGTGCCACATTATGAATTTCCCGATATAAGGTTTCGTTGCGGCTCACTGCCTCCCCTTGTGCCATTTGTCTCTCAAGCTGTTCCAGATAATCTTCTATTGTTCTGGTAGCGCGTATAGCAGCACTCAGATATCGTTGCTCCTCACCCGCTGACTGGTTCTGCATTTGTTCCAACTGATCTTGCAGATTGTTTAATAATTCATTCTGTTTGCCTTCTGTAAACGGAGTACGGCCTGAAATAACCAGCCAGACTTCATTGGTTAAATCCTGCTCCAAAATTTCAGTAGCCTGTGAAGCACATGTGAGATCCGCAATCATGGCATCATATCGCAGAATCAAGCCTATCAGAAGTGCCGTCAAGAAAATAAGCGGTACGACCATGCAAATGATGATTCGGAAAAGAGATTGACGCAGCATGATTTGAATGCTGCGCATTTCTTGCGTTTTTTTGCCTTTTATCATGCGCCATTCCCCTTTGTCAGTACCTTCCCTGATACGATCCAGTCAAATGATGCCCTTGGTGCAGCTATCATTTTGTATGCTGCCTGGCTTGCTTTTTCTGCCAGCATACGATCATCCAATTGTACCAGTACCTGGATACGCCCGTCCTTAAAGGCATCATATGTATCTTCTCCGCCACCAAAAGCACATAAAAAAACATCTTTTCCAGGTATACGTCCACTTTCCTCCAGATAATCCAATGCCCCAAGAGCCATTGCATCGTTATG
>SFJM01000056.1 GCA_004555915.1 Clostridiales bacterium | reverse complement strand
CAAGCCGATCTGAACCAGATCAATCTGCTGGAAGCCCAAGGCGACCATGTTTCGGAGCGCGAGTATTGGGCGCAGCGGCGCGGACAACGCCGCCTCGACCATGCCAACGCCAAACTTGCCGCCGAAGGGCAGCAGCCCACCAAGACCGTCTACCAGACCGAGCTGGACAAGCTGCGAAAGCAGATCTACGCTGTGCTGAACAAGACTACCACCTTCGAGGAATTTTCTGCATAATCTCGGAAAGATTGTACTTCATTTTAAGACCTCCGCTTTACTTTGCGGGTCAGCTCCTGTATAATGGGCTTGACCCTGTTGTGGGTTTGGCGTGGTGACTGTTTGGCGATGGGCACCGCGCCATTTTCTTTTATACAGCTGATCGGGAAGTGGGTTACTGACTTAGCATGCGTTCACGGCTTACAGCGCTCCCGGTTCTTACTTCGCCCCTTGCCTTCCGGTCGTGCTTCCCTTGCTGTGTCTTTATTATATACGTTAATACATATTTGTCCATTGACATTCTTTACAAACATTAACGTATAATTTTTGATACATTGTATATGTTGACGTATATATTAGAATATGATATAATCATCATAAAGAGGTGAGATTATGCCAACAAGTGAAGCTCAAAAGCGCGCCAACGCGGCTTATAACCGCCGTCAGGATAATATCATGCTGCGGCCCTCTAAAGAGGACGGCGCACGCATTCGCAAGGCTGCTGCCGATGCCGGGAAGAGTGTCCAGCGGTTTTGTCTTGATCTCGTATTGCCCCATTGCCCGGAAGCGGCAGACGTGCCCACAGAGGACACCGCCGGGGAATAACAATTTTTTGTCGTTGAATCGTTCTACACTTTATTTTGGGTCTTGACAAAGGCCCGCCTATCGGGTATAATACCATCAATGAAACCCGACCGGCCTCTCAACGATGCGCATTAGGTCGGGTATTTTTTTGTTTATAAGACATTGGAAGTGAAACCATGCCAACAACAGACCAAACGAAACCCTTCAAGAGCTATGATGAACAAATCGCGCTGCTTCGTGAAAGAGGACTGATCATCACAGATGATGTCTATGCCCGCGATGTCTTGAAGCGTATGAACTATTATCGGTTCAGTGCGTACTCGCTGACGCTGCGAGAGAATGACCGATTCTTTCCAGAGGTCACGCTTCAGGATATGGTGGCTCTTTACGACTTTGACCAAGAGTTCAGGAGCATCGTTTTCAAGTATGGTGCAGTCGTTGAAACCGTGGCCAGAGCGTACATCGCCTACTATCATGCTCGACAGCATGGCCCCATTGGCTACCTGAATAACCAGAATTTTGAAAGTGAACGGTATCACGCCGTATTTCTGAGCACTCTGAACCGTGAAATCTCCCGCTCAGATGAGCCGTTTATTGTCCATCACAAAAGAGATAAGCAGGGTGTGTATCCGCTTTGGGTAGCTATTGAGGAAATGACATTCGGCACACTCTCGCTGTTTTACAAGAACATGCTGGAAGTAGACCGCGAGGGCATTGCACAAGAGTATTACGGCCGCAAGTCGATTTACATTGAAAACTATCTGCAGTGTGCTGTTGTGGCTCGGAATATCGCTGCTCATGGTGGCCGTTTCTATAATCGCACCAGACTCAGCCCGGCGGTTAAACTGCCATTGGTTATGCGTCGTGCGCATGTGGATAACAGCTCTCCGTTTGCGTACTTCTATGCAATCTTTGAGCTGCTGCCGGATGCGGAAAAGTTTAATCTCATCCGTGCGATGGAAAAGTTGTTCAAGAAGTACCCGGCGGCGGAGCCGTCCCGAATGGGCTTCCCGGTAAACTGGAAGGCGTTGTTGAATCTTCCAAGTGAACCGGAAGAAGCAGATACTTAATCCGCCAGAGGACGGAACAGGCAGCCGTCACCCGTCGTTCGGAGATCCGGGAAGCGTCACCCCGCCTGGCACTAGGTCGTTACAGAGATGCAGCGGCCTTTTTGTTTTTGGAATGTGCGGCATAAGCCCGCCGGGAAAGTAAACAAACGAGGTATAATTATGGAAAACGCCTGTTCTGTCTGCGGTGATAAGCCGGGTTTACTGCATCGCGAGAAACGCATTGAGCACTATATGAGCGCACTGGCGCAGCTGGAACAGGCTGTAGCTATCTACCAGAAAAGCCAGCAGGATGCACTTTACCGTGACGGCCTGATCCAGCGGTTTGAGTTCACGGTGGAGCTGGCATGGAAGTCCATCAAGGAATATCTGGAAGATCAGGGCAGCACAACGCCCATTGCCACCCCGCGCGCCGTGCTGAAAGAAGCCTTTGCCGCTGGTATCATTCAAGATGCGGACGAGTGGAACAAGATCATCACAGCCCGCAACATCACCTCCCATGTCTACGATGAAAAGACCGCGGAGGATGTGGCTGTACAGATCTGCAACGATTTTCTGCCGCTGCTCAAAGCACTGGGCAAGTTCTACCAGGAGTAACAAGCCCCGGTGGACTGTGCTGCCGGAAAGGATGGTTTTTCATGAAGTGTGTACGCTCCTTCTGTCGGCTAGAGATTCCAGAGGGCGCAAAGTTTTGCCCGTCATGCGGAAAGAAGCAGCCAAGCATGACCACAGACCCGGATACACCGCTGGTATGGGATGGAGAGCGCACAACCTGCCCCAGATGCCGCCGGGAAACACCTGCCGACACGGATTCTGTTTTCTGCGCATGGTGCCGCATGAGGCTTCCTGTAAAACAGGCTCCTGCCGTGCCTATCCCTGTCAAGCTGTCTGGCCGGATAAAGGCGTGTATCCGACCTTGCTGCAGTAAGGCCATCCCGGAAGAGGCCTTGTTCTGCCCGTGGTGCGGGAAGAAGCAGCAGGCAAGACCAAAGCCCCCACGAAAACGCCGCCAGAAGGGCACAGGGACGGTCTACAAGTTGCAGGGAAAGCGTGCAAAACCGTATGTCGCAAAGAACGTTGCCGGAGATATACTCGGCTACTATGCAGACAGAGAAGAGGCCTTGAAAGCATTGGATGTCTACAACGCCGGGCAAGAAAGTGTAGAAAGCCCTAAAGAGGCCGCGCAGAGCGCTTCCAGCATTTCGAACGGCAAGAGTATCGAATAAAGCAAGACGCGCTTACAAGGGCATTTCTGCCGTTCTGGGCGCACAAAGCAAAAACAAGCCCTCAGACGTGAGCTGTCACGGTCTGAGGGCTTTGTGCTGTCTGCGATTTTGTTGACGTCAGCATTTTCGTAAGGTCACGAAGATGTACGCGAGTGAAAAACATCCCGGCGGCGTCACCGTGATGCTCTGGGTCTCCCCAAAATTGGGGACACCCCGGCGGATGTGCAGCGGCTTGTGAACCAGCGCGCAAAACTGCGCTGTGATCTTTGGTGGCCGAAAATTCGGCCACCAAATGAAGGGTGTTTCAAAACAGAACACCCCTAGACTGTGATGCTTAGTTACGGAATTTTCCGTAGCTAAAAGGTGGGTACGTTCTAAAACAGAACGCACCGCTTAGGGGTGTCGTGAAACGCGACGCCCCGCGTGGCTGGTCTGTCGTTTTGACAGAGGGGGGGGGACGATTCGTTCACCCCCTTGCAAGGAGGCTTTACTTTGGGGCACTCTACGCCGTAAAACCGGGCAGCGGGATGGTTGATCTACCCACTGATGGAAAATCACCTGCACAGGGATACGGTAAAACGCCGACCCCTTGCGGATGATCTTCTGTCGGCAGGTGGTATATCGTGTTTCACGCGGTACCCCCACTCTGCGTTTCACGGAGTGGGGGCAATGTATTATCTTCCCCAGGCGGTAGAAGACGTTCTCGGGGATGTAGTCGGGCCTTTCGCCACAAGTGGCGAAACCCAAATCAGCGAGATACTTATCGACTCTCGGCCAACGCACATACACCGTAAATCTCTGCCGTCTCCTTCACGCCTATCATGCGCGGGTACTTGATCGCATTCTCCATTGCTTATGCCTCCCGGTTTTCAGCCCGCCGCTCTCTTTGCTCCTTCATCCGCTCGACGGCCTTGAAACACGTTTCCTTTTCGCTGGCAGTCAGCTCTGTCCTGAGCCTGCGAGAAAGTGCTCCGTCTGACAGCCCAAGTTCTGCGGCCAGCTCCCACTGAAAAAAGCCTGCGCTCGTCAATGCATCCCGGATATCATTGTTCGGCCTGCTCATTCTGGACAAATAATTCATAAAACCACCCTTTCCAGACTTGTCAATCGCTCAACAAGCCGTTATAATGAAACTACAACATTTGCAATCAATGTTGTTGTGGTTCAATGATACACGAACTTCCAGTTTTTGTAAATAGCGATTACATGTAATTTAATTACAGAAAAATTTTCTCGCAATGTAAACATTTTTCACATTCATTCAAAAGACAATTTGCTAGTTTATTTTTGTTAGTTTTTCATAAGATTTTAGGAGATTTCAGGGCATTTCAGCACGCATTTTATATACATCTGGGAATTTTTAAATAGAATGTTTCATAGTTGATTTTATGGATTTTTGTCCACTTTATTTACAAGTAAAGCCTTAAATTCATCATTTGTAAATTTTATATGAACGCACCAAAAGGAGGTTTTTATGGCTCAAATCACGAAACGGACTAAAAAAGACGGCTCCACCTCTTATCTGATCCGCGTTTCCGCCGGGTATGCTGTTAACGGGCGGCACGTCACCCGCTGCATGACCTATACACCCCCGGCGGAACTGAGCGGCCGCAAGCTCGAAAAAGACGTGCAGCGCAAAGCAGATGAATTTGAAGAAGCCGTAAAGAAGGGCTTGCTTGCTGATTCCAGTGTAAAATTCGACGATTTTTTAGACCGCTGGTTTTCTGAATATGCCGCAAAACAGCTGAAACCAAAAACTGTTTCCGACTATCGCAGAATGCGCCCGCGTGTATCGGCAGCACTGGGACATATGCGCCTTGATGAAATCCGGCCCGCGCACTTGATGAGTTTTTATAAAAATCTTGATGAAACCGGCGTGCGGCAAGATTCCGTTTTTACGGTTACACCCGCACTGCTGAAAAAGCTGCCGCGGGGCCAGCGGGCAAAGGTACGGAAAGCCGCCGGGATAGGCGAAGAAACCATGCGGGGCTTGTGTAACGGCAAACCTGTCAGCCGCCAAACTGCCGAGAAGGTAGCCGCTGCCGCCGGGATGATTTTCTCCAAAGCGTTTACTGAACACGTCCGGGCGGACGGAAAGCTCAGCGGATCCACACAACAGCACTATCACCGAATGCTGTCCTCTGTGTTTGCCCGTGCTGTAAAATGGCAGTTGCTGGCCGAAAACCCCTGCCAACACGTAGAACCCCCCAAAGCAACGGAAGCGGATGTCGATGCACTGGAAGAAGAGGACGTTGCAAAGCTGCTGGAAGCCCTGCAGGATGCGCCTACACAGTTTTCCGTTATCACGCAACTTGCCTTATTCACGGGCGCACGGCGTGGCGAGATTTGCGCTCTGCGCTGGTCAGACATCAACCTCGCCACCGGCGTAATCTCCATCGGACGCACAGTCCAGTACATCACCGGGCAGGGGCTTGTGTTCACCGCTCCCAAAACAAAGCGCTCTAAGCGGTGCATCCGTGTAGGCGCTGCGTGTATCGCCCTGCTGCGTGAATACCGCTTGACCCAAAAGGCCGAACGGCTCAAGGTCGGTTCCGCATGGGCACGCACCGTGCAGATCGAGGGCGGAAAGGTCGTTCCGAATGACCTGCTGTTTACAAAATGGAACGGCACACCTCTTGATCCAAACCGCATTACATCATGGTTCCCGTACTTTCTGGCGGCTCATGACCTCCCGGCGGTGCACTTCCACAGCCTGCGGCACTCAAACGCCAGCCTGTTGATTGCCGCTCATGTTCCGATCACCGCCGTGTCCGGCCGCTTGGGGCACGCACAGACCAGCACCACACTAAACATTTACGCAAGTATGATTCAGAGCGCGGATGCAGCGGCAGCGGACGCACTGGAAGGTGTGTTTGACCGAATTCAGGAAAAGAACCACGCATAAAGCAAAGCAGCTCACAAGGGGCGATTCCGCCGGGCTTGTGGGCTGCTCTTTTTATGTCGCACAAACTCGCACAACGCTGGACAGGGAAGGGGAACACGGCAGCCCGTGCCAGACTTTGCCCCCGGCGGGATCTATGCAAAAGAAAAAAGGCCTGCTCAAAAATGAGCAGACCCAGCTTCAAAATCACAGTTTTTTGAAAAATAGCGCGCAAATAGCGCGCAAAACGGCCTTTTGAAAGGCATTGTAAAACAAGAAATCCCACGATTTACACCGTATTTTCAACGGTCAATCGTGGGATTTTACTTGGTGCGATGGAAGGGACTCGAACCCCCGGCCTACTGATTCGTAGGAACCGAATGGCACATTTTGTCCATTTCATCATTTGACGATAAAACGTAATTTTAATTGAATCACCGTTATTTTGCCGTTGTTATTCTGTTGCATCCTTTGCATTGCTTGCACGCCTTTGCACCTGTTATCCATCCTTGCGATGTGCAGAAAATGTGCAAAAGTGTGCAGAGCTAAAATCAGCCCGGCAAAACAGGCTGTTTCGCACAGCCCCAAAAGCTGGATTTCAACGGTATTTATTGTGCAAAATTTTCCAGTTTTATCCAAACAACAATCTTACATGAGACACCGGTTCTATGGCAGGGTTTAGGACATCCGAACAGACACCGTTTGATATAGAAATGAGGTTCACCATGAACAAACTGCTTTCCTGCCGCTTCAATATGGACACCAACCGGGTGGAAACCCGGCTCGCAGATGGCACCACTCTTGCCATCGACTGCATCGCCGTGGAGGACGAATACGGCAACACCCCGGCACAGCGGGCAGAGCTGGACTGGCTGCTCTACAACAAGCCCTTGGAGTATGCACAGATGGTGCTGAGAGGGGAGATGGAGCGTTATCTGTCGCTTGGCTGTGACCACGGCAGGCTGGAGGATTGAGTCGCAGAAAACGCGCGGCAAAATCGCTAATCGCGCAGCGCGCGTTTTCAGCGTAAATTCAGCGCAAACCATACCAAGTCAGCGTATTTTCAGCGTAAATCCCGGAAAGTCAGCGTAAATTCAGCGCAAATCAAACTTTCAGCGTAAAAGTCAGCGTAAATTTTCACTTCACGCTTTTGTACTTCGTTCCTCGGCCTACGCCATCAGGCTGCAAGATTCCGTCCTTGCACATCTGATGCAGGATATAATAGGTTTGATTCTTATTAAACCCACACAGCTCTTGAGCTTTCTGATTCGTAATCCACGGCTTATGCTTCAGATATTCAAGAATCCGGTCCTTTGCCTGAATCTGGCTGACCGTCTTATCCTGCACATAGGCCACATCGGTTTTCACCGTTTCGTAGACCTTGAGGGACAGCATATAGGTCTTGCCGTTGAGTTCCAGAAGCCCCTCGTCCCGGAGAGCGTTCAGAACCTTGTGGGCATTGTCGTCAGTTTCCTGAATCGTCTTTGCCGCCTGCTTCAGGGTGATTCTCTGGTGCTCCCGCAGATAGTGCAGAATCATCAGCTCCGACAGCGTGAACATCTTGGAACGCCTGTCCTGCGTCTCCGCGATAAAACGCACAAAGCTCTGGTTTTCCATCGTGCTGCGAAGGGTCAGCCGGACAGAGTTGGGCGTGCTGGCATACTCCGGGTAGGGTTTGCCCTCGGTGAGCATACTCTGGAACATGATGTCCACGCCCTGCCCGGAACGCTGCACATACTTCAGGTGCTGAAGGGTCATGGCGATCAGCTTGTTCCGGGGAATGGACTGGTGGGTAATGATGTTGCTTTCGTTGATGTCCCCCGGAAAGCCGCCGGGGTTTTCAATCACGATCTTTGTGGGGTAGTGCTTGACGTAGACCGGTGCCATGTCCTCATAGGAGCGGTGCGCCAGCGCATTCAGCAAAGCCTCCTGAAAAACCGCTTCAGAGAAATCGTACACCTCCAGCCGGAACAGCCCCACCTGAACATTGGTCAGGCGGTTATAGGTGCGGATGCGCTCGGTCAGCTTATCCAGAATCGAGATCACCGGCTCCTGCATATCCATACGGTTGTCGTATTCCGTCTGCGCTTCGTCGCTGTAATGGAGGTAGATCACCTCCGCCTGCGGCAGCAGCCGTGCAATAGACGCTGCCTTGCCCACAAACAGCAGCCCCGCCACCGTCACACGCACTTCATCCTTGTCCATGCGGATCAGGTTCAGGTTGTCCAGAAAGGTGGTATCTGCCAAATCCGGCAGGGCAGAGCCTGCATCCCGAATCCGCAGCTTCTCTTTCAGGCGGTACACTTCCAGCAGGTCAATGTCGCTTTCGGTTGCGCCTTCCACGATCTTTGCCGAAAAATCCGGGTTATCGGCAGGGGAGTACACATCGTTTGCAGGGTAGTCGGGCTTTGTCACATTCCCCAGCCGTCTGTAATAGATGCCGCCGGTGGTGGCAACATGAGAACTGGATTTCTCCACCGACACCACCAGCATCGGTAAACAGGCTGGGCCGGGTCATATCGTAGATGGCTTCCATCAGTGCCTGCGGGTCGCTCTTGGGGCAGCCCGTAATGGTGCCGTCATCTTCCACGCCAAACAGCAGAACGCCGCCCTTTGTATTTGCCAGCGCAACCGCACTTTTCACCGCAAGCTCTTTCCGCTGCCGGTAGTCCTTGCACTTCACCCACGACTTAAACTCCTGCCGGGTGCTTTCCCCGGCAGCAATCATTTTGCGGAGTGCTTGTTCGGTCATGGTTGGGCCTCCTTTCTCAAAATCGGTACTTATTTCACAAGCGTTCCCTTTTTAATATGATAAGCTATTTTTCGTTTTTCACAAAACGCTATAACTTTTCTAGCACAGGTATTATAAAAATCTTGATAGCCCTTGTACGCTGTTACCTGTTTATTGTAATGTAGCCTTCCGAAAATAATTCGATTTGCAAAAGACACTCGTTCCAAAAGCTGTTCGAGATTTTGCTCATAAATATTGGGGGTTGGGTACGGTTCAATGCTAATCCATGTATAGCAGCCCTGTTTGCTTAGTGCTTCTAGCGCACGAATTCGATCTTCTATTGGTGCTGCGCCCGGCTCCAACTCCTTTCGGAAATCCTCGTCAAGCGTAACAACGGTTATTCCGTACTCATTTTTTAACGGCATTTTTGCAAGTTCTACTGGCAAAATGCCTTTTGTCAGCACCGAGCAATGAACTCCAAAAACATTTGCTTTCTCAATAATTTGTGTACTCGCATTGCAAATATCGGGATGACCATACATATATGGATCCGTCGAAAAGCAGAGATGCAGCGTCTTTATTTTATCCTTGTACCTAGGCAGTTCCTTTGATAAAAGCGGAAAAATGTTA
>SFJM01000055.1 GCA_004555915.1 Clostridiales bacterium | reverse complement strand
TTCCGCCGTATCCTCCGCGCTGTAGCCCAGCGCACCGGCAACCGGAGCACAGTATTTGAAGGTCTCGCCCATCATGCTGACATTGGTGTTCGCATTGGATGATGCTGCGGCGAGAATATCCGCAAAATGACCGGAATCTTTGGCAGACAATCCGAACGCGGTAAGGGCATCTGTGACGATATCCGAGGTTGTCGCCAAATCCTCACCGGAAGCCGCCGCCAAATTCATAATGCCGTCAATGCCGTTCAGCATATCCTTGGTTTTCCAGCCTGCCATTGCCATGTAATTCATAGCTTCTGCGGCTTCGGATGCGGAGAACTTCGTCTTTTCTCCCATTTCACGTGCTTTGTCCCGAAGCGCCTGCAGGTCATCCCCAGTTGCGCCGGACACAGCGGCAACCTGGCTCATAGCAGAATCAAAGTCTGCTGTGGTTTTGACTGCCGCCACGCCCAGACCGGCAACCGCGGTTGACGCAATCGACATCTTCTTTCCGACGCCCGCAATGGCATTGCCGGCGCTTTCCATTTTGCCGCCCACCACATCGATCTTTTCCAGCGTGGCATTGGTGGTGACTGCCTGCTGCTGCAATCGCTGCAGTTCCTGCTCGGTCTCGATGATTTCACGCTCCAGCGCGTCGTACTTGTCCTGACCGAGCGTGCCGTTTTCCAGCTGCTGCTTCGCCTGAATCTGCGCCTCTTTCAGAGAATCTGCGAATCGAGGAGTTGACGGACTTCAGCGCCTTGTCCAGTCCGGTGGTGTCGCCGCCGATTTCGATTGTGATGCCCTTGATTCTGCTCGCCATGTGTCCATCACCTCCGGAAATCAGGCAAAATAATAGCCCGGATTGCTCCGGGCGTGAAAAAAGCACCAACCGTCACCGGTTGATGCTTTCTATATCAAAACAAATTGTATTGGAAACAATTGCCTGTCAGCGAAATGGATTTCCCGCGCCTTACATCAGCTTTTCCAGTTCTGCAATGGTTTCCGCCGGACGTTCGCAGGTTTTTCCCCGGCACAGATAGTACCGGACTCCTGCCGCCGGGATGGGATATTCCGAAGTGAATGGTGCCAGTGCGGCAAGCCGGGTTTCATCCGTCGGCGTTTTCACCAGCACTGTAATCCCGCAGGCATGTTCCCTGAGGAAGTCTGTCAGGTCTTTCGGAATTTTGTCTGCCGCGCATACCAGCTCCGCTGTCGGCCAGAGCTCCTCCAGCAATGCCAGAAGCGCAAAGCTGTATCCCGCCGGATATCCCTGAATTGCTCCCGCCAGATAAGAGAACTGACGTTCTGACGCTTGCATCCAGTGAGTTTCTCCGGTTAACCGTACCAATCGGGAAAGCACCAATGCCGCTACGGAATTGCCCGAGGGCATCGCGCCGTCATAGACCTCTTTGTTGCGGGTAATCAGTTGTTCTCCATCCTTTGCATACGGATAGAAGCCGCCCTGTTCGTGATCGAAAAAGAGCTTTAGCAACTGCTCCGCCAGTGCGCAGGCTTCCTCCAGATAATCCACGTGGAAGGTCGCTTCGTAAAGCTCCAGCAGTCCCCATGTGTAAAACGCGTAGTCCTCCAGCTTGCCCGGATGGGCCGCTTCCCCATCGCGCCAGCGGGCAAGCAAGCGTCCGTTGATGTCTTTCAAATTCTTTCTGATAAAGGCAACTGCCTGTTCTGCCGCGTCCAGATAGCGGGATTCATCCAGAATCAATCCCGCACGGGCAAGCGCTGCGATCATCAGACCGTTCCACGAAGTGAGCACCTTATCGTCCCGATGCAGGCTTGTCCGCTCTTTTCGGTATGCATACAGCTGTTTCCGCAGCGCTTTGATGTCCTCCGGTTCCTGTTCCCAGTCCGGCGTACCGATTAGATTTGGGATACTCTTTCCTTCAAAATTTCCGGCATCTGTGATGCCGAACCGCCGGCAAAAGGCTTGTCCCTGTTTCTCGCCAACAACTGCGGCGATTTCCTCCGGTGAAAAGACATAATATTTGCCTTCCACGCCGTCGCTGTCCGCATCCTGCCCACAGTAAAAGCCGCCCTGTGGGTCTGTCAGCTCCGCGAGGACATAGTCCAGCGTGCGGCAGGCCACCTCCCGGCAGTAATCCTGATGGGTCTGGTTCCAGGCCTCCGTATAGGCAAGTGCCAGCAATGCATTGTCGTAGAGCATCTTCTCGAAATGGGGCACCAGCCATTGTCGGTCGGTGGAATAACGGGAAAATCCGCCGCCCACATGGTCAAATAACCCGCCGCGGTACATATGCTCCAGCGTCAGCTCTGCCATTTCCTGTACCCGATGATTTCCCGTCAGGCGTGCATATCGCAGGAGAAACAGCAGATTGTGCGCTGTCGGGAATTTGGGAGCCTGTCCGAAGCCGCCCCATTGCCGGTCAAAGCTCTGCACAAACAGAGCAACTCCCTTCTCAACAAGCGCACGGCTGGGTGCATCGGGCCGTACTGCTTCTTCCTGACGCAAATGCTCCGTCAGCATATCTCCCGCAGAAATCAACTGCCCGCGGTTTTCCCGCCAGCGCCGGTCTGCCTGCTCCAGCAGAGACATCAATTGCGGTTTCGGCAGATATGTGCCCGCCCAGAACGGCTTCTGGTCAGGTGTCAGAAGCACAGTGAGCGGCCAGCCGCCGGAACCGTTCATGGCAATGCATGCCGCCATATAAACCGCATCCACATCGGGACGCTCCTCCCGGTCAACTTTGATTGGAATAAAGGTACGGTTGAGCATCTCCGCTACCTCTTCCGTTTCAAATGACTCATGCGCCATGACATGACACCAGTGACAGGTGGAGTAACCGATGCTCAGAAAAATGGGCTTGTCCTCCCGTTTGGCTTCTTCCAGAGCCACGATTCCCCATGGACGCCAGTCCACAGGATTTTCCGCATGCTGAAGCAGATAGGGTGATTTTTCATATTGCAGTTGATTGGCCATGATGATTCCTTTCGTCCGCGTATTCAAAGCTGGCGCGGCAGTCTGTGTGTTCAAACAGGAGCGTTTCTCCGCACCAGAAGCGGTATCGCACTTTCGCGCAGAGGCTTTCGTGGATGGTGCGTCCCATGCTTCCTTCCACAGGCGCATGCAGGGGACATTTATACTCTTCCAGCAGTTCTGTCTCTAATCTGTACTTACCCTGTCGAATCTCTGCGCCGCTTTCTGACCATTGTTCTACCCGCGCGCCGCGGTAGGTGGCAAGGCGGTATTCCCGTCCATCGTAAACAATTGCACAGATACACCCGGTAAAGCTCCCCACTGCCATGGGGATGGCGGCAATCGAGAGCATCAGACTGACGCTCTGCGGCTCCTGCCAGGTGCATTGTGTCCAGAGATAGGCGCTGGGAAACGATCTGCCTCGGTCGGTTTCAATGTATCCCGTCCCGCCGGAAAAATCCAGCTTTTTCCCGTTCAGCGCCAGTGTTCCCTCCAGTGAATGCCCCATACTGATGACACCATGCGAGCATTCCATGCCGGGAAGAAAGCGAAACGGGCCCATAATATCCGATTTGAGTGGTGTAAACTGCCCGTAGCGCAGAGTGCCGCACAGAGAAAGCCCCTCTCGTTCCACATTCAGCCACATTCTCTGGCTGGTGAAAAGGTTTTTCCCCAGTTGAATCCGGAATGCCTGCTCCGAAGCACAGAATTCCGTGTCCGGATATTCCAGCCACCACGCCTGATTGTCTGAAATGACCTGAAGCGACGCACTGCGCCGTCCCGAACGGTCAATATGAACCGCCGGAATCAGAGCAAGTGCGCCGCCCTCTTTGGTCTGGTGCTTCAGATACCATCCTTCAAAATACAGGCCGCGCTTTCCTGTTCCATGATAGTATTTTATCATAGTCTCACCCGCATGAACACTGCGCCCTGCGCGAACTGGGCTGTATCATACATCGTTATTCCGAATGGACTTCTTTTTGGCGTTCCTGTTGTGATTCTGATTTTCACGGGTCAGGGGTGTCTGTCCATTCGCTTTTGCTTTTCTGACTTCCTTCGGATCGGGCTGGCTGTCCTTCGGCATGGCATGTCCTCCTTATCGTCTGGTATTGGGACCGAGTGCTTCTTTTTTGACATTGTGCTGTTCATTCGGATTGTGGTTTTTCAGCGGTTTGTTGCCCTCTGCTTTTTTGCTTTCCTGTGTCTCTGGCATCTGTCTGTCTCCTACATCACATGGTTTTCCGTTTTGGTATCACGAATCTGATACCCCATTTTTTCAAGCCGTTTTCCGATGCGGTCAGTCTGCACGCCTGTGGTATCAAAGTCCACAGCGACTCGTTTGGAGTCATCACTGACGCTGACGGAAAGCACCCCCGGAAGAGTGTCCAGTTCCCGCTTGATTGCTTTTACATCGTGCTTATCGCTTAAGCCGTCCAGCGTAAAATAGGCGCTTGCTTTTGACATTCACGTTCACCTCAACGTCAGTATGCGTGTTGCCCAATGGTTTTATACAAAAGATGAGTGCCCGTTTCAAAACGCCTTTTCTGACAGATAGCTAAAACTTATCAAAATCCTCCTGTGTCGCAATGCGACTGTACTTCACGCCGTCATTGGCTTTTTCCGTCCACAGATCCAGCACCAATCCGATGGTCAGCAAATCCAGATCGCGAACGGAAATGCCGAGCTCCACACAGCGCAGAAGGAACAGCGGCGTGGTCATTTCCCGTTCACTTCTGCCAATTCTTTTTTTGCCGTCACATCTGTCAGCATATTGTCGCCCCAGAGCTCCAGAATCTGCGGCAGTACCTCGTAAATCGAAAACATATCGAACTGGTCAAGCCAGTCGTTGATGTCCTGTGGAATCGAATTGTCCGCATGATATGCCATGATATATGCGACATTCTCGAAGATTTCCAAATCTTCAATCTGAAATACATCTCCGTTTTCGGTGTTCCCCTTATACGAGCTTTCCAGCTTACTGAGATCCTTAAAAATATCGCGCTTGAACTTGGCGCGATACAGACGCGGCACAGTCGCAGACGAACGAAACGGCACCAGCTTGCCGCAGATTTCGATTTCTCTCTTAATCATCCATCTTCCTCCTCTGTCGGCAGATAGACTGACTGATACCAGCCGTCATACACCGTCTGGTCGGTTGTGTCCCCTGTACGGGCTTTGACCAGACCATCCGAGCGCGGGTCTGCCGTAATGGACAGCTTTTCCGTGCCCGGTTCAATGGTATCTTCCTTTGTTTCCGATTCAATCGACGGGCGCGATGCACTGCAATTGTACAATACATGCCGGATAGCGTTGATGTCGCCGTCGAACTCGAACAGCAGGGCAAATTTCACGCTCTCCGCGACTGTACTGTTTTCTACCAGCACGCCATTTTTGTCCAGTTTTTCCTGTAAAATGTCCGTGCGGAACCACTCCGGAATCAATGCAATTTCCAGATCGCCGGAATAACCGTTGTTGATTGCCGAACGGAAATACACAATGCCGTCTGCATAAAACGGACTGGATTCGCCCTCTGCGTCCAGACTGATGCTGACCGCACCGGGGATGGCCTGCGGTTTGGCATACGCAAACGATGGTACACCTTCTGTGACGGTTTCCGTCAGCTTGGCGGCATGGACGTTTTTCAGGTTATATTTTACTTTGTTTCCCATGCTCTACACCTCCATCTCATAAAGCACTTCGTATAATTGTTCCGACCGGATAAACTCCTCCGTTTTGTTGTAAAACAGCCCGGCTTCATCAAATATTTCTTCCAGCTTTGCTTCCTGTTCCGGCTGTTTTTTGTCTGTGTACAGTTCGATATCCAGCTGATCGACCCGATAATAGACCATACCGTCCGCCGAAAAGTTGTGACTGCCGGGTGTCAAATACACAAGGAATGGCGGGTCAGGCGATTCCCCTTCCGAAAAATGATGATAGGCGAACGGCAGACCGGTCTGACGGAGCAGGTCTGTAATCTGTTCATAGGAAAGCATATCAGCTCAGCCCCCTTTTGATTTTGTTTTCCAGCTCGCCGACGGCGTATTCCTCCGCCGGAGCGATGTGCGGCTGTCCCGCGACACGCCCGCCGCCGCGTTTGGCGTGTCCTTTTTCCAGCAGATGTGTCAGACCGGGCTTTTTTCGGTTGTAGACCGTGATGCTGACCTGACCGGCTTTTGCGGAGGTTTTCTTTACCGACCAGCCGTTCTGATATCCGCCGGTTTTGATGGGCGAGCCTGCCTGTACAATCTTTTTCGTCTCTTTGGAAACGGTATCGACGGCTGTCTGCACCACCTCGTCTGTCATCTCCTTGTATTCCTCCAGCGCGTCCATGATTTCATCAGACAACTGATCAACCGTTATTTTCTTTGCCATAGCATCATTTTCGCTCCGCCATCAGCCGGAGCATTTTATTTTTGTACTGCGAATGGTCGATAAACGTAATATTGTAAATCTCTCCGCGGAATTTGACACGGTAATGCGTGGTGTCGAGATCGCGCACCGGGCTGAACTGCCGAATGGTAAAATACAGGGAATCCTGCGCATTGTGCTGTGCCGCTTCCCAGAATTCCTTGCCGGATACATTATCTACACGCGCCCAGCAGTAGTAATAATCAAACCATTTCAGCGTGTGATTACCGATGGTGTCAGTCTCCATACGGCTCTTTTGAATCACAATACGTTCGTTCATTTCTGCAATTTTCATATCAGACAATCCCCTCCCGAACAGAAAATAACAGGTTTCGCAGGGCCAGTGTGAGTGCGTGATGATCCGCCTGCTCCCGGTGCTCATAGAGATATCCGAGCGCATATAGCACTGCGATGCGCAGGACTGCCCGCAGAGAAACGAGATGTTCACTGTCATCCGTTCCGTTCACTGCACTCCATTGCTCCTCCGAAAGACGCGCCACATCCGCACACAGCTTTTCCGCAGAGGACAAGAGGACGCCGATTAAAGCGTCCTCATCATCCGCATCCACCCGGAGATAGGTTTTGGCTTCCTCCAGTGATATCAGCGCCATGTCAGCATCCTCCTTCCTCAGTTGTTACGCCCCTGCCTTCATCTGGAGCACCTGCACCGCTTCCGGCAGTATCAGCTTGCCATCTACACGCTGGGTGGTCAGGAATCCCACCTGATCCGTGCGGGCATACAGCTCGTTCAGGCGGCGGAACGTGCGGTTCTGGCGGTCGGCAATCCAATAATAGCTGTAATCGCCGAATGCCATGACCTTATTGCCTGCCGCAACCTCCGGCATAAAGGCAGAGGTCTTCAGCGGACGGTTGAGCAGGGTATCCGGCTTTCCGATGTCCAGACCGGGCTTCCAGATATAATTCCCGTTGTTGTCCTTGATTGTCATGAGCTGGAGCACCAGCGCTTCATTGCACAGAAATTCTGCTTTCTTGCGGTACGGCGCTTTGAGTGCATAATACAGCTGGAATACCTCATCGAAGGAAATCGCGGTGGTCTTTGCGGCTGTCACGCCGATTTTTGCGCCGGCATCGTCCAGCAGGCCCAGCGGCTTGCCCACGCCGTCGCCCGTAATAAAGGCGCGTTCCTCCGCGTTGCCCATTCGTACGCCAAAACGACGCGCAATATATGACGCGAGGTCAAACGCCGAGTCATTCAGCAGTTCATTGGAAATCTTAATCATCGTGCCCAGCTTGTACGCAGAAAGCATGGTCTGTCCGAAGGTGGTATCACTCTCCGGGATTTCCTCGCCTTCATCAATCCAACTGGCTTCGCCGGTGTCCTCGGCAATCGGGATCTTGCGCGTGCCGGAGCTGGTGCGGATGACTGTCGCCATGCCGCGGAAGATGTTGTTGCCCTCCAGTGCTTCCACCAGCTTGCGTTCAAACTCATCCGGCACAGTAAATCCACCCTCGGAATCTTCGCCGACGGACAGGGCATTGTGCACTTCTCCGTAATTGCCGCGGTTGCGGATCATATTCCAGAACGCTTCGGTATATTCCTTCGTACCGGTCTTTGTAGCCGCCCTTTCTTCTGTCATAAGCATCGGCTTGCCGGATACAGGCCTGGAAGTCGGTGCCGCCAGCTGTGCATCTACCTGTGCCTGCTGTTCCAGACGCTCAATTTCTGCACCCAGGTCTTTGACCTCCTGTGCCATCCTGTCGTACTGCTCCACAGCATCCGATGCGACCAGCCCGTTCTCGCCGCGGTGCTCCTCCAGAAATGCTTTCGTCTGCTCCCAGAGCGTATTGCGCCTGCCGCGCAGTTCTAAAATCTTATTCATTGCTTTTCCTCCATACAGTATCGTAAAAATACAGACAGCCGGAATACCGGGCTTATCTCAGGCATTCCAGCTGTTTTTGTAAAATCAAATATGGTACACTGCCATCTTCGGTTGTGCCGTCCATGCCAATGATGGGCTGAGACGGAACTCCTCCGTCAGGTTTTTCAGGGGATGTGTCCACAGGCTTCTGCTGTACTTGATCGCTCACGCCGAGCCGGTTCAGAATCACCTGCCCCATCCGGCGCGTGGAATACAGCTGTGCCTTCATCCGCAACGGTTTCTCATCATCGTCCTCGTCGGTGTCTTCCTCCTCGTCCGGATCGTCATCCGAATCAGCATCCTCGAACAGAATCCCATCGGCAAATCCAAGCTCGACCGCTTTTTTCGCGTTCATCCATGTCTCATTACTCATGAGATTGGCAATTCTGGCGTGGGAAAGCCCGGTTTTCGCCGTATATGCGTTGATAATGGACTCTTTTACCTCATTGAGCACATCAATCGCCTTTCGCATGTCCTCGCTGTTTCCCATGGCAATCGTGCTGGGATCGTGAATCATAAGCATCCCGGTGGGGCTCATAAGCACGCGGTCTCCCGCCATCGCAACCACACTGGCGGCAGATGCCGCGATGGAATCAATCTTGACCGTGACTGTGCCCGGATACTCCCGAAGCATCGTGTAAATCTCCGCCGCGGCAAAGACATTCCCGCCGGGACTGCAAATCCAAACCGTGATATCGCCTGTGTCCTCTTCCAGCTCTGCGCGGAATGCCTTCGGCGTGATTTCATCGCCCCAAACGGAGTCCTCATCAATCGGACCTTCCAGCCGGAGCGTGCGTCCTCCCTCACTGTTGCGAATCCAGTTCCAAAATTTTTTCATTTCAGCTGTTCCTTTCCTCTGTCTTTGTCTGTCCGTTTTTCGCGTAAATTCCCGCGTCCTTCAGCTGTACATAACTGCCGTTGACCATATAGAAATTCCCGCCCATTTCATCCGGAATCGGGTCCATATTTTCCAGCCGACGGATGTCGTTCGGAGACAGAAAGCCGTTGGAAAATCCGGTGGCATACCCGTTCATGCGGCTCTGGTAATCGCCGCGGAGCAGTCCGTCCAGATTGAATTTCGGGAAATAGGTGTCCTGTTCTGTTTCCAACAGCAAGTCTTTGACAATCGCCTGTTCAATCCGAACTGCCCACGGCGTGATGCTATGCTGTACAAAGTCAATCGCCTGATGCTCGATGTTGCTGAAGGTCGCGTGCTTCAGGCTCTGCACCAGATGCGGCGGCACGCGGAACATGCGGCAGATTTCCTCCACGCCAAATTCCCGTGTGGACAGGAACTGTGAGTCTTCCGGTGGGAGAGAAATCGGCTTGTATTGAAGGTAGAGTAGGCAAGTGCCGCCTTGCACTGTTTCCAGTGTAGGTTTGCACAAGCCTCTCTCCAAACCGTGCTTACACCTCTCGATGTACACGGCTTTCCA
>SFJM01000020.1 GCA_004555915.1 Clostridiales bacterium | reverse complement strand
GGTATGATAGAAGTTTTCCTCATGATATTCCGGCTTCTCGCCTACAAACAGCGTGACAACCGGCTTCTTGCAGATGCTCAGGCGGTCGGAAATCTTCTGGCGAACCTCCTGTGCCGGCGGCTTGGAGATAACGATGAGCACCTTGATGCTGTCATCGCTTTCCATGGCGTCGATCATGTCCATCATGGTGATGCCGCCGATTTTTGCGTTCAGGTCACGGCCGCCGATGCCAATGGCATTGGTAACGCCCTCGCCCAGACGGTCAATGATGGTGGTCAGCTCCTGAATGCCGGTGCCGGATGCGCCAATGATGCCGATGGAGCCCGGGTTAACCTTGTTGGTAAACGCAATCGGCACGCTCTGGATAATGCCGGTGCCGCAGTCCGGGCCCATGACCGACAAACCCTTGGCATGTGCCTTTTCCTTCAGTGCCTTCTCATCCTCGATGGTGACGTTGTCACTGAACATGAACACATTCATGCCCAGATCCAGTGCACGGTCTGCTTCCAGTGCCGCATAAGCGCCCGGAATGGAGATGACAGCCAGATTGGCATCCGGTAGCTCCCGCAGCGCCTTATCCCAGGACTTGACACTTTCCTTGCCCTTCTTGCCTGCCGCAGCAGAATTCTGCTTCTGGAAGAATGCGTCAGTCTCCTGCAGGATGGTATCCATCATGCTCTCATCGTCGATGTCCGCAACGATTACCATGTCATTTGCCGTGGAGGCCATCAGCTCTTCCGTATCCAGGCCGCTCTGCTTGAAGATATCCTTGTTGGCTGGTGTTGCCATCATAATGGAAACCTTCTTTACGCCTTCAATCGTAGAGATATGGTTTGTCAGCAGCATCAGTACCACTGAGTCATGATAGCTGCCCTTTTTTACAACTGTTTTTAACATACGCTCACCGTCCCTTTTTACTCAGCGAATCTGTTCTTGTGGTCATATCTGTCGTAATGAATGTCATCACTTACGAGATAGTCATAGATTTCATCCACGACATCCAGACCGCCTGTTGCATAAGCCTTGTCACGACGCATCACAGCACGCTCGCCCGGATAGTAAACCTTTCCGTAGCCCTCTGCTGCCGGCATTTCGCCCAGCTCATCACAGACCTGAGACATTCTCTTCTTAAACTCTTCTGTACCGACAAAGCGAGCCGGATCAATGACAATATGCATCTGGCCCAGTTCTCTGCCCTTGGACAGGTCATGGTACATGGAGCTTACATGCTTGCCAAACGGTACGCCCAGCAGCACGCCGCTGAAGATATCAACCAGCATCATCAGGCCATAGCCCTTTGCGCCTGCAATCGGCAGCAGTGCGTTAACCAGATTCGGGTCGGTAACCGGAGCTCCCTTCTCATCAACAGCCCAGCCTTCCGGAATCGATTCATGCTTGGAACGCTTGGACAGGATCTTGCCCCATGCCTGTACGGTGGTTGCCATATCAAAGACAACGGTGCGGTCATCCGCAGTCGGTGCAGCGAAGGAAATCGGATTGGTGCCGTAGTACGGCTCGGTGCCGCCGAAGGGAACCGCCATCGGGTCAGACTGACAGAAGGAAATTGCTACCAGGTCTTCCTTTGCAGCCATTTCGGTGTAGTATCCGATCGAACCGCTGTGGGACATGTTTGCCATGCCGACAATGGCAACACCGGATTCCTTTGCCATCTCAATGGCCTTCTTCATGCCTTCGATTGCAACAACGTAGCCTACACCGTTGTCGCCGTCAAGGGTACCGGAGCACGGACCGGTCTGGGTCCAGGTAAACTTCGGATCATGGGTAATGCCACCCTTGAAGATACGTTCGCTGTAATACTCAACACGAACCGCGCCGTGGGAGTCATAGCCTCTCTCATGGGACCAGGTCAGCACCTCAGCAGTCATCTCTGCATGATCCTCACGCAGACCAGCCTTCTGCATCTTGTTCTTCATCAGGGTCTTCAGTTCTTCGCGTGATACTTTCATTTACTTTTCCTCTCCTGTCTGTTTCTCAATATGTGTGATCTGCAATCCTGTGAATTACAGTTTTACATCGCGGTTGCAATCCTTGGAGTAAATATAGGTCAGCTCTTCCTCTCTGCCCTCATCACCCACTGCATAGCATGCCTGCGGGCAATATGCATCCATGAATACATAATCCCCCTTCTTTACCGGAACCCATTCGTCATCCAGACGGTATACCGCCTTGCCGGTGAGGAAGTACATGCCGTGCTCCTGTACATGGGTTTCAATATAGCCATGGGAAGCACCCAGATGGAACTTCAGGATATGCATATTCATATCGAAGCCAAAATCCTTCGGCAGGAAATCCTTGATATAGCAGTTGTTCATGCCTTCATAGGATTCCCACGGAATATCGGAATCATTTCCGTATACGGTACGTGCAGCATAGCCTTCCAGCGGCTCATATCTGCGTCTGTAGACATACAGCTTTGCATCGCCCTCACCGCTGTGTGCAAACGAAAGCGGCAGCTCTGCCGGAGAATAGAAATATCCGCCCTTGGTCAGAGCAGCTTCTGCATCAGCATTCTTTACGGTAACCGCACCTTCTACCACGTACAGGAATGTCTCGATGCCGTCACCACCGATGGAATCATTCTTGCCGCCCTCATGAACGGTTACAATATAATCTGCAAAGGATGCACCCATTGCCGGGGAACCGAGAATGGTCGCGTCACAGTTGACATATCCCGGAATTGCATTCTTTACCAGTCCGTCCGGTTCCAGCAGAACCCAATTATCCTTCTTAATTACCGATCTTGTCTCCAGGAGCTGATCCCTGTAGCCCAGCTGATTGTTCAGGTAACCCATACACATATCCTTCTTTCTAAAATTCCGATAAAATTTCTTTCTAGTAATTGACCAGATTTTATACTGCCATTATGACAACATTCCATCCAAATTTCAATGAGCATTATCAACAAATATACCATTTCTATTTTGTATATGCTCGTTACTCTAGGGCATTTTGACGATAAATTCAGAATTTTTCGTGTTTTTCCCCGGATTCAGCTCTTTTTTCTTCCTACTCCGAAGTGGATAAAAATTCATCTGTTTTTTATCAATTAAAAAGAGTTCAACCTGTTTTTGCCTTCCGGCGAAAAAAAACAGGCACCCACAAAACGGGTGCCTGCTTCCAGGATAAAAATAGGAAAAAGGAGAATTCACTCTGCCAGCATATTTTTATTGTTCAAAAATGGTGCCCTTGCGGAAGGACTTTGCTGCCGGCAGTGCCTTCATCAGGATGTAGTAAACAACACCCGTCGGAATCAGGCTGACATACCAGGACAGATCCATGATGAACAGCGAGCATACGGAACCAACCAGAATCGCAATGACACCGGCCCAGTTGATGCCCTTGAACGGTCCCTGCTTGTCATACATGTCGTTGATATCCAGCTTCTGCTTGCGCAGGATGAAGTAATCAACAGCCATAACAGCGAAGATCGGGCCAAGGAATGCGGAATAGAACTGGGTGAACAGGGACAGACCAGCTGCAGACTCTGCCGTAACCAGCTTCCACGGCATAACAACAACCGACAGAACGCCAACCAGAATGGTTGCCTGCCACCACTTGAAGTGGAAGGACTCCATCAGGATATAGGACGGCGGAACGATGTTGTTCAGTACGTTGGTGGTAACCTGTGCGAATGCGATGAACAGCAGGGTAACAACAGTCAGGAACTTGCTGCCCATCAGAGTGGAGAATACAACAACCGGATCACTGTTGCCGGTAGCTGCGGTAACCAGCAGGCCGATCAGACCCATGAACAGGGTTACCGGCAGGATAGCAACGGTATAGATGCTGCCGGTGAATACCGGGCCTACCTTCTTCTGAACGTTACGGGAGTAGTCAGAAGCATTGATAATCATGGTGGAGTAGATGCCCAGGAAGGAAGTGGTTGCTGCCCAGAACGGCAAGCCCCATGTACCGGTGATACCGGAGAATACGTCGCCCAGCTCCGTGGAGAACTGTGTATTGACAACATACAGCATGTAAACCAGGATAGCAATAATGAACACACAGGAAATATTCTCCAGCCACTTGATGCCTTCAAAGCCCTTGATTGCCAGGGCAATCTGCAGTGCGGTGAACAGTGCATAAACAACGATCAGATTGTCAAAGCCGAACAGCAGCTTGAAGCAGCTGTTGATTGCACCGGCACCGACCCAGCTCTGATAACCAAACCATACAATAGCAGGCAAGCCTCTCAAAATACCCGGAATCTTGACACCGGTGGTACCGAAGGAGCTTCTCAGCTGTACCGAGAAACCGATACCATACTTATGGCCGCAGCAGCCGATAATAACCAGTGCCACTGCAATAACCAGACAGCCGATACACATGGAAATGATTGCCTGTGTCACGGTCAGGACACCAATCAGGCTGGCACCCATGGAGAATGTACCGATGGAAACACAGCCGCCCATAAAGCTTGCGCAGTAGGAAAGCGGGTCCATGATACGTTTTTTGGTTGGCAGAAGGTCTTCATTCACGCCTGCCGCCAGCTCAGGACGTAAATCCTGGTTGTCAACGATTGTTTTGCTCATACGTTAACCTACCTTTCTCTTGTTTATTTCAGCTTTGTTACCAGATGACCGCAGCCCTTTTCACCGGTGATCTTACCATCCTCAGCAACAACATTGCCGCGGACGATGGTGCATACCGGCAGGCCCTTGCCCTTCATGCCAACAAAAGCAGAAATCTGATTTACATACAGCAGGGACTCGCTGGTGATTTCCCATTCCTTCTCCGGGTCCAGGATAACCAGGTCAGCATCAAAGCCAATGCGGATATCTCCCTTCTGTCCGTAGATGCCGAATGCCTCAGCCGGCTTCTTTGCCATCGCATTTGCCAGAACGGTCGGGGAAACATTGCGCTTGACACAGCCTTCATAGAAGGAAACCTGCATACCGCTCTGGATACCACTGATGCCGCCCCAGACGTCAAATACATTATTGATCTTCTGGCCGAGAATTTCATTGAACTTCTCATCATAGGAGCAGGGGGAATGGTCACTTGCAATACCGCTGAAGGTACCGTCCTCCACATAAGTCCACAGGCGGTCAACCTCTTCCTGGGAACGCAGCGGCGGTGCACACTTGAACAGCGGGCCATTTTCAATGACATCCTGATCTGTCATGCTCAGATAATGGGTGCAGGTCTCTGCTGTGATGTCATAGCCTTCCTGCTGTGCTTCCTTAATCTTCTGCGCAACATCCGGGCTGCTGACATGGCAGATATGTGCCTTACAGCCGGTTGCCTTTGCGATTTCAATGATGTCAACCGTTGCCAGCATTTCCGCAATCACCGGGCGGGAATCCAGGAATCCCTGCCAGTCCATGCGGCCTTCCTTCTTCATGCGCTGCTCCTGCCACTTGATGGTAGCAAAATCCTCGCAATGGAAGCCTGCACGGCCATCAAATTCCTTGATAATCTGCATTGCCTCATATGCCTGGCCATAGTTCAGGGAGCTGTAGTCCGGGGAAACCGGTCCGATAAAGGACTTGAATGCCACACAGCCCTTTTCATCCAGACCCTTCAGGTCATCAAAGTTATCCGGAATCAGGCCGCCCCAGAAGCAGTAATCCACATATGCGTTCGGACCAACCTTGGCATTCTTGATGTCAAACAGCTCTGCATTGGTCAGTGCCGGCTCATTCTGCAGCGGCATGTCCACAATGGTGGTATAACCGCCTACGGCAGCAGCTGCCGTACCATGGGCATAATCCTCACGCCATTCATAACCCGGATCATTCAGGTGTGCATGGGTGTCGATTGCACCCGGGAACACATAATTTCCCTTTGCGTCAATTACCTTTGCAGCCTCCGGCTCCTCTCCTACCTGCAGGATTGCTGCAATTTTGCCATTCTGAATGGCAATGTTTCCAGACTCTACTGCTTCGGCAGTAACAATTTTACCATTTTTCACTAACAAATCATACATAAGCCTACCTCCACTTTTCTTAAATCTGGTCAACCTTTTTCAACCATGTTAGGTTCATTTTACTAGCTGCAATAAAAGATTGCAAGCGGCTTATTACACGAAATAAAATGTATTTTTTTGTTTACATTGCACATCGTTCGCGGGTTTTATCGCATACTTTTTCAGCATTATATTATTCTTCTGTCGAAATTCTCCTACCCTTTCTTTCCATTATGCTATAACCCGTAACATGTTATTTTAAATTATTGTTAGAATTTTCTTTCTATCTTTCAACCATTTTATAATCCAAAAGAAGTATTCATCCATATTTTCTGCTGCTATTCCGCCTCAAACTCCCCATACGCTGTACTCTTGCTTACGGATATATCCATCATGTTTTTCCTCCGTCAGGGTAAAACTGACATCCAGCACACAAATTGTTTCCCCTCCCCGTATCATATTACATTTTCTTGCTGTTTTTTCCCATAAGCCTTGCCATCTGCCTGTTTTCCGATTAAACTAAAGATACTACATTGAAAAGGAGACAAACCTATGGATACACCGATTCTCGTCACAGTTCGATACACCGTAAAGCCCGGCAAACGCGAAGAGCTGTACCGGAAAATCGTCGAACAGCACATTGATGTGGATTCCCGCGCTGAGGCCGGAAACCGGAAATATGACTACTATCTGCCGCTGGATTCTGAAAACGACCTGTGCCTGCTGGAGCTGTGGACCAGTGCACAGGCGCAGAAGGAGCATGGCGCAACCCCGCATTACCAGCTACTGACCAAACTGAAGGAGCAGTATGTGGAAAACGCACAGATCCAGATTTATCCGCTTGCGGAATAAGCTCCCCGATATCGCCTCTGACAAACCAATCCCCCGGTGCAGGACACTGGCATCCAGCCATGCATTCCTGTATCGGGGGATTTTTGCGGTTTCCGGCATATTGCAGTATCTTCCACTGCCGAACGGTTTTACAACATGCTTTGTTTATTCCAAAATCAAAACCACCGGTAAAGTAAGCCGGTGGTCTTGACTGTGAAAAAGGAGTATTACAATAAGGATATAGGTATCTGTTCCTGTATTTGCCGCATGCCCGTATCTTCCGCCGGTACCCGGCACTCCAACAGGAACGGATACCGGAAAAGAATCGTACAGGGCATACGATCTGATCTATGCCATCAGGCACAAACTTCAGAGGATATTATCTCTGTACACGTCCGGAGCCGTCGCCGCCGCAGAGCTTTTCCACCTCGTCTACCGAGACACGGTTGTAATCGCCTTCGATGGAGTGCTTGAGTGCGGAAGCTGCAACCGCAAATTCCACAGCATCCTGGGTGGACTTGCCGCTGAGCAGGGCATAAATCAGGCCGCCGCCGAAGGAGTCACCGCCGCCGACGCGGTCGGTAATGTGCAGATGGTATTCTCTGGAGAAGCAGTAGTTTTCCCCATCGTACAGCATGGCTGCCCAGTCGTTGTCGCTGGCGGAAATGGAGGTGCGCAGGGTGATGGCAACCTTTTCAAAGCCGAACTGGTCTGCCAGCTGCTTGGCTACCGACTTGTAGCCCTCCTTGTTCAGCTTGCCGCCATAGATATCGGTATTTTCCGCTTCAATGCCAAATACGTCCTTGGCATCCTCTTCATTGGAGATGCAGACATCCACATACTGGCACAGGTCGGTCATAGCAGCGCGGGCCTGCTCCCGGGTCCACAGCTTGCCGCGGTAATTCAGGTCACAGGAAATTTTCACGCCATGTGCTTTTGCCGCCTTGCATGCCTCACGGCAGATTTCCACCACATTTTCGCCGAGCGCCGGGGTGATGCCGGTGAAATGGAACCAGTCCGCGCCTGCAAAGATTGCATCCCAGTCGAAGTCCGCCGGAGAAGCTTCCTGAATGGCAGAATGCGCACGGTCATAAATGCAAACCGAGCCGCGCTGGGATGCACCCTTTTCCAGATAATAGATGCCCACACGGTCGCCGCCGCGGGTAATCATCGAGGTATCAACACCCAGGCCGCGCAGGGAATTGACTGCTGCCTGTCCGATGGCATGTGCCGGAAGCTTGGTGACAAAGGCAGCATCCATGCCGTAATTTGCCAGAGATACTGCGACATTGGCTTCACCGCCGCCAAAGGTTGCCTGCATCTGGTCATTCTGGAAAAAACGATAATAGCCGTTGGGTGCCAGGCGAAGCATGATTTCGCCAAAGGTAATAATTCTTGCCATTATGCGCGTGCCTCCTTCACAATTTCACGGGATTTCTTGCACAGGTCAGTGATTTCATCCCATTTCTGGTTATCAATCAGATCAGCGGTTACCATGTACGAGCCGCCGCAGGCTGCAATGACCGGCGCGGACAGATACTCCTTCAGGTTTTTGAGCGATACGCCGCCGGTCGGCATGACCTTGAACTGCGGGAACGGCGCACTCATTGCCTTGATCTTTGCCAGACCGCCGGACTGCTCTGCCGGGAAGAATTTCAATACCTCCAGACCGAACTTGAGTGCAGCATGATAATCAGTAGGCGTGGTGCAGCCCGGATAAATCGCCAGCTGCTTTTCCTGTGCGTATTTGACGAGCGCTTCATCAAAGCCCGGTGTGACAATAAACTGTGCACCTGCCGCAATGGCCTCATCAATCTGTTCCGTTGTGGTAACGGTGCCTGCGCCCACGATCATGTCCGGACAGGTTTCCTTCATGATTCGAATGGCAAGCGGTGCACCTGCCGCACGGAAGGTAACCTCTGCCACCGGCACATCACCTGCACACAGTGCCTTTGCCAGCGGTGCGGCATCCCGTTCCGGATGGTTTAATTTAATCACAGGGACAACACCAATGCTGGAAATTGCCTGATTCAGTGCATTCATATCTGATCCTCCTCAATGGACATACTTTTTCAGGGTCGCACGAACCGCACCCTTGCCAGCCATCAGCTCGGCAAAGTAGCCGATGACCGTATCCGCCAGACCGCATGCATACAGATCAACGGCAAAAATGGATGCGTCGGACAGGATGGGACGCAGCTGCTCCGCGTCAACGGGACCGCCCAGCTCCATACCTGCCAGTTTTTCCTGCATTGCCGGCAGCAGCGGATCCGGGCTGATGTCAAAGGCATTGCCTTCATCATCCACGCCAATCAGATAGCGCAGCCAGCCTGCAAGTACCAGCGGAATCAGCTTCAGCTCGGATGCCTCATGGTCTGCTGATGCGATATACGCCTTGATCGTCTCACCAAACCGGATGGACAGCTTTTGCGATGTATCGGTTGCAATGCGCTGGGGCGTATCCGGCATAAACGGATTCGGGAACCGTGCCGTCAGCACCTCATCCAGGAACTGCTGCGGGTCAATGACACCCGGGTCCACAACAAACGGCATGCCTTCCTCCCGGCTCATCCGGGTAATAAACGCACACAGCTCCTCATCCTTCATCTCCTCGGCGATGGAGGTATAGCCCAGAATACAGCCATAAACTGCCAGACAGGTATGCAGCGGGTTGAGGCAGGTGCAAACCTTCATTTTTTCCACCTTGTTGACGGTATCACGGGAGGTGATGATTACGCCAGCGTCCTCCAGTGCGGGACGGCCATTGGGGAACCAGTCCTCAATGACAAGATACTGTGACTTTTCCGCATTGACAAACGGTGCCGTATAGGTATGCTTTGTGGTGACAAACGGGCTGATATCCTCCAGGCCGTCTGCAATCAGCTGCTGCTCCACAACCGGATGGGGACGCGGCGTAATTTTGTCAATCATGCTCCACGGAAATGCAACATCGTTTTCCAGATATGCATAGTCCTCCGGAGAAATCTTACCGTTATCCAGCCATGCCCTGGCAATTTCCATCACTGCCATCTGCAGCTTTTCACCGTTATGGGAGCAGTTATCCATACTGACAAGAGCCAGCGGCTTGCCGCAGGCCTGTTTTCTGCCAAGGCACATGGCAGCCAGCTGGGCCATAAAGGACTTACAGCCCTCCGGACCGTTTTCCATATCCTCAACAACCGTCGGAACCAGCTCCTGCTTTGCGTTGCGCAGGCTGTATCCCTTTTCTGTAATGGTGAACGAAACCATCTGCAGCGACGGCTGCTTGAAGATTTGCGCAATTTTTTCGGCGTCATACAGCATGGTCAGGCTGTCTGCCATCGAACCAATGACCTCCTTGTCCAATCTGCCATCCGCATTCAGGGTCACACCGATGGTCAGATTGTCATATGGCCGGAAGCACCGGGTAATGATCTCATCATCATAGCCCTCACAGCAGACGATACCGGTGTCCATTTTGCCCTGTTCAATGAGCTTCTGGCACAGTGCTGCCGGGAAAATACGGAAAATATTGCCGGAGCCGAAATGCAGCCACTGAGGATTGCGTCTGGTATTTTCGGCAATTTCTGCCGGGTCATAGGCAGGAAGGTGATATCCCTTCCATGCCTCCTGATTCTGAATCGACTGATATGACAGTTTCATACGATTTTCTCCTTCCTTCACACGCCAAACCCGAAATACCTGTTGGTATTGTTGAAGCACAGATCCTCCACCAGCCTGGTCAGCTGTGCCTTATCGTTGGGATACTGTCCGCTTTCGACCCACTCACCCAGCAGCTCACACAGGACACGGCGGAAATACTCATGCCGCGGATAGCTGAGGAAGGAACGGGAATCGGTCAGCATGCCCACAAAGCAGCCAAGCACGCCGTTTGCTGCCAGATCGGTCATCTGTGCCCGCATGCCCGGACGGTTATCATTGAACCACCAGCCGCTGCCCTGCTGGATTTTTCCGGAAATCCCATCTCCCTGGAAGCAGCCGATGATGGATACAACAGCGGTATTGTCACAGGGATTGAGGGAATATACGATGGTTTTCGGCAGGCCGTTATTTTGGGCAAATGCATTGAGCAGCGGTGCAAGGTTTTCCACACCCGACCGGGCATTGACTGCGTCAAAGCCGGTATCTGCGCCCAACGCGGCATATTTGGGCTGATTGTTATTGCGCAGACAGCCAAAGTGAATCTGCATCACCCAGTTTTTCTCCGCGTACTGTTTTGCGCAGGCAATGGTTACCAATGTCTTATACGCATCGGCAAGTGCCTTTTCCGGCCGGATGCCGCGCATTGCCTGTGCAAACGCCTCATTTGCTGCTGAAGCATCCGGCTCCGCATACATACAGTAATCCAGACCATGGTCAGCACACAGGCAGCCATGTGCGGCAAAATGCTCGATCCGTTCGCCAAGGGCACGGATGACATCCTCTGCATCCTTCAGTTCATATCCCACAACGGCGGACAGCTTTCGAATATAGTCTGCAAATTCCGGTTTTTCGATATTGACCGCCTTATCCGGACGGAATGCCGGCAATACCTGAATGTCAAAACTTTCATCCGCCGCAATCTGCGCATGCCAGTGCAGGTCATCCACCGGATCATCGGTGGTGCAGATGGCTTTGACATCGAACTTCTTCATCAGCTGCCGGGCGGAATAGTCCCTGAGCACCGCATTGCACCGGTCATATATGGCATCCGCATTGTCCGGCGTCAGCGGCTCATGGATGCCGAATACACGCTGCAGCTCCAGATGGCTCCAATGGTACATGGGATTGCCGATCAGTCTGGGCATGACGGCGGCAAAGGCACGGAATTTCTCCCGGTCATCGACATCGCCTGTGACAATGTCCTCCGGGGTGCCATTGGTACGCATATAACGCCATTTATAGTGGTCACCGCCCAGCCAGGCCTGTGAAATGTTATCAAATTTACGGTCCTCCGCGATTTCCTGCGGATTGATATGGCAATGATAGTCAATAATCGGCAGCTGTTCTGCAACCTCATGATACAGCCATTTCGCCGTATCGGTTGTCAGCAGGAAATCCTGGTCCATAAACTGCTGCATCAGCCATCCACCTTTCCCTGTGTCCGTTCCAGCATATCCCAGCAGCCCCACAGGTACATGATACCCAGGGCACGGTCATACAATCCATAGCCCGGACGGCACTGCTCGCCCCAGATATGCCGTCCATGGTCCGGACGGACATAGCCCTTGTAGCCGCAGTCATGATACGCCCGCATGATTTCCAGAATGCCCACATCACCGTCACAATCCCGGTGGGAGGCTTCGGTAAAATCACCGTTGGGGAAATGCTTCACATTGCGGATGTGTGCAAATGCAATGCGGTCACAATAAGTGCGGATGATATCTGCCACATTGTTCTCCGGGTTCGCACCAAGGGAACCGGAGCACAGGCACAGGCAGTTATACTCGTCATCCACCATGGACAGGAACCGTCCGATGGATTCCTTATCCACCAGCAGACGCGGCAGGCCAAAGATATCCCATGGTGGGTCATCCTGATGAATTGCCAGCTTGATACCGGTTTCATGGCAGGTGGGCATGAGGGCTTCGAGGAAATATTTCAGATTGTCCCACAGCTTTTCTTTGGTAACCGGCTTGTATTTTTCAAACAGCGCATCCAGCTGTGCCATACGCTCCGGCTCCCAGCCCGGGAAGGTCATACCATGCAGATTGGACAGGATATACTCCGCCATTTCCTTATAATCCTCATGAATGCGGGATTTTTCATAAAACAGTGCGGTGGAACCGTCCTCCATCGGATGGAACAGGTCGGTACGGGTCCAGTCGAAAATCGGCATGAAATTATAGGTGACTACCTTGACACCGAATTTCGCCAGGTTCCGCAGGGTAATTTTATAGTTTTCAATATACTGGTCGCGGGTGGGCAGGCCGATTTTGATATCATCATGGACGTTAACGCTTTCCACCACATCCATATTGAAGCCTGCGCCTTCAATCTGCCGGCGTGCTTCCTCAATTTCCTCCACGGTCCAGACTTCACCTGCCTGCTTGTCGTGCAGCGCCCATACCAGTCCGGTAACGCCCGGGATCTGCTTAATCATTTCCGGCGTGATGCTGTCATTGCCTTCGCCGTACCAGCGGAATGTCATTTGCATAAAAAATACCTCTTTTCTGTTGAAGAATAAAAATGTGGATTATACGAGGCCTGCCAGCGTGGGAAGTCCCATGCTAAACAGCGGTACATAGGTAACCAGCATCAGGCCCAGCAGGATGGCAAGATAATAGCACACCATATATGGCATGGTCTTGGACAGTGAAGTTCGTCCGACCTTGATTGCCACAAACAGCGTATTGCCAACCGGCGGCGTAATATTGCCGATGCACAGGTTATATACCAGAATCAGGCCAAAGTGAACCGGATGCATACCAAAGGTCTGTACGATAGGCAGGAACAGCGGTGTGAAAATCAGGATTGCCGGTGTAACGTCCATAAAGGTGCCTGCAATCAGCAGGATGACATTCATAATCAGCAGAATGATAATCTTGTTTTCTGTTACGCCCAGCAGTGCTGCGGAAACCGCCTGCGGGATCTGGGTAAATGCCATAACCCAGCCAAGGATATTGGATACACCGATGAGGAACACAACCATGCCGCTCATCTTGGCACTGTCCACAACAATGTTCCAGAAGGATTTTACGGTAATATTGCGGTAGCAGATGCCGAGAATCAGTGCATAGACAACCGCAATGGCAGAGCCCTCGGTTGCGGTGAAGATGCCGCCTACAATGCCGCCGATGACGACAACAATAAGGGAAAGTGCCGGAAGCGCCCGCAGTGTGCACACGCCGAGATTTTTCCAGTCAAATTTTCCCGGTGTACCGGTATAGCCTTTGCGCAGTGCAATGAGAATACCCACAATGATACAGCACAGTGCCCACAGGATGCCCGGCACATAGCCACCCAGGAACAGGGCCGCTACGGACGTGCCGCCGGATGCCAGCGAATAGGTAATCAGTGCATTGGAGGGTGGAATGAGCAGTCCGGAGGGAGCAGATGCGCCATTGGTTGCCGCGCACAGTGCCGGGTCATAGCCCTGTTCTTCTTCCCCTTCCTTGACCATGCTGCCTACCGCTGCCGCTGCCGCAGATGCGGAACCGGAAATCGCACCAAACAGCGCATTGGCACCGACATTTGTGACCAGCAGTGCACCCGGCAGCTTGCCGAGGATTGCCATAACAAAATCAACCAGCCGTTTGGCAATGCCGCCCTGATTCATCAGGTTGCCGGCAAGAATGAAAAACGGGATTGCGGTCAGGCTGAATTTACTCATGCCTACAAAGGTTCTCTGTGCCGCTGTGACAACCGAAACATCCAGCGGAACGGTCTGTAAAATCGCAACCAGGGCGGAAATACCGATGGAATATGCAATCGGTACACCCAATGCGAGAAGAAGAATCAATACAATCAGAATAATGAGCAGGGATTGAATCGCCATTTATTTCGCCTCCTTCTGCCGGACAATGTCAACGATGTTGAGGGCAGTGTATACCATATTCAGCACACCGCTGAGCGGAAGTACAATATAAAAGATACCAATCGGTACACCCAGAGATGAGGTCATCTGCCCCATTGCCAGATTGGCAATCTGGACACCGCCAAATACCAGGATTACTGCGGAAAACAGGAAAGCAATCAGCTCACCCACACACAACAGCAGCTTCTGTGCCCCCGGGCCTGTCCGTTCTACCAGAATCGGGATATTCATATGTCCGCGTTCCGAGGTGACAAGCGATGCACCCAGCAGGCTCATCCATGCGAACATATAGGATACCAGCTCCTCCGACCAGGAGGACGGATTGCCGAGAATATAACGGGTAAAGACCTGCCAGCAGGTCAGTACGACCATGACCAGAAAGCTGCCGCCCGCCAGCACATTGAGCAGATGTGTCAGAATATTGCGAAGCTGTTTCATGACTCCGTCCCTCCTTCCGCCGCCTCTGCGGGATATTGTTCGTTATACTTCTGGATGCCTTCATAAATCGGCTCCAGCTCCGGATACTGCTCCAGCAGGCTCTGGTGCATCGGCATGCAGATTTCCTGGAACGGCTTGGTGTCGGGATAGAGGAACTGGACACCCTGCTCGTTTTGCGCCTTATCCTTTGCCGCTTCAACAGCCTTGGTCCATTCCTCCCGTTCCACCTGATTGACCAGTGCAAAGCCTTCTTCAAAAATTGCCCGGTCTTCCTCCGGCATTTCATCCAGGAATGCACAGTTGCCAATCAGGATATCCGGTATCATCTGGTGCATATCATAGGAATAATACTTGCAGACATCACCATGGCCATTGGAGGTCAGTGCCATTTCATTGTTTTCCGCGCCGTCGATAACCTTGGACTGCAGGGCGGTATATACCTCGCCAAAGCCCATCGGAGTAGCCGAGCCGCCGAGGAGGCTCATCATTTCCACGTTGGTCGGTGACTGCTGGACACGAATTTTCAGACCCTTCAGGTCAGCCGGCGTCTCAATCGGCTTGGATACGGTATAAAAGTTTCGTGTTCCTGCATCAATCCATGTAACCGCTTCAAAGCCTGCCTTTTTTGTGGATTCAAAAATCGGATCGGTGATTTCCGGATCATCCATCGCTGCATGGTAAGCATCACTGGATGCAAACAGATACGGCATATTGAACATGGTATAATTTTCGGAAAATGTCTCCAGAATGGAGTTGCTTGCAACACAGAAATCAATCGCACCCGTCTGCGTCAGCTGAACCATATCCGTCTGTGAGCCAAGCAGCTCACTGGGATACACTTCAACATCATATTTATCTCCCAGTTTGTCCTCAATATACTCCTCGAAGGCCAGCAGGGAAATGTGGGTCGGATGATCGGTTGCCTGATTGTGGCCAATGCGTACAATCGTGCGGTCTGTGCCATCCTGTGCGGAGCCTGCGCTGCCACAGCCAGCCAGAGCTGCTGTCAGGAGCACGCCGCTGAGCGTAAGTGCAATCGCTCGCTGCAATCGTTTCATACTCTCCTTGTCCTTTCTTTTCTTGAATTATCCAGAACATTGAAACCGGTTTATGCTGTTCTTTGATGTTCTTAGTGTACCAAATATCCGCCCGGACTACTCGGTGCATCTGGCTTGAAATATGGTGAATCTTGTTGTATACTATATATATCATCAAAAAATCAGGAGGAAATTTGTGGAACATGTACAAGGAAGATTTTACACATCGCCAGATCATGGCGGACCACTTTTATGAATACCACCATTATCGTGACGAATTTCCTCCTGTGGTTGATTTTCACGAACATGCCTTTTATGAAATTTATCTGTTCCTGTCCGGAAATGTCAATTATATCATCGAAGGACGTACCTATAAGCTCCAGCCCGGGGATATTCTGCTGACCAACAACAGTGATATCCACCGCCCGGAAATCCTGCCCTCCAAGCAGCCCTATGAACGCACCGTCATCTGGCTGGATGATGATTTTTTCAGCCGCATGCGGGATATCGGCGAGGACCTGACTGCCTGCTTCAAGGATGCCGCCCGTAGAAATTACCGGTTGATCCGTCCCAGTAAAACCCAGCTGACGGAAATCCGCACTGCCTGCCGGATCATTGAACAGGAGCGCATGAATCACCAGATCGGCAACCGTATTATGGCTTATTCTGCTATGATGAATATTATTGTCCTGCTCAGCCGTGCATATTACGATACGCCGGATTCTGCCCAGCAGGATGTCACGGAAAACGATCAGGTGAATCAGATTATTGCCTATATCAATGAGCATCTGGCAGAAAACCTGACACTGGACTCCCTTGCCGAACAGTTCTATATCAGCAAATATCATCTGGGCCACCAGTTCAAGCAGTTTACCGGGCTGTCACTGTATCAGTATATTATGAAAAAACGCCTGACGGTTGCCCGCAATATGCTGACACTGGGCACACCGGTCACAACCGCATGCATTGAATGCGGTTTCAATGATTATTCCAACTTTTTAAAAGCATTTAAACGGGAATTCGGATGCAATCCAAGCAATTTTATCAAAAGCAACCGATAAAATAAGTGCCTGAGGCAGTACATGTTCCACTGTATCCGCCACAGGCATTTTCTCCCATATCAGCAAACTATGTCACGAAAAAAGAACCGCAATCCGATACTTCCGGTATCAAAATTGCGGTTCTTTTTGTATAAAGAGAATGAGAAACATTTTGATTCATGCAGGCAGACAAGGGGCATCCGAATGGGGAAAGTGTACGATGGAATGGATGCTTCTGTCGTTGGAGCCTGATATCTGGTTACAGGCGTTCATACAGCGCCATGTTCTGCCTGATTTTATCTGCAAGATCATCGTCAAAGCAGCCGGGCTTTGCACGCCACTGCCAGTTGTTCTCTGTGGTGGAAGGCGTATTCATTCTGCTTTCGCTGCCCAGCCCCAGCAAATCCTGCGCCTGCACAATGGTCAGCTCCGCAACGGTGCTCCACAATGCCTTCATCATGTTCCAATGGTCGTTTTTCGGATCATCCAGATGTAGATACTCCCTTGCCCGGGCAACATCTGCCGGATCAGCTGAAGTCATCCAGCCCTGAATCGTATCATTATCATGCGTTCCGGTATAGGCGACACAGTGCGGCGTGTAATTGTGCGGAAGATAATCATGGTTGCTCGAATCCCGGCTGTCAAAGGCAAATTCCAAAACCTTCATGCCCGGGAATCCGCTTTCTTTCAGCATCTGGCGCACGGAATCCGTCAGAAATCCCAGATCCTCCGCGATGATATGCTGTCGTCCGATTGTCTGCTCGACGGCACGGAACAGCTCCATCCCCGGTCCCTTGTGCCATTTGCCTCCCGCGGCGTTTGGGGAACCATAGGGAATGGCATAATAGGAATCAAATCCGCGAAAATGGTCAATACGGAGTACGTTATACACCTTGCAAAGGAAATCAATGCGCTGTATCCACCAGGAATATCCATCTTTTTTCATATACTCCCAGTCAAACAATGGATTCCCCCACAACTGACCATCATCGGAAAACCCATCCGGCGGACAGCCTGACACATCCCGCGGACGCTGGTTTTCATCCAGCTGGAACAGCTCCGGATGTGCCCAGGCGTCTACACTGTCCAAAGCGATATAGATCGGGATATCCCCTATGATGGAAATACCTTTGCCATTTGCATATCGCCGCAGCGCATCCCACTGCCGGTAAAAGAATAACTGTATCACCTTCCAAAAAGCAATTTCCTGAGCACACTCCGCCTGTTTCTGCGCGATTGCTTCCGGGTCCCGTCTGCGCAGGGGCTCCTCCCACTCCAGCCATGGAACGCCTTTATTTGCAGTCTTTAGTGTCATAAACAGCGCATAATCGTCCAGCCACGATGCATTTTGTGTACAGAATGCGTCAAATTCCGGATTGGGGAGCTGTAACGCCCGTTCTGCCGCTTTTTGCAGAACCTTATACCGCTTTTGATAGAGGATGCCATAATCCACCCGGTCTGCCCTGCTGCCCCAGTCGAGATCAGCATATTCCTCCGGATCCAGAAGCCCGGAACGGGCAAGCTCATCCAGATCAATAAAATATGGGTTCCCTGCAAATGTGGAGAAGGACTGGTATGGAGAATCCCCATAGCTGGTGGGACAGATGGGAAGGATCTGCCAGTACGACTGACCTGCCCGATGGAGAAAATCAACAAATTCATGCGCCGTCTGACCCATTGTTCCGATTCCATAGGGAGACGGAAGGGAGGACAGATGCATCAAAACGCCGCTTTTTCGCATGTCAAATCACCTCCTGATCCATCTGAATCGAGCTTCTGTTACGACCGGCAGATAATTTTTTGTGTATCTTTGTCGAACACGTGAATTTTGGTCATATCAATTGCAAGACGGACTGTTTCTTCGGCACGGAACGTAAAGTGAGAAGGTACGCGGGCCAGCATTTTCTGCCCATTGCCTTCCATATAGAGATAAATCTCTGAGCCCATCATTTCTGTCAGTCTGACTTTTGCCGTGAACACAGCCTCCGGAGAGTTTTTGAGGCTGGCCTCATCTGCCAGGATATGCTCCGGGCGGATGCCCAGAATGACTTCTTTTCCAATGTAGCTCTGAAGCTCCGGATTGGAAACCGGCATGCGCGTGTTTCCAAAGAGAAGCGCACATCCGCTGCCGGATTTTTCGACCCTGACGGTGACAAAGTTCATCTGCGGTGAGCCGATAAAGCCTGCGACAAATACGTTGCAGGGATAATTGTACAGGTTCTGCGGTGTATCAAACTGCTGCACAATGCCATCCTTCATGACGCAGATGCGGTCGCCCATGGTCATTGCTTCGGTCTGGTCATGGGTGACGTACACAAAGGTGGTCTGAAGCCGCTTGTGCAGTGCAGCGATCTGGCTGCGCATCTCGGTTCTCAGCTTGGCGTCCAGATTGGACAGCGGTTCGTCAAGCAGAAATACTGCCGGATTTCGAACCATTGCGCGTCCCAGCGCAACACGCTGCCGCTGGCCGCCGGAAAGCGCCTTCGGCTTGCGGTCGAGATACGGCTCCAGCTCCAGAATACGCGCAGCCTCTCGTACCTTTTTGTCGATTTCCTCCTTGGGTTCCTTGCGCAGCTCCAGTGCGAATGCCATATTCTTGTATACCGTCATATGCGGATACAGTGCATAGCTCTGGAATACCATGGCAATGTCACGGGATTTCGGTGGGACGTTGTTTACCACCTTATCGCCGATATACAGCTCGCCCTTGGAAACATCCTCCAGTCCTGCAATCATACGCAACGTGGTAGATTTACCGCAGCCGGACGGTCCAACCAGTACGACAAATTCCTTATCATGAATTTCCAGATTCAAATCCGGAATAACCGTGACTCCGTTATCATAAGTCTTAACCACATTTTTGAACGTAATGTTCGCCATATGGATTCCTCCTTTTCAAGTCGCAGGCAGTCAGGTATTGGAACTGCCTCTATACTTCTGAACGCTTTCACCAGGTATAAACTGAAACGGTACTACCTCATGAACAGCAGGGGTTTTGTCTTCAATACAGCCGAGCAGAATTTCAATGCTCCGCTGGACGATGCCCTCCTTATACTGGCGAATGGTCGTCAGGCGGGGGGTCATATACATACTCAGATCAAGGCCGTCAAAGCCAACAACGGAAATGTCCTCCGGCACACGCAGCCCTCTGTCACGGATGGCGCGGATGGCGCCGATCGCCATCACATCCGACATGGCAAAGACACAGGTCAGATCGGGCATTTTTTGCAGCAGCCGCTCCATTGCGCGGTATCCCTCCGGCATGGAGAACCGGGCTTCCTCATATTGCTTCTGGGGCAAAAACGGGATCCGATGCTGCGCAAAAGCCTTTGCACAGCCCTGGTAGCGTGAAAACGCAGCAAAGGAAATCGCTGTCTTTCCGCCCAGGATGCCGATCTGTCTGTGTCCCAGTGAAATCAGGTGCTCCACCGCAAACTGTGCTGCCGTTTCATCATCCGTGCTGACACTGGACAGATTGGAAAGCTTCAGAGAAGCAGCGGAGTTGGTAACCAGAACACCCGGCACATCAATCGCGCCAAAGCACTCACGGTAATATTGCTGATTGCTGCCGAGGAACAGGATGCCTGCCGGGTGTCTTTCGCGGCAAATCTGAACCGCATGCTCCACCTCGTTTTCATCCTCATTGATATAGAACAGCATACAGGCATAGCCCTTCAGCTCAATGGTCCGCTGCAGCTGTTCCACCAGATCCGCAAACAGCATGTTCTGCGTACCCTTTACGATGATGGCAATACCGTTGCTGCTCTGCTGTTTGAGCTGCTTTGCATTGCTGTTCAGTCGAAAATGGTACTTATTGACAACAGCCATAATTTTTGTGCGTGCGGTATCCGAGACACCGGGGGCTTGATTGAGGACGCGGGAAACTGTTCCCACGGAGTAGCCCGACTCCCGTGCAATATCCTTGATCGTCATAGTTCACCTTCCGAAGTTTATGCTACTGCAATTTTATCCCTTTACGGCGCCGGCAGCAACTCCCTTGATGATATGCTTCTGTCCGACCAGATAGACAATGACAATCGGGATGACGGTGAGCATGATGCAGGCCATCATCGGTCCCATTTCTACCCTGCCGTAGCTTCCGCGGAAATACTGAATCAGCATCGGAATGGTCTTATACTTTTTGATATCCAGAACCAGTGTCGGCAGCAGGTAGTCATTCCAAACCCACATTGCCTCCAGGATGCCAACCGAAACCATCGTGGGCTTGAGCATCGGGAGCACGATCAGGAAGAAGGTCTGGAGCGGATTGCAGCCGTCAATCATAGAAGCCTCTTCCACTTCCAGCGGAATGGATTTCATAAATCCGGCGAACATGAAAACCGCAAGTCCGGCACCAAAGCCCAGATAAATCACCCAGATATTCCACGGCGTATTCAGATTGAGCGTATCTGCCGTCTGGGACAGCGTGAACATAACCATCTGGAACGGTACAACCATGGAAAAGACAAACAGGAAATACAGTGCCTGGGACAGCTTTCCTTTCACGCGCGTGATAAACCATGCGCACATGGAACAACAGATTAAAATTGCGATAACCGATGTCAGTGTGATAAACAGGCTGTAGCCCAGGCTCTGCAGAAAGCCCTTGGACGCAATCGCATTGACATAGTTCTGCAGCCCGTTAAAGGACTCTGCTGTGGGCAGCTTAAACGCACTGGAGGTGCTGATTGCAGTCTCTTTTTTCAAAGAGTTCAGCAGAATCATAATGATCGGATACACGTACAGCAGGGAAGCTATCGACAGGATGACAACCCAGATGGTGTTGACCACAGAATTCCGTTTTTTCATTATTGCTGCACCTCCTTAGAGCGCGTTGCACGCAGCTGGAGAACCGAGATCACAATGACCAGCAGGCAGAACAGGACTGCCTTTGCCTGGCCAAGTCCCTTCCACTGCATGCCTGCACGTGCATAGAAGGTCTGGTAAATATTCAGTGCCAGCATCTCGGTAAAGTGATTCGGATCGCCGCCCGTCAGTGCGAGGTTCTGGTCGAACAGCTTGAACGAGTTGGTCAGCGTCAGGAAGACACAGATGGTGATGGACGGCATAACCATCGGCAGCTTGACTCTCCACAGCGTGGTCCAGGAGGAAGCGCCGTCGATGGATGCAGCTTCAATCAGGTCATCCGGAATGTTTTGCAGACCGGCGATGTAGATAATCATCATATAGCCAACCTGCTGCCAGCACATCAGGATAATCAGGCCCCAGTAACCGGCGCTGGAGTTGAGTGCCAGCAGCGGCTGCGCTACCTGGGCCAGGACACAGTTAATCAAAATCTGCCAGATGTATCCGAGAACGATGCCGCCAATCAGGTTCGGCATGAAAAATACGGTACGAAATACATTGGTTCCCCGCAGGTTTCTGGTCAGCAGCAGTGCCAGTCCGAATGCAATCACATTAATCAGTATAATGGCTACCACTGCAAATGCCACGGTAAACTTGAAGGAATGGATAAATGAAGCGTCAGAGAAAATTTTCTTATAATTGGAAAGTCCCACCCATTTGGCGTTGCCAACCGTGGTAAACTGGCAGAATGAGAGGTAAAGTCCTTCTGCAAACGGAATGACAAACCCTATCAGAAATGCCAGCAATGTCGGCAGCACAAAAAACGGGGAATATCGTTTTAATGCCTTTTCCATTACATAACCTCCTAAATTCGGTCAAAAAGGGCAGGCAGTTTCCTGCCTGCCCCTTCAGGCATATTGGCAATCAGGTTATATGGCAATCAACCATTTGCAAGCTGATATTCGGTTGCCCATCCATCCACGAAGGCGGATACAACAGCATCCCAGTTTGCATCACTCTGGTCTGCTGCATATGCAGTCAGTGCAGAGCCGACACCGTTCTTCCACTCCTCGGAAGGCATGGTGGTGAAGTTCCAGGATACCGGAGTCTTGCCTGCTTCTGTCATTTCAGCATCCTGCTTTACGAACAGATTCGGGGATTCCTGTGCCTGCTTGAACGGAATAACAAAGCCCATGTCTTCGCTCATTGCCTTGGTGCCCTGCTCGGAGGTTACGCACCAGTTGATAAAGTCGAGCGTAGCTGCGATATCATTTTCATCTGCCTGGCTGTTAACGCACCAGTAGTTCTCTGTGCCGGTGCACAGGCCCTGGGACGCCTCATCGCCTGCGCCGATATAGATCGGGATCATCGCCAGATCATCATCGGTGAACTTGCCGTCGCCAACCAGGTTCGCATACTCCCAGGAACCGTTCTGGAAGAATACAGCCTTCTGATCCAGGAACTCATTGCGGGAGTCGTCGCCGGTCTTTGCTGCCAGCTCCTTCGGAGCGCAGGTGCTGTTGTTGATGTACAGATCCCAGATATTGCGATAGTTATCGAGATAGGTGCCCTTGATGGCATCGGTGGAGCCGATTCCTTCATCCTGATACTCGAAATAAATGGGAAGGTTTGCCAGATGTGTCTTGAAACGCCAGTCGGACGAGCCATCCATGCCGGCGGAGGTGAATGCTGCAAAGCCCAGTTCAGCCGAGCGGGCGGTGATATCCTCGGAGATCTTCTTCAGATCGTCAAAGGACTTGATGTCGTCAATGGAATAGCCTGCTTTATCCAGCAGTGCTTTGTTGACGATAATGCCATACGATTCAATTACATATGCGATGCCGTGGACAACGTCGCCGTCCTTCAGTGCATAGCTGTCACTGGTCAGCTGGCTGTAAACCTCTGTTCCCGACAGGTCGTAGCAGTAATCCTTCCAGTTTGCAAGGCCAACCGGGCCGTTAACCTGGAACAGGGTCGGCGCGCCGCTCTTGCCCATCTCACTCATCAGCGTGGTCTCATAGTTGCCGGAAGCCGCAGTGACAACGGTTGCCTCGATGCCGGTTTCCTCCGTGTACGTCTTGGCAAGCTTCTGCCAGGCCTCATCCTGTTCCGGCTTAAAGTTCAGATAATAGACCGAGCCCTTGGAAGCATCGCCTACTGCCTGCTTGTCACCCGAATCTCCGGATCCCTTTGTGCCGCCGCTTCCACAGCCAGCCAGAACGGAAACCGCCATCACACCGGACAGCGCCAGAGCCATTAATTTTTTCAGTTTCATATGTCTCTCCTCCTTAACCAATTCAGCAGATTGTCCCAACCTATTTTGGAAACGTTTCAATTCTCATTTCCAAATCTGCCCGAAATTTAGTATACTAATCGTAACATTTCCATCTTCTTTTTTCAAGTGTTTTTAGTCAAATAAACGAATTTTGTCGGTTTATACCAAATGAATCCCGTGCTTTTGTTTATGTTGGATAGCATTCTCTGGAAATTCTCTATAGAGTTTCCGTTTTCCATAGAAACGTTTCCATTTATTTTTCCAGTTTATCCGGAAGGTCTTGTCACGCTTCCGGGTTTTCAGTATAATGAAGAAAATATCCAAACAGGAGGCTGTGTTATGAAAAAGAAATCGGCAGCACAGAAGACCGGACAGCCGTCCGTCCTGCTTCGCTTCCTATCCCTGACTGTAGACAATCTGTGGAATCTGCTCAGGCTGAACGTTGTCTTTCTGGTCAGCTGCATTCCGCTTGTGACCATTGGTCCCGCACTCGCTGCACTATCCCATCTGACCGCACAGATGGTACGGGACAACGAGGAGATCTCCTCTCCGGTCAAAAGCTATTTTTTCTATTTTCGGCAGTTGTTTTTCCGTGCCCTGCCCATTGGCCTGCTCACACTGCTGATTCACATCGTGTTCGGCGGCGGACTGCTGATCTACGGCAGCATGATGGGTGCCGGGACAGGATATCTGCTGTTATGCTCCTGCTCTCTGCTGGTGCTGCTGCTCACAGGGGGCATCTGCCTGCACCTGTATCCCATGCTGGCGCAGCCAAATGAAGGAAACCTGCTGGCAAATGCTGCCACCCACGCACTGCAGCGCATGGGCAGAACGGTTATCGCTGTTCTCATTATGATTGGGCTGCTGCTGGCCCAGCTGCTGACATTTCCGGTTTCCCTGCCTGTGACACTTTGCCTCGGTATCGCACTGCCCGCACTGGTCGGCAGCTTTGCTTATGTGGACACTACCGTATAATTTCCCTGCAAGGCACATCTGGAATCCGGCGTCCATGACCCGATTGTCGCCTGTGAATCCATGAATCAGTTCTATGTACCGGAAGGACACAAGCGCGATCGAAGGGAAACGGGATGTTCTGATTTTCCAACTGCATCACATAAAAAACGGGACACGGCAGTCACACATGATGGCTTCCATGTCCCGTTCTGTATTTTTTCTTATCTGATAACCTTCTCGAGTTCTTCTATGAGGACAGAAATATCCCGGGAAACTTCCTGGGGACTGGTAAACAAATTGTCAAACAGTCGATTCAGATTGTCCTCAAAGTTGTCGGGCAAAATGCTGCACTGCTTGCGGCACAGTGAAACCAGCCGCTTTTCTCCGGGATGGGTTAATTCATTCACCGCAAACAGGATATCAAAATAGGATTCCATGAATGCGGCAACCCGGTGATTGATGCTGACTCTGTCATTTCTTCCCACAGCCTTTTCAATCTGATGGTCATAAGCCGGCATGGAATGGTGAAGCAGCTTCATATTCCGGTCAATGATTGTTTGCTTTAACCCGGCAGGATATGGAACATCAAATCTGCTTTTGGCATCATGCAAACGGCCATCTCTGTCATATATGATTTTGCAGGTCAGCAGATTATGCCACATACACGTGGTATATCCGTTATGCGCCTGAAAGGATTCCACGACTGAGGCAACATCCTTTGTAAAGTCATCCAGATTTCGATATAAAATATCAATATCCACTCCGTTGTTCAGAGTACAGTTGTCCTCATATTCCCAGAAATGATTTCCAATCTCCATGATGGAACAGTATTGGGACAGAATTTCTCTCCGCACTTCCTCGCTGACCGGCGCCGTACAATACAGGTACACATCATAATCCGAATTTGCATCATACGCCGTTCCTGCCCGGGAACCGCCTAATGCAATCGCTTCTACCTGTTCCAATTGGGATAACGCATCAAAAAGCTTTTCTACCATCATTTTTCCCACCAATACTTACACAAATGTTGTATGCTATTGTAACAATTATAGCATATTCCACACCATACGTCCATATTGCATTTTCCCATTTCCCCATCAGCAAAAAACCTCCGGTCTGCGCCTGAACGCGGACGGAGGTCTTCCTCACCCGTTGTTTTCATGATTACATGCTCGTTTGTCTCATGGCATATGCGCAGGGATGGAGCGTATCATAAAGCAGTTGCCGCCAATCTCATATTTGACGCCAAAATCACAGATATCCTTTTTACTGTCAAAATGTGCCGGGAACAATACCGCCTGGATAGCGGCATCTATACGCCTGCCCAGTTCCGTACCTTTTTAGAGAAGACAAGTACGGAGCGACAGGAAACAACCACGGTTTCCGGCGCGGGCTGCAGTGAAAACGGCTGTCATTTCTAATGTACAGAATCGGTAGGTGATCTGTCGGACTGCTGCTTCCTGTAAGGATATATTTTCTTCTCCTGTCACCGGACGAACACCCGCCGCATATACTGCAATCACTTTCCAACACAAAGGTGATGCTATGTTATTTTCTATTCCCGCTATCCTGCTCTGTGGCGCGGCCTTCTGTATCCTCCGGGTTTCCTCTCCGGGCGGTTCCTTCCCCCGTCCGCTGAGTGCAGAACAGGAGGCGGTCTGTATTCAGGCTATGCTGCAGGGGGATTCCCATGCGCGTGAAATGCTCATTGAGCACAACCTGCGGCTGGTGGCACATATTGTCAAAAAATATTATTCCTCCGCTGCGGATGCGGATGACCTGATTTCCATCGGAACCATCGGGCTGATTAAAGGTGTTTCTACCTTCAAGCCTGAAAAAAATGTTCGTCTGGCTACTTATATTTCCCGTTGTATTGAAAATGAAATCCTGATGTATTTTCGTTCCTGCCGGAAATTATCCAATGAAATCTCACTGGATGAGCCAATGGAACAGGATGGTGACGGAACTTCCCTGTCCCTGATGGATGTGCTGAGTGTCCATGACCATACGCTGGAACAGATTGACCTCAGCGATCAGAGCCAGCTGATTTTCCGTGCGCTGCAGGTACTGGAGCCCCGGGAAAAGGAAATCATCCGGCTCCGCTATGGACTGAACGGCAACCCGCCGCTGACCCAGCGCGAGGTTGCTAAACTGCACGGTATTTCCCGTTCCTATATCTCCCGGATTGAGAAAAAAGCATTGCTCAAGCTGCGTGCGGAACTGGAACCGCAGCTATAATTTCTGTTGCGCCCGTATAAAAAATCTGCTAAACTCAAAAGAGTGAATTTTGGAATACGCAGGAGATTTTATGAAGCATTATTTCTTTTTTGACCTTGACGGAACACTGACGGATTCCGCAGAAGGAATTATCAATTGTGTCAAACATGCTCTGGAGTTACAAAACTGGCCCTGTCCTTCGCCGAAGGAGCTCCGCCGTTTTATCGGCCCCCCGCTGATTGACAGCTTCCAGCATATTGCCGGTATGAACGCACAGCAGGCCAGACAGGCTGTCCATGACTACCGTGAACGGTATTCCGTTGTAGGACTGTTTGAAAACCGTGTCTTTGAGGGGATTCCCGAACTTTTGAAGGATTTGAAACAGTCAGGCAGGCATTGCTACATGGTCACCAGCAAACCGGAGGAATACTCCATTCGGATTGCAGACCGGTTCGGGCTGACCCCTTATCTGGAACAGATTTGCGGTGCTACACTGGACGGTAAAATGGATGCCAAGGAACAGATTGTCCATATGGCGCTGGAACGCGCAGGCAATCCCGACCCATCCGATGTGGAAATGATTGGCGACCGGCTGCATGATGTGGTTGGCTCCCGTAAATATGGCATCGACTGTACCTATGTGCTGTATGGTTTCGGTTCCCGTGCGGAAGCGGAGGAATATCAGACAGCTCATATTGTGGAAACGATTGATGATCTCCGCCAGCTGTTGTTCCGGCTGTAAAATGAAAAAATCAATGGCTCCCGGCTGCCGGTCAGAAAACCAGCGGCTGAGAGCCATTTTTCATTGCATGTTATACTTCTATAAACTGCATCTGTTCCACATCAAATAATCCGCGCGGTGTGATGCGCAGGGATGGAATGACCGGCAGCGCAAGGAAGGACAGCAGGATTAATGGGGAAACACCCGCCGGTACACCCATGGCGTGCGCCTTGGCAATCATGGCAGAAAGCTCCGTCTGTACGCTGTCAAAGCCCGCATCACTCATCAGTCCCATGATCGGCAGCGGGACGGTATGCAGGATTTTTCCCTGTTCCACCAGCGTGTAACCGCCGCCGATTTTCCGCAGGTGCTCGATGGCAAGCAGCATATCCCCATCATTGTCACCAATGACGGACAGGTTATGGCTGTCATGTGCCACGGTGGAAGCAATCGCGCCGCCATGGATGCCAAAGCCGGAAACCGCGCCTGTGCCCACCTTTCCGGTGTTGTGATGCCGTTCCACAACGGCAATTTTGCTGTATTCCCCATTGGGAACAAACAGACCGTTTTCCTGAGGCAGCCGGACGGTATCATGCCCGGTGACAATTTCATTGGGGATGACCCGGATGACCGGGCTGCTTTCCCCTGCCGGTAACTGCAGCTGTTCCGGCTGCACCGGCAGACAGTGTACGGTCTGCCGCAATGGGCTGTCCATCGGCAGCTTGGGCTGAGCGTGGAAGCCGGCAACATCCATGCCCCTGTGGAACACCCGGCTGACTGCCACAGCTTCCAGATCATCCAGCACAACAAAATCTGCCTGCATGCCCGGTGCGATGGCACCCAGCTGATGCTGTAAACCGTAATGCTGTGCCGTGTGAATGGTTGCCATGCGGATGGCGTCCACCGGCTGCATGCCACAGGCAATCGCCTTGCGGACACAATGGTCGATATGTCCCTCCGCATGGATATCCTCAATATGCTTGTCATCGGTACAGAAGGAAAAACCGCTGACATCCTGTCCGGTTTCCACAATCCCTTTGACAATCGGCTCCAGATTCCGTGCCGCACTGCCTTCCCGCACATGGATATGCATGCCCAGACGGCGTTTTTCCATCACTTCCCCAAAGCCGGAGCATTCATGGTCATTGGTAATGCCCGCCAGCACGTATGCATTGAGCGCCTTGCCGGACAGTCCCGGTGCATGTCCATCCTTGGGCATGCCATCGAATAATGCCAGTTTTTCCGCCATCATCGGTGCGGCAGACACGGTGCTGACATAATCCATCACTTCGCCCAGACCGAGTACCCGGGGATGATCCAGATACTTTTGCATCTCTGCCGCATCAAAGGTACAGCCATTGTCCTCAAAGGGCAGGGATGGCACACAGGATGGCATCATGACATATACATTCGCCGGGACCTCTTCTGTTTCCTCCAGAATATAATCAATGCCATCCGCACCGCTGACATTGGCTGCCTCGTGGGGGTCAACAATATAGGTGGTAGTACCGCATTGGACCGCCTGCTCCACCAGCTCGGAAGGTGTTACCATGGTGGATTCCAGATGGATATGCCCGTCAATAAAACCCGGGCACAGGTATTTACCGGTCAGGTCAATTTCCCTTTCCCCCACATACTGGTCACCCACACCCACAATCGTGCCGTTTGTAACGGCAACTGAAGTCTGAATGATCTCTCCGGTGAATACATTCACCACATTTCCCCCGCGGAACACCAGTTCCGCCGGGACATCACCACGTGCGACAGCTGCAAGCTGTGAAAAATTCTGAAAATCCATTTCATCCCTCTCCTTTTCTGTTATCTATTTCTTTATAGTGTATCACATTCTGCTGTCTTTTCCCAGCGTTTTATGCTATGATAGGACACAAGGATGTGATATATCATGCTCAAACACTGCACCTTATGTCCGCGCAGTTGTGGCGTCAACCGAACAAAAGGACAACCAGGCTTCTGCGGGGCAGATGACACCATCCGCATCGGACTTGCCTCTCTCCACAAATGGGAAGAGCCATGTCTCTCCGGCACCAACGGGGCAGGTACGGTCTTTTTCTGCCACTGTTCCCTGCGCTGTGTGTTCTGCCAGAACCATGACATCTCCGGCCATGCCGCGGCAGAGACAGGCATTGCTACCGATATTTCCGGTCTGGCGGATACGTTTCTGTCGCTGGAGCAGCAGGGTGCCCATAACATTGATCTGGTGACACCTACCCAATATGCATGGCACCTGTCCCATGCCATTCCCCTTGCCCGTTCCCGGGGCCTGTCCATTCCAATTGTCTACAATTGCGGCGGATATGAGAGCGTGGAAACCCTCCGCATGCTGGATGGCATGATTGACATTTATCTGCCGGACTTCAAATATTTCAGTTCCTATTATGCGCAGCGGTATTCCTCCGCCCCGGATTATTATGATGTGGCAGTGGAAGCGATTTCCGAAATGGTGCGGCAGACCGATGTGCCTGTGATGGATGCCGACGGCCTTTTGCGCAGCGGTACGATCATCCGGCACCTGATGCTGCCCGGCCTTGCGGGTGACACGGCGCAGATTTTACGCTGCATTGCCTCCCACTGGGGCGGCAGGGTACTGGTCAGCCTGATGCGGCAGTTTACGCCCTGTACCGATTTGTCCGGTTATCCGGAGCTGGAACGCCGCCTGACCGATACGGAATATGAGGATGCCTGCTATTTGATGGATATGCTTGGGCTGGAGGGCTGGACGCAGGACGCAGAATCCATCAGTGAGAGCTTTATTCCCCACTTTGACGGCAGCGGTGTATGCCATGACTGAGAGGATATCCTGCTTCCCTGCTGGAATGAGGCAGGACATTGGTGTCATCAAATGACGGAACGAGTGTTTCAACGGGTGTATCAATCGTTCATCCGGTGGAATCTGCTGGATACTGCAAACTTCCTCAGTCGCCTCCGGCGACAGCTCCCTCCTCTGAGGGAGCCAATCCGCTCTGCCCTTCCGGCACCTCCGGGAAAGGTAAGAAATCTGCGCACCGCCAGCGCGGACTGAGGGAGGATAATCAAAAGAAAACAGCGAGACTGACAAACCCTTGGATTTGCAATCTCGCTGTTATTTTTTCTGTTATGTCAGATGACCTTCACCACGCGTGAGGCAATCACGATAACTTAGAGCTGCGGGCCAGCTGCAACCAGTGCCTTGCCTGCCTCGTTGCCTTCGTACTTGGAGAAGTTCTTGATGAATCTGCCAGCCAGATCCTGTGCCTTGGTCTCCCACTCGGAAGCATCAGCATAAGTATCACGCGGATCCAGAATTGCCGGATCTACGCCCGGAAGCTGGGTCGGAACTTCAAAGTTGAAGTACGGGATGGTCTTGGTCGGAGCATTCTTGATGTCGCCATTCAGGATAGCGTCGATGATGCCGCGGGTATCCTTGATGGAGATACGCTTGCCGGTGCCGTTCCAGCCGGTGTTAACCAGGTAAGCCTTCGCGCCGCTCTTTTCCATCTTCTTAACCAGCTCTTCTGCGTACTTGGTCGGATGCAGTTCCAGGAATGCCTGACCGAAGCAAGCGGAGAAGGTCGGGGTCGGCTCGGTGATGCCGCGCTCGGTGCCAGCCAGCTTAGCAGTGAAGCCGGACAGGAAGTAGTACTGGGTCTGCTCCGGAGTCAGGATGGAAACCGGCGGCAGTACGCCGAATGCGTCAGCAGACAGGAAGATAACGTTCTTTGCTGCCGGTGCAGAGGATACCGGGCGTACGATGTTTTCGATATGGTTGATCGGGTAAGATACACGGGTGTTCTCGGTGACACTCTTGTCAGCGAAATCAATCTTGCCTTCTGCATCAACGGTTACGTTCTCCAGCAGAGCGTTGCGCTTGATTGCATTGTAGATATCCGGCTCGGATTCCTTATCCAGGTTGATAACCTTTGCATAGCAGCCGCCCTCGAAGTTGAATACGCCGTTGTCATCCCAGCCATGCTCGTCGTCGCCGATCAGCAGACGCTTCGGGTCAGTGGACAGGGTGGTCTTGCCGGTGCCGGACAGACCGAAGAAGATAGCGGTGTTTTCGCCGTTCATGTCGGTGTTAGCAGAGCAGTGCATGGAAGCGATGCCCTTCAGCGGCAGGTAGTAGTTCATCATGGAGAACATACCCTTCTTCATCTCGCCGCCGTACCAGGTGTTGATGATAACCTGCTCACGGCTGGTGATGTTGAAGGATACACAGGTCTCAGAATTCAGGCCCAGTTCCTTATAGTTCTCAACCTTAGCCTTGGAAGCGTTGTAAACAACGAAGTCCGGAGTAAAGTCCTTCAGCTCTTCCTCAGACGGCTGGATGAACATGTTCTTTACGAAGTGTGCCTGCCAAGCTACCTCAACGATGAAGCGGATTGCCATGCGGGTATCCTTGTTTGCGCCGCAGAATGCATCTACAACAAACAGTCTCTTGTTGCACAGTTCCTTGACAGCGATGTCCTTGACAGTCTGCCAAACTTCCTCGCTCATCGGATGGTTGTCGTTCTTGTACTCGTCAGAAGTCCACCAAACGGTGTCCTTGGAGTTTTCATCCATAACGATGTACTTGTCCTTCGGGGAACGGCCGGTGTAGATACCAGTCATTACGTTTACAGCGTCCAGTTCGGTGTTCTGGCCAACTTCAAAGCCTTCCAGACCTTCCTTGGTCTCTTCTTCGAAGAGCATTTCGTAAGAAGGATTGTAAACGATTTCGGTTGTACCGGTGATGCCATATTTGCTTAAATCAATTGCTGTCATCTTACGTCTAACCTCATTTCTAATAATACGATTGGATTAAAATACCCTAGTGTTAATGTTATCCAACAGCCAAACAAAAGTCAATATTAAAAACATCCCAAATTCCACCAAAAACGACGAAAGAATCGGCAATTATCACAATCCATGTACTTTTTCTTTTCATAGAACTATAAATATGGTATACTGTTGAGGTATATCCCTTTGCAGATATGCCCTGAATATCCGAAAAACCAGCTCTATTTCAGGAGGTGGATGCCTTGTCAGCGTTACACTATCAGCCGCTGGAGGAACAGTATCTGGATGACCTGCATCGGCTCTGGTCCAATCCGACCGTCATCCGATATACCGGTATGCCGCAGCCCTGTACACGGGAACAGACCCGGCACAAGCTGCTCTGCCTGCAGCAATCCGATGTGTTTGTCATCCTGCAGCAGCATACGTTTGTCGGTATCATCGGCTGTCCCGTGATCGACCTGCAGACCGAACAGTTCGGATTATTCTATCAGCTGGAACCAGTCTTCTGGGGCCAGGGCTATGCCACCGCTGCGGTCCGGTGGATGCTGGATTTTATGAAAGAGAAATACACCCATCCGATCCTCTATGCAGATGTCATCACGGCAAACACTGCCAGCGAAGCCATCCTGCGGCATTTTCATTTCACCTGCCAATCCCAATGGGAACCCCTGCACGGTACCGGGGCACTGGCTGTCATCCGGCATTATATCCTCACAGAATAACAGCACAAAATCAAAGCGGCTGCCCTGCAAAGGCAGCCGTTTTTCGTCATTCTATCGGTACCCGGTCACGCAGCGCAGGGAACTGTCTGCGGAACCGATGGGCTTCATTCAAATCCATCTCCAGCCGGACAATTTCCTCGTCCGCTCCCGCCTCTGCCAGCACCGTGCCATCCGGTGCCACAATCATGCTGTGTCCTGCACCGGCACAGCCGTCTATTTCACCGGCATGGTTGCAGGCCAGCAGGAAGCTCTGGTTTTCCAGCGCGCGTACCCGGCAGAACAATCTCCAGTCCTCCAGCCGTTCCCTGGGCCAGGCGGCTGATACCACAAACGCTGTGGCGCCGCGCTCCACCATATGCCGGAACTGCTCCGGAAAACGCAGGTCATAGCAGGTGGCAAGGCCGAAAATGCCATAGGGCGTATAAATTTCACTGGTCTGCTGTCCCGGTGTCAACAGCTCCTGTTCCCGTGACGCAAAGCCGAACAAATGGATTTTCCGATAGGTTCCCAGCAAAAAGCCATTGACATCCAGCAGCGCCATGGTATTATACAGCCGGTTTCCCTGCCGTTCCACAAAGCTGCCGGTCAGGATATGGCAATGCAGCCGTCTTGCCCATGCCGCCAGACGCAGCAGCGTGGTACCGTGCAGCGGTTCTGCCTCCTGCTCATACCGGCCAAAATTGGAAAATCCCACAGACCACAATTCCGGCAGGACAATCAGATCCAGCTGTTCCCCCTCCAGTCCGGACAGGAGCTGCTCCACACGCACCCATCGTTCCTCCGGTATTTCCCTGCTGCTCACACGCAGCTGTATCAGTGCTGCCTTCATATCCAATCCTCCGGGTATGTCATAACCTGTAAGGGCTGTCCGACAATCGCCGGACAGCCCCAATGCTACTCAGGATGTTAAAAAGACTCAGTCCTTCTTGTCCTTATCCTTTTCTTTCTCCTTATCCTTGTTTTTTTTCTTATCCTTGTCCTTCTTCTTGTCCTTATCCTTCTTACCGATGGTCTCATCGCCGAAGCTGATGCCGATATCACGTGCAGCCTGTACCAGGTCGTTGTCAACCGGTACGGTCTTGAGCTTGCCTGCAACCTCACTCAGCGGGACAGCAATAATCTGGTTGTTGCGGATGGCTACCATATTGCCATACTGCTTGTGCTTAATCAGGCGTGCAGCGCCGGTGCCCAGACGTGTGGTCAGGATACGGTCATATGCATCCGGTCCGCCGCCTCTCTGGAAGTGGCCCGGGTTCACAACGCGGATTTCCTGACCGCATCTCTCGCCCAGCTCACGGGCCAGCTTAAAGCTGATGGACGGGTCAGACATTGCCGCACGTGCAGCCTTGAATTCCTTCTTGGACATGGCTGCCTCTTCCTTAGAGATCGCACCCTCTGCCACTGCTACGATGGTAAAGGCATGTCCGCTCTGCTTGCGCTCATTCAATTTTGCTACAACGGCATCCAGATCATACGGAATTTCCGGAATCAGGATAATATCCGCACCGCCTGCGATGCCGGCAGTCAGAGTCAGCCAGCCTGCGCCATGGCCCATGATTTCAACCAGGAACACACGGCTGTGGGAGGTGGCAGTGGAGTGAATTTTATCAATGACATCGGTGGCAATATCCATTGCGGTCTGATAACCAAAGGTAACCTCGGTGCCCCACAGGTCATTGTCGATGGTCTTCGGCAGGGAGATGACATTCAGGCCCTCTTCACGCAGCAGGTTTGCGGTCTTGGTGGTGCCATTGCCGCCCAGGATAACCAGACAGTCAAGATTCATATCATTATAGGTCTTAATCATCTTGGTAACCTTGTCCACGCCGTTCTCATCCTTGTCACGCATGTTCTTAAACGGCTGGCGGGAGGTACCCAGGATGGTGCCGCCGATGGTCAGGATACCGGAGAAATCACGCGGGGTCATCAGACGTACATTACCCTCAATCAGGCCCTTATAGCCATCACGGAAGCCATAGATTTCCACTTCCTTGCCATATTCCTCATACAACGCCTTTGCAACGCCTCGCAGGGTAGAGTTCAGACCCTGGCAATCGCCGCCGCTTGTCAACATACCAACGCGTTTCATGCTTCTTCCTCCTTAATATATCCTGTCATTTTTCTGTCTCCGCCATGACGCGGGAGAAAATCTGTCGTTACCAATTGCGATACCAGACATTATTATTGTTTTTATTATAACAAATAACTTACCATACCGCAATGTATTTTTTACAATCTGCACAAAACAAATTGCAACCAGCCTCATGCATGGGCTGCATCCTGCTTTTTTCCGCTGTTGTGCGCCTTACGGGGTAAAAACCTATGCTTTTTTGCAAAACAAATGGCGGAAGCCGATGCTTCCGCCAACTGGATCGTTTAGTAATTTTCCGCCTTGATCTCATAAAACGCCTTCGGATGGGCACACACCGGGCAACGCTCCGGTGCCTGTTTCCCAATGACAATCTGTCCGCAGTTGCGGCATTTCCAGATGCGGTCACCATCCCGGGAAAAGACCAGACCGTTTTCCACATTGTCCAGCAGCTTCTGATACCGGGCCTCATGCTCCTTCTCGATTGCCGCCACCTGCTCAAACAGAAAAGCAATGTGCTCAAAGCCTTCCTCCCTGGCTTCCTTTGCAAAGGTGGGATACATATCCGTCCATTCGAAGTGCTCTCCGGCGGCTGCATCCTCCAGATTCACGGCTGTATCCGGCATGCTGCCACCATGCAGCAGCTTGAACCAGATTTTCGCATGGGCACGTTCATTGTCTGCGGTTTCACGGAACAGTGCCGCGATCTGTTCATAGCCGTCCTTCTGTGCCTTTCCGGCATAATAGAGATACTTGTTGGTTGCCTGTGATTCCCCGGCATATGCCGCGGCAAGGTTTGCCTCTGTTCTCGAGCCCTTCAGCTCCATTGTGCATCACCCTTTCCGGACGCACCTGCGCCCTGTCAGTCCTGTTTTGGATTGCTCTGGTCTGCACACGCACGGCAGAGGCCATGCAGGATTAAATCATATCCGGTGATTCCCGTTTCGGAAAGTGCCTCAAACTGCTCATACAGCGGCTTCTCCGGCCAGATATCCACAACACAGCCGCACTGTGTGCAGATCATATGCTCATGATACGCCATCGTATGGTCAAAATGCTCCGGCTCTCCCGGAACCGCAACCCGCCGGATGATCCCGTTATCCGCAAGCTGGTTGAGGTTGCGGTAAACGGTTGCAAGGCTGATATTCGGCTCCTTTTTACGGACTTCCTGATATACGGCATCAGCTGTCGGATGATGTGGAGACCGCTCCACGGCCTCACGAATCAGCTCTCTCTGCCTGGAATATTTCATCCAGCCACCTCTTTCTGATAAAGTCAAAATAAGAATGATTTTTATTATTCTGATAGTATCAGTTTTCCCGCCATATTGTCAAGCCCCTTTCGGAAAAGCCTGCACTTTTACGTATCATTTATCAGTATGCACAAAACTGCTCCGTCATTTTATACAGTTTTACCATGAATTTTATCCGCAGCTATGGTATAATAAACACATATATCCTTTGTTACATTTTCGTACAGAAAGGAGACATCCTATGCTGAACGCAATTGATTTCAACCGGCGCATGACAGATGTGGAATACCGTCTGGAAACCCGTGCGAGCCGGGATGAGCTGGCCAATCTGCAGCACCGCATGAAGGACGCAGGCCTGCCGGTCATTGTACTGTTTGAGGGCTGGGATTCCTCCGGCAAGGGCAGTATGATTGCCAGCATGATCCAGACCCTGGACCCGCGTTTCTTTAAGGTTTACACCACCACCGATCCCACACCGGAGGAACAGCGGTTCCCATTCCTGTGGCGGCACTGGTATCGCACACCGGAGCGGGGAAAAATGGCAATTTTTGATGAAAGCTGGTATCCGGAGGTTTCCCGTGCACGCATCGAGGATGGCCTGAGCACAGAAGATGCCTACAGCCGCATGGACAGCATCAATACCTTCGAACGGCAGCTTGCCCAGGATGGTTATCTGATTATCAAGTTTTTCCTGCATATTTCCGCAAAGGAACAGGCCAGACGGCATGCCCGCCTGCTGAGTGACAAAAACACCCGCTGGCGTGTCTCCGAACGGGATAAATTCCGTAACAAGCACTATAAGGAATATTATCGCGTCTATGACGAAATGCTGGAAAAAACCAATACGGTTTTCGCCCCGTGGCATGTCATCAGTGCCATGGAACGCCGCAGTGCCATGAACGACATCTATCAGATCATTGTGGATTCCATCCGTTCCGCGCTGGAGGAAAAAAAGATGATCGTCCCCTCCGAGTACCATTCCCAGGTGCACAACTTCCATCTGGTGAAGCAGCCCAAGCTGGAGGATGTGCCGCTGTACCGCAGGCTGGAGGATTCTGCCTATCGTGACATGCTCCGCAAGGAACAAAAAAAGCTTTCCAAGCTGCATAACATCATCTATCGGGAAAAAATTCCGGTGGTCATTGCCTATGAAGGCTGGGATGCAGCCGGAAAAGGCGGCAACATCAAACGCCTGACCGCTGCCCTGGACCCGCGGGGCTATGAGGTGGTCCCGATTGCCTCCCCCACACCGATTGACAAGGCACACCAGCATCTCTGGCGGTTCTGGCAGAACCTGCCGGAAAGCGGCCACATCACGGTATTTGACCGCACCTGGTACGGCCGTGTCATGGTGGAGCGTCTGGAAGGCTTCTGCTCAGAGGAGGAATGGAAACGGGCGTATCAGGAGCTCAACGAGTTTGAATATGAGCTGGAAAAATGGGGGGCAATCCTCATCAAGTTCTGGCTGCACATTGATTCGGATGAACAGCTCCGCCGCTTTACCGAACGGCAGAATACGCCGGAAAAGCAGTGGAAAATCACCGATGAGGACTGGCGCAACCGGGAGAAATGGGACCAGTATGAAGTCGCGGTCAACGATATGGTCCGCCTGACCTCCACGGAATACGCACCATGGACCATCATTGAATCACAGGACAAGAAATTCGGCCGCATTAAGGCAATCCAGACCCTGAATGACGCCATTGAAGCAAGATTATAAAAAAAATCAGGCTCTCCATAAAGCGGGTGCGTCTAAGGGATGCACAATCCCTGAAAATATCGGCATAGTCGTGAAATGCGGCTATGCCGTTTTTTCATGTCATTCGATATCAGACAGGTCGACTGCGCCGATGCAGTTATAAATAATCTGGATACGCTGCTGACGATGGCCGTCTACCTTCTCGGCCTGAAACACATTGATGCGTTCCACGAACTCCCGGATGATTTCTGCATCCAATTCACGGATGTCGGTATACTTCCGCACCAGTGCAAGGAAGTGGTCGGCGTTCAGGCTCTTTTCCTTT
>SFJM01000054.1 GCA_004555915.1 Clostridiales bacterium | reverse complement strand
GTAGGCTTCTGCCATCTCCCGCTCCAGAACCTCCAGCCCTTCCCGGTTGTGGTACAGTTCCATGAACAGCCATTCCAGCTCGTCCTTGTGCTTGGCAAATCGGACTGCAAAGTTATCTTGACTTGTCATCTTTCTTTATCCTTTTCGTGTAAGATGAAGCTGCACGCTGGGGTAATCGCCAAACAGCTGCGGCAGGACAAATCCCGCATACAACAGAGTGCTGCCACTGAACCGCATCCCCTTGTGAATGCCATCCTCTATAGCATTGCCGCCGTCGTGGGCATACTGGGAGCCGAAATAGTCGATGCCATCCAGTTCATACACAGCATCTTCTTCCAGCCCACGGAAGCACAGGTGGATGGGCAAGGGATTCGCCTGCGGATGGGTCACCACCAAATTCAGCAGTGCCTCGCTGCCGTCCTCTGCGGCAAACTGCCATGCCGTGAAATATGCGTTTTCTGCCGGGTCGGTCAGCCGGTAATAATCGCCGGTGCGGATCAGGTCGTTCAGCCGTTTGAACCGCTTGATCTGGTTTTTCACTGCAGTGCACTCGGCGCGCTTTAATTTGCCCAGATCCAGCTCATAGCCAAAGGTGCCGCTCATCGCCACCACAGCACGGGTGTCGATGGGCGTAGTGCGGCCGGTCTGGTGGTTGGGGCAGGCAGAAACATGAGCACCCATGGTGCAGACCGGATAGCCAAAGGAGGTGCCGTGCTGGATCGTCAACCGTTCAATGGCATCGGTATCATCACTGCACCAGATCTGGGGATAGTAGCACAGCATTCCGGCATCAAAGCGTCCGCCGCCGCCTGCGCAGCCCTCGAACAACACCTCCGGGAATCCCTGCGTCAGCCGCTCTGCCAGCGCATAAACGCCCAGCATATAGCGGTGCATGATCTCACCCTGCTGTTCGGCAGGGAAAGCACGGCTGTACACATCGCTCATGCTGCGGTTCATATCCCACTTGATATACTCAATGTGATGCTCCCGCAGCAGCTTGCCGATAACCCCTGCCAGATAGTCCACCACCTCCGGGCGGGAAAGATCCAGCACCAGCTGGTTGCGCCCCATGGCAGGCTTGCGTCCGGGCAGGGTCAGCGCCCAGTCCGGATGGGTGCGGTACAGCTGGGAGTTCTCGTTGACCATTTCCGGTTCGATCCACAGGCCGAATTTCATGCCCAGCCCATTGATCTGCCCGATCAGCGGATCCAGTCCGCCGGGCAGCTTTTCGCAGTTCACAGTCCAGTCGCCCAGACCCTGATTGTCGTCATTCCGGGTGCCGAACCAGCCATCGTCCAGCACCATCATCTCCACGCCGAGAGAGGCCGCTTTTTCAGCGATCTTTACGATCTTTTCGGTATTGAAATCAAAATAGGTGGCCTCCCAGTTGTTGATCAGCACCGGGCGGCGTTTGTCCTTCCACGGGCCGCGGCAGATGTTGCGCCGCAAAAAGCGGTGGTACTGCTGGGAAAGCGGGGTCAGGCCCTCTGCCGCAAAGGAGAGGATCACCTCCGGGGTGTCAAAGGTCTCGCCCGGCTTCAGGTTCCACGCAAAACGTTCCTCCTGAATGCCGCTCACTACCCGGACAAGCCCGGTCTGAGAGCGCTCCACGTCCATCTGGTAGCTGCCGGAATAGACCATCATCACCCCGTAGCAGGCACCGCTGGTCTCCGTTGCATCCTGCTGGCAGAGGATCAGGAAGGGATTATTGTGGTGGCTGGAGCTGCCCCGCACCGAAGAAATGGTCTGGATATTGGTGCCCACAGCTTCCCGCTCCAGCTGCCGTTCCATAGCGTGTCTGCCATGGAAATGCAGCAGATCCCATCTGCCAAAGGGCAGATCCAGACAGGCAGATGCCGCCTTGTCCAGCCGCAGCGGGGTATCTCCGTGGTTTGTCAGCCGCGCCGCACGGGTGATGACATCCTGCTGTGCAAACACGCCGTACAGCAACTCCAGCGTCAGACCGGTGGCCTCGTCCTGCATTCGGACGATCAGGGTCTCGGCATCGTTTTCCTCTGCGTGGGCACAGGGCAGACCGGTCAGCTGATATTTGCCCGCCTCCACCGTGTGGCTCACATAGGTAAAGTCTGCGCCAAAGGCGCCACGGCTGTCGGCCACCGTCAGGCAGGATAGACGGAAATCGCCCACGTTGCAGCCGGTATACTCCTGCGGGAGCAGATCCGGGGAAACGCCCCGGTGGGTGCGGTAAGCGTAGTAATCCGGCGAGAATCCCCGGTCTGTGCGAGGATACAGCTGCATCAGGTCCCCGGTGCCGATGGTTTTGCCGTAGTACAGATGCAGCAGGTGCCCCAGCGCATCCACCTTCATGTGGTAGCTGGTATGGGCAGTCTCCAATACAAAAATGCGGGCCTCGGGATCAAATCGAATACTCATGGATCCTATACCTCAACGAGATTATTTTTAATAGAAATGCCGACAGACAGGCGGTCGTTTCGGAACGACTACCCGCCTGTCGGCTATGATGAAGGAGAAATGTGAATTGCTTATTTACCGCCGGTCATGGCAATGCCCTGAATAAACTGCTTCTGGAAGATCAGGTACAGGATCACCATGGGGATCATGGCCAGCAGGCTGCCTGCCATCAGCACCGGGAAGTTGGTGGTGTACTGACCGTTCAGGGTGGAAAGGCCGGCAGACAGGGTCATCATATTCAGGTCGGTGTTGCAGATCAGCGGCCACATCAGGTCGGCATAAGCGAACACCGCCGTAAAGATGGCCAGTGCCGCCATGCTGGGGCCGGTCAGCGGCAGCATGACCTTGACGAAGGTCTGCCACTTGTTGCAGCCGTCCAGATACGCCGCCTCTGCGATCTCGTTGGGGATGCCCAGATACGCCTGCCGCAAAAAGAAGGTGCCGAAAGCGCTGACCAGACCGGGGAACACCAGCGCGAAGATGGAGTTGGTGGCCCCCATCTTTGCCAGCATCTGGTACTGCGGAATAATGAAGATCTGGCTCGGCAGCATCATCTGGATCAGCACCAGACTGAACAGCAGCTTTTTGCAGGGGAATTCCAGCTTGGCAAAGGCATAGCCCGCCATGGAGCTGAACACCACTGCAAAGATCACACGGAACAGGATCAATAGACCCGTATTGATGTAGAGGTTGGTAAAGGGCAGGCTCTGCAATGCTTTGACAAAGCTGTCCAGATTCCAATGGGAGGGCAGGATCTGCGGCGGGATCGCCATAGACTCGGCCTGCGTCTTGAAGCTGGTGAGCACCATCCATACAAAGGGGAAGATCATGCTGATGCTGCCGAGGATCAAGACCAGATAGGTAAAGAACGTTACAACATTCTTTCTGGTTTTCAGACTGGCATTCATAGTTTACACCTCGTAATTGACCCACTTCTTCTGACCGATGAACTGCACCAGCGTGACCAGACCGATCAGCAGCACGGTCCACACCACAATGGCCGATGCGTAGCCCTTATTGCCGGCAACAAAGCTCTCGCGGTAGAACAGATACATCAGGCTCTGTGCGCTGGTCAGCGCAGGGTTCGTCTGCTCCACCATCATGTAGATCAGATCGTAGACCTTCAGGGAAGCCATCAGGCGCATGATGAGCACCACAAACAGGGTGGGCGACACCATGGGCAGCGTGATGCTGAAGAACTGACGGATCTTGGATGCACCGTCCAGCTCGGCGGCTTCGTACAGGGACTGGGAAATGTTCTGGATGCCAGACAGCAGCAGCACGGCATCGTAGCCGATGGAGCTCCAGATGGAAACGATGGCACAGGTGACCAGAACGATTTTGGGATCGGTCAGCCAGCGGATGTTCGCGCCAAGGACCTGATTCAGAATGCCGTACTCCGCATTGAAGATCCACTTCCAGACCATCGCAACGGCAGCAGGAGCCACCACCATGGGCAGGAAGAAGATGGCGCGGAAGGCGGTCTTGCCCTTGATCTTTGCGTTCAGCAGTACCGCCACGATCAGCGCCAGAAAAACGCCCACCGGCACAGTGAGGATGCAGAAGTAGAGAGAGTTCCAGTTTGCCTTCCAGAATTCCACATTGCGGAACATTTCAATGTAGTTTTCCAGACCGCAGAACTGATAGGCTCCAAAGGCTTTCGTCTTGGAAAAGCTCATGTAGATGGTCTGGAAGAACGGGATAATATTCAGGATCATCAGACCGATGATGGTGGGAGCTATCATGACCAGCCCCCAGAAACGCCCATCACGACCCAGTTTTGATGTGCTTTTCATTTGGTTCCTCCCAAGCTGCATTTTCAGCCCGCACTGGCCTGATCCACGATGTCCTGCATCTTTTGCAGGCCGGTTTCGATATCCTCGGTACCTGCGTAGATCTTCAGCAGCTCATCATTGACCTTGCTCTTCCACTCCGGGCGAGAGGCGTTGTTGACGCTCTGGACGCTGTACTCGAACATCTCAATAAAGCACTGGATATTGATGGGATACTCTGCAAAGCAGCCTGCCCAGGTATCCTCCAGACCCTGATAGGCAGGGATGGCTGCACCGCTTTCGCCCTGAATGCGCTGGCCCTCTTCGCTGCCGAAGAACTTCAGGATGTCCTTCACGGTATCCAGATTCTTATTGCTGGCAGCAGTAGCGTAGCACAGACCATTGGAGATAGTCGCACGGCCGTCTCCGCTTTCCGGGTCGGGGCACTTGGGCAGAACAGCCACATCCCACTTGCCCACCATTTCGGGGTAGTTCTGCAGCTCGGCAAGGATGTTCCAGTCGCCTTCCAGGAACATTGCGCCCTTCTCGGAGAAGAATGCAGTGCCGGGAGCGGTCTCGGCAAAGTAGGTCTGGTCCGGGCACCAGTCGTTCTGCTGGAGACCGATGTAGAACTTCATTGCCTTTTCGGTGGCAGGCTGGGTAAAGCCCGCCTTGGTCTTGTCCTCGTTCAGGATGTAGCCGCCAGCCTGATACACAAAGTTCCAGTAGCCAAGCTGGTCATCGGCGTATGCCATATAGCCGTACTTGCCGGTGGCAGCGTAGATCTTCTCGGATGCGCTGACCAGATCGTCCCAAGTCCAGTTCTCGTCCGGGTAAGCAACACCGGCAGCATCGAACATCTCCTTGTTATACACCAGCCCAACCGTGTCCTTGTCCTTGGGGACTGCATACAGGGTACCATTGGAGCCCATGGCGTTGGACAGCGAGACCTCCGAGAACTTGTCCTTCTCCACAATGTCGGAGCAATCTGCCAGCATCCCGTTGTCGGCATATTTCAGCAGCTCGTTGGTGTGCATCCAGAAAATATCCGGCATCTGGTTGCTGGTGGCTGCGGCCTCCAGCTTGGTCCAGTATTCGTTCCAGCTGGTGACCTGCACCTCAATGCTGACCTCCGGGTGCTGCTGGGTGTAGGCGGCACACATAGCCTCCATGCCTTCCTTCTGTGCAACGTCCCAGATCTGGAAGGTCAGTGCCTTCTTGCCGCCGGAAGAACCGCTGTCACTGCTGCCGCCGCAGGCTGCCAGCATGGATGCGGCGCTCATTGCTGCCATTGCCTTTACGAATTGTCTGCGAGAGATCTTCATTTTTGTTCTCCTCCAAAGTCATTATTCCGTAGGGTGATCTTCGTACTGTGTCGCACCGGCCGGGTCGATTTTCCTGCTTTTGTCAGCTCTTACAAAAGCAGTGAGAAAATTTTGTGCATCATCACATTGCACAGTTTCTTTTCTCTTGTTGCGTCATTATTATACTATCTGCCAGTAGTTTCGTAAATGCAAAAATGCGACTTGTTATATCTCAATTTGAAGGAATACTGCGAATTATGTTGAAGTCATAACGCATTTTGGTATATAATAAGAAAAAGCGGACAGGAGGCATCTTGTATGCAAGAATGTACAAAAAGAAACGTATCAACGGAAACAAAATGCAGGTTCCATGTGTTTCAGGATGAGCGATTCGTCGATCTCAACTTATACCAATATGGCTGGGAGCAGACAGAGCCTCTGCACTCCTATGGTCCCTATGCCCGCAACCACTATCTGTTCCACTATGTCATCTCCGGCAAAGGGCTTCTGCTTGCAAACGAACAGGAATACGCCATCGAGGGCGGGCATGGTTTTCTGATCACTCCGGGTGAGGTCACTACCTACCGTGCCGATGAACAGGATCCGTGGGAATACACATGGATCGAGTTTGACGGTCTGCGTGCCCACGAAGCCCTGAACCTTGCAGGCATCAGCGGACAGAACCCGGTGTACTCGCCTGCGAGCACCAAAGCCGGACAGCTGCTGCAAGAGCAGATGCTCTTCCTGGTAAATCACAGTCAGGACAGCCCCATGCGTCAGATCGGCTACGGCTTTCTGTTTCTGGATCAGCTTGTACAGTCCTCTGCCTCCCATCAGGCACAAAGTCCCCGCCGCCTGCGGGACTTCTATATGAAAGAGGCTCTGTCTTTCATAGAGCAGCATTACAGCGAAGATATTTCCATCGAGGACATCTCCTCCTCCTGCGGACTGAACCGCAGCTATTTCAGCAAGGTGTTCCGGGATACCATGGGCGAAAGCCCACAGGGGTTCCTGCTGCACTACCGCATGGCACGGGCGGCACAGCTGCTGGCTGAAAGCCGCCTTCCCATCAGCACCATCAGCACCATGGTCAGCTATCCCAATCAGCTTCACTTTTCCCGTGCGTTCAAAAATGTATATGGCATCAGCCCACGGGACTATCGTGCAAAGCATTTTGCACTATAAAAATTGGTCTCATTCTCCGCTATACGCCTTTCGTTTTTCCGACATATAAAAACACCCCCATTTGTCAGACCGAATACCGTCGGGCAAATGGGGTGCTGTTCATTCAGGGGCGCACCCTGTTTTTGTTTTGCCTTTAATCTTCTAACCAATGGCTCCCGGTTACGGTTTTCAAGTATTTTTCCGGATCGCCATTCAGAATCAAATCCGCATAGCCTAGTGGGTCATTATAGACGAGATAGTCTAACTCCGACCTCTGCGCCATGGTCACGTCCAATTCATCCTCGACCCCGGTGCAGTCAATGGAGATCATTCTCCCATCCCGGAGCCGTAGCTCCACGCAGCCGGTGTCCATGTTGAAATGGCAGGCTCTTTCATCGTACTTCATGTTTGTGTCCTTTCTGCCTTATGGCACCTTTACAGTCGTGATCTTTGTGATACGGTCTTTCTGATGCTGATCGCACACAAAACGAAGTTTTGAGTGCCTACCGCATTGAGAGCCGGTATCGGTTCTCAACAGCCAAGTCATCCTCTGCAAAGAGGATGACTATAAGGTTTCGGACACACAGCGGTTGGAAACGAGCCGGAGCTTGTCGGGGCAAGGCCCCTCCATCTTGCTTGCGCAAGACCGCTCTGCCGCTTAAAAGCCCCACTGGGGCTTTCATTGCTGCGCAACCGCGGCATTCTGCTTTCCGAAGAAAACAAAAAATCCGAACCCTTCTCCTATCAAGAAAAGGTTCGGATTTTCATTGTTTGGTGCATTGAGCTTCTAATGGCATCCAAAATGGTCCGATCCGCCGGGAGCCACGGAACGGAATCAATGTCATCTTTTGTCAGCCATCGTGCAGCTTCCGCTTCTTTCAGAACAAGATCGCCGGAAACCACTTCACACCAGAAGCAGTCCATTCGGCAAATTCTTTGACGCTGACAGTCGAGTACTTGTATTCCATCCGATTGAGTTCAAACAAATGCTTATCTGAAAGCATTTTGGCAAACTGTGCCCCATCCATTCTGTCCACCTCGCAGTTGATACTTATTGATACTATATAGTATCATATATACCGATTCTTTATAAAAAAGTCAACCGAAACAGGCCAAACCAACTTTTTTCCATACTTTCCGTCAAAATTCCCGTGGCACAGCCACGAATCACATCTCCATCGGCTTATTCCCCACTTCGTCCAGATACGCATTCAAAAATTCCGCTGCAAGGCTGTTGGGACGGATGTTTTCTCTGGCTTCCTGTGGGGTGAACCACTTGCAGCGGTCCACTTCGTGGTTGATATGCAGCGCCTTTGCGGTTCTGACGAAAGCCGTAAAGTTGCACATCAGCGTGTTGGACGGCTCAAAAAACTTGGTACGGTTGAACCGGAGGTGCTCTACTTCCAACCCGGTTTCTTCCCGGACTTCCCGCACCACGGCGTGTTCTTCTGCCTCACCGCGGTTCACATATCCAGCCACCAGAATATAAGAAGGCTTGCCGTACTGCTGGATGAGCAGAATTTTCCCGGTTTCCTCATCCACAACAATCATGCTGACTGCCACATTGTACATCGGGAACCGATATTGCTGGCATTTCGGGCAATAAGGCACAATGCCCTCTTCTTCCAGTTCTTTTTCAATCAATGCCGTACCGCATTCAAAGCAATGCTTCTGAATCATTTTTACACTCCAAACACTGTTTTCGTCAGCCGGATACCTGCTGCCGTTTTCATCGTATGTTCCATAAAGGTTTGGATTGCCTGCTGACCGTACCCGCTTTCGGACGCATTGACGATATAATCCGCCTCAATCAGAATTTGATAGTCAATGCCGTCGATCTGCGCCGGACTATGGTGGTGCCCTACCAGATAGGCCACACGGTCGATCTGTTCTGCTGTCATGCCGGTATCCGCCAAGAACTCCCGCACCAGCGGGGCACCCTCCTGCTCCTGATATTTACCATTGGTGTTGCCGTACTTTTTGCGGCAGAGCGGGCAGGCGATATCGTGGGTGATGGCCGCCACCTCCAGAATAAACTGCGTGTCTGCGTCCAGCCCCTCCAGCTCACCAATGGTTTTGGCATAGGTCCACACGCAGCTCAGGTGCGTGATGTCATGGATATTCCCTTCGGAAAAGGCGATCATCTTTTCCATGATCTGTGCAATGGTCATCATTTGTTTCACTCCCGTTTTTAATACTTAAATGTTCACCTTGATAAACGCAAATTTGTTTGTACAATGTTCAAGATATAACCGTTATTATGTCTTGATTAGAGTACAAACTCATATAAGAGGAACTTCCTCGGTACTCCAATATCAACATATGTGATTTCAACCTTATCCACATACTTAAATCCAAACGACATATACATTTTCTGTGGAATATCATTTCCCTCTATGCAATCAAGACGAATTGATTTAAGGTTTCTTTCCCTTGCTGTGTCTATTGCGTGTTGAACTAACTGCTTCGAGTATCCATGACCTCCATATTCCGGAAGGACACGCAAGGCATGAAGAACTACTGTCTCGTTATCATTTGCATCAATAAGCCATTTAACTGCGTGATACGCCTCATCACGATCATGATTCATAATATACGCCGCAACAATTCGACCATCTTCAATACCGATAAACTGATTTCTCTCTTTGATTGCATCTTTGATCATTTCATCTGGAGGGAAACCACCTTTATCTCCCTCCGGCAGAAAATCTTTTCCGCTCAAAACTTTACACATACCGTCATAAAACTGTCGCAATTCTATAAAATTTTTCTCTTCTGCATATCTGATAATCATAGAAATCTATCCCTCCAACTT
>SFJM01000019.1 GCA_004555915.1 Clostridiales bacterium | reverse complement strand
TTGTATATTGTCTTGACATTCAAATACCTCCTACTGTAGTTTCTATTCTACAATAGGAGGTATCTTTTTTCATTGTCCGTTTTTCGGGATACAGTCCACTCCCTGTGAGGGAGCTTTTTTCTGCCCGTTGGAAGTAAAACGTATTTGCTTCCAGACGCATTCTATGCTACACTGGAAACACCCATAGAAAGGAAGAAAAACTGGATGATAACTCATATTGTGATGTGGAAATTCAAAGAAGGAACACAGGAGCAGGCCAGAGAATTTTTGGACGGCCTGCAGGCACTGGATGGCGTGATTCCCCAGATCCGTTCTGTGGAAACCCGTCTGAGCTGCAATCCGGCAAACGACTTTGATGCTCTGCTGATTGTCAAATTCGATTCCCTGGAGGACCTGCAGGCCTATCAGCAGGATCCCCGCCATTTGGCTGCCGGTGCACTGCATAAGGAGCTGCGGGAAAACCGCGCGGCCATAGATTACGAATCATAACCAACCTGAAGGAGGTATTTCTCATGTCGATACAGGAAAATTGTACCGTCCGGGAAAATCAGGCATTGAGCCACAATATTTTTGCGCTGACCATTGAGGCGCCCCGTATCTGTGCCCTTGCACAGCCCGGACAGTTTGTCCATATCACCTGCGGTGATGCCAGTCTGCTGCGCCGTCCGATTTCCATCTGTCAGGCAAAGGATGGTATGTTGAAAATTGTCTTCGTTGTCAAGGGTGATGGCACCAAATGGCTGTCGGAACGCCGTGCCGGTGATGTGCTGGATATTGTAGGCCCGGCAGGTCATGGCTTTGATATGACCAGGCTGGGAGACAAGCCGGTATTTATTGGCGGCGGCATCGGTGTCCCGCCCATGCTGCAGACCATGCAGGCAGCCAAGGCACAGGGCGCACAGCCTACTGCCATCCTCGGCTTCCGCAATGCATCTGCTGTCATTCTGGAGGAGGATTTCAAGGCTGTTGGTACGGTATATACGGCTACCGATGACGGTTCCTATGGCATCCATGGCTTTGTTTCCGACGTATTAAAGGAACATATTTCCGAATATACCTCGGTCTGCTGCTGCGGTCCGAAACCCATGCTGCGTGCTCTGGCTTCGATTGCAGAGGAAGCCGGTATTCCGTGCCAGGTTTCCATGGAGGAACGCATGGGCTGCGGTATTGGTGCCTGTCTGGTATGTGTCTGCTCGCTGAAAAAGGAAAACGGCGATACCCGTTACGGCCATGTCTGCAAGGATGGCCCGGTATTTGATTCAAAGGAGGTACAGTGGTAATGGCGGATCTTCGTGTAAATGTATGTGGCGTGGAACTGAAAAATCCGGTTACCACCGCTTCCGGTACCTTTGGCTTTGGCCATGAATATGCGGATTTTTATGATCTGGGCACGCTGGGCGGTGTTGGCGCCAAGGGCCTGACCCCGGAGGAACAGCTGGGCAATCCGGCTCCGCGCATTGCGGAAACCCCCATGGGCATTCTGAACTGTGTGGGTCTGCAGAACCCGGGTGTGGATCGTTTTATTGCAGAGGAAATTCCGTTCCTGCGCCAGTTTGATACCAAAATCATTGCCAATGTCTCCGGCCATACAGTGGAGGAATATGTTGGCATCGTAGAAAAGATTTCGGATGCGAATGTTGATCTGATTGAAATGAATATTTCCTGTCCGAATGTCAAGTGCGGCGGCCTGACCTTCGGTACCCAGCCGAAGATGGTAGAGGAGGTCGTTTCCGCGGCAAAGGCAGTTGCCAAAAAGCCGCTGATTGTGAAGCTGACCCCGAATGTTACCGATATCGCAGAAATTGCCCGTGCGGCTGTTTCCGCCGGTGCGGATGGCCTTTCCCTGATTAACACCCTGCTGGGTATGCGGATTGATGTGGAAAGCCGCCGCCCGATTCTGTCCAATATTATGGGCGGCCTGTCCGGCCCGGCTGTATTTCCGGTTGCTGTGCGCATGGTATATCAGGTACATCAGGCTGTGGATGTGCCGATTATCGGTATGGGTGGTATCCGTACCGGACGGGATATTGTGGAAATGATGCTGGCTGGCGCATCCGCTGTTGCCATTGGTACTGCCTGCATTGCAGACCCGATGGCACCGGTCAAGGCGCTGCAGGAATTTGAGGATTTCCTGGACAGCCATGGCATTGCCTCCGCTGCGGAACTGACTGGAGCACTGCAGCTATGAGTACAACCATCTATCTGGTCCGTCATGCGGAGGCAGAAGGCAACATTGGCCGCCGCTGCCACGGACATTATGACAGCATGCTCACCAGACGCGGCTTGAAACAGGCGGAAATTGTGGGCGAGCATTTCGCCGGCCAATATCTGGATGCAGTATATTCCAGTGATTTATGGCGTGCCCGCCATACCGCAATGGCCATTGCCCGTCCCCACAAGCTGCCGGTCATCGAACGCCCGGCACTGCGGGAGATTTACATGGGTGACTGGGAGGATAAGGCATGGGCAGAGCTGCCGGTGAATGATCCGCCGCTGTATGACATGTGGTGCAACCGCCCCTGGGAATGCCGTCCGCCAAAGGGCGAAACCATTATGGAAGCCGGTGCCCGTGCGCTGGCGGAAATGCGCAGGATTGCCAAGGAGGAAGCCGACAAGGTCATTGTGGTGGTCTGCCATGGCTCTGCCATCCGCGGCATTCTGACCCTTGCACTGGGCCTGCGTGCGGAAGACATGATGCAGGTTGGCTGGGGTGACAACACCTGTATTGCCAAAATGATTTTCCATGAGGACGGCAGTATTGATGTCCCCTACCGCAATGACAATTCCCATATGCCCAAAGAGCTGTCCACCTTCGCCTCCCTGAAATGGAGTGACAGTGTGGATGTGCCCGCTTCTCCTCAGATGTGGTTCCGTCCGGTGAACTGGGATGACCCGACAGACAAAAAAATGTGTCTGGAGCTGTTCCATGAAATCTACTGGCCCACCTATGGCAGGGATGCCTATACCGATGAACAGATTGAAGCCCGTTTGAAGGGCTTTCAGGAGATTTGTCCGGATGCGGTTTCCTTTGGCATGCTGGGCAATGAAATCGGCGGCATTATCGCCATGAATACGGTGGAAAACCGGGACACGGAAATCGGCGAAATGGGCGGCACCTGTATTCTGCCGAAAAACCGTGGCTTTGGCTTCGGCCCGCAGCTGATGACCCATGCGGTATGTACCTATCGCCGCATGGGCAAAAAGGTGTTACAGGCCAAGCCTGCCAAGTTCAATCCGGGTGCAGTCAAGTTTTATACCCGCAATGAGTTTGAGCCTTATGGTGAATTTGAAGCGGAAAACGGTACATTCCTGATTCTGCGCCGCAATATTGCGGTGGAATAACCGTCAATTACATACCAAAGCCCGTGTACTCGGTTTGAGCGCACGGGCTTGATTTTGTTATGCTTTGATTCAATCCTGTGGAACCCATGTCAGGTTTCCGCTGTAGGCATCTGATGCGGGAACGGTTTTCCATGAGCTGGGATAATGTACAGTAGCTGTGACACCAGCAAATGAATCTTCTTCTATGTAAGGAAGTTCTCCTTCAAACGTGATGTCCTTCAGGCTGCTGCAGTCAGAAAATACCCTCTCATCTATGTTCTTCAGACTATCGGGCAGCGTAATACTTTCCAGGCTACTGCATCCATCAAATGAACTATTTCCTATGCTCTGCAGGCTATTCGGCAGTGTAATACTTTTCAGGCTGCGGCAGCCAGAAAATACAAACCAGCCTATGTTCCGCAGGCTATTCGGCAGTGTAATTTTTTTCAGATTGCTGCAATTATCAAATGTAGAGTTGCCAATACTGTGCAGACTGTCCGGAAGTGTGATCCTTTCCAAACTTGTGCATCCACAAAATACACTATTCCCGATGCTCTGCAGGCTGTTAGGCAGGGTAATACTTTCCAGACTACTGCAGCCCCAAAATGCAAAACCTCCTATGCTCTCCAAGCTATTGGGCAGCTAATACTTTCCAGGCTACTGCATCCATTAAATGCACTATTTCCTATGCTCTGCAGGCTGTCTGGTAGCGTAATGCTTTTTAAACTTTCACAATGATAAAAAGCAGAAAATCCAATTTCAGATATACCCTCTTCTATGATGATAGTGTCTACCTTGTCCATTGCAATTGTATCAACAAGGTCACTGCTGATACTTCCGGTTCCACTGAAGGTTAATGTTTTCCCATCTTCAGACAATTCCCAACAGATTGCTCCAGATGTTTCCTCTGTTGTATCATTGTTCTGCTGTAACGCTGCTGTCTTTTCGGTTGTTTTCCCCTGCTGATTCATCGCAACAGTGATACCGCCAACAGCAACCACTGCCGCCAGTACCCCCGCAATCGGAATGAGCCATTTCTTTTTCCGTTTTACGGGTGTTGCTTCCTCCGGCAGCTTTTTCTCACACTCCTGCTGGTGCTTTTGCTGCTGCTCCGCAAGCAGGCGGTCACGTTTCTGTCCATACTCCCTGCGGTACGGCTCCACTGCTTCCCTCAGCCAGCTCTCATACTGCTTTTCCGACAGGAAGGACAGACCCATCGCAAAGCCGCACTGCGGACATACAGTTTCGTTTTCCCGCAGCAGCGTTCCGCATATGATGCACTGTTCCATCGGCTTCCCCCTTCCATTTGTTTTTCTCAGTATACCACATTTTGGCTTTACAGACAAACAAAACACCGTACCACGGGAATGCGGTACGGTGTGATGAAATTCGTTTATGAAATTACAGTGTTTCCTTCAGGAATGCTTCCATTGCAGCTGCAGTAGCTTCCTCGCTGGCACCCTCTACATTTACGGTAATGGTGCTGCCGCCCTTGATGCCAAGACCCATCAGGCCGAACATCTTGCGGGCATCTGCCTTCTTGCCATTGCTCTCGATGGTGATAGAATCGGAAAATTCCTTTGCCTTCTTAACGAGCATGCCTGCCGGACGTGCATGGAGGCCTTCCGGATCGGTTACAGTAAATACAAAGCTTTTCATAACATCTTTCTCCTTTATAAACGTAATAAAATGATGTCTCATTTATACGTTACATTATATATTGCTTTTCACGAAAAGTAAATGTATTTTACAGATAAAATTTGTATAATTACACGGTTTTTATGCAAATGGTTTGGTTTTGATAACATCCGGAACAACTGCCGTAATCTTCTTGAGCAGCTATTGATTTCAGAAAAAAGATTGTTTCCAGTAAGCGGACAGCTTTTTACTCCACCTTCATCATACGATAGCCTACACCGATATGGGTCTGGATATACTGCGGTGAATCCGGCTCAGTTTCCAGCTTCTTGCGCAGGGTTGCCATAAACACACGCAGAGATGCAATATCATTTTCCCAGCTGCGCCCCCAGATGTTCTGTGTCAGGAAGGTATGGGTTAACACCTTGCCCACGTTTTTGGACAGCAGGCATAACAGTTTGTATTCAATCGGCGTGAGATGCAGCTCCTGGCCATTCATATAGGCACAGCCGCCGGCATAGTCCACCCGCAGTTTGCCATTGACAAATACCGAACTTGCCGCCAGCATTTCCGCAGTCATAAAGGAAAGCCGGCGCTGTGTCACACGCAGCCGTGCCAGCAGCTCCTCCACGGAAAATGGCTTGGTCAGATAATCATCCGCGCCTGCATCCAGTGCTTCAATTTTATCATTATCCTCACTTCTTGCGCTGATGACAATGATCGGCATATTGGACCAGGTACGGATTTTCTCAATCACCTGCACGCCATCCACATCCGGCAGTCCCAGATCCAGCAGTACAATATCCGGATTATGAGAGGATGCTTCGAGAATGGCCGATTCCCCATTGGTTGCCACCAGATACCGGTATTCATTGGTTTTCAATGTGGTTATCATCAGATTCCGTACCGCCGCATCATCCTCGACAACCAGAATCAATGGTTTATTCATGTAATTCCACCTTTCCAACAGGTAATGTAAATGTAAACACAGTGCCATGGGGCTGGTTATCCGATACGGAAATCCTGCCGCCATGTGCTGTGATAATGGTTTTACACAGGGACAATCCCAATCCCAGGCTTCTGCGGCTGTCCGCAATGGTATTGGCGCCACTGTAGAACATATCAAACACACGTTCCTTCTGTTCATCCGGTATGCCCGGCCCGTGATCCGCAATGGATACCTCAACCATTTGGCCACGCTCCCGTGTCATAATATCAATGGCGCATCCGGCAGGTGTATATTTGATGGCATTGTCAACCATATTGATAATCACCTGGACAATCAGCTTGGCATCCATCTGTGCCAGAATCAACTCCTCCGTGCCGGATACATGGATGGGATGCTCTGTATGCCTGCGGTTGACATGCTGCAGCGCTTCCGCAATCACTTCATCCATCAGTTCTGCGGACTGGTTCAGATTGACACGACCTTCCTCCAGCCGTGTGACTGCCAGCAGATTCTCCACCAGATTGATCAGCCACATGGAATCATCATAGATATCCAGAAAAATCTGTGCTCTGGAATCATCATCCATCTTCTGATAATTGGTCATCAGATTGCTGGCATTACCGGAAATAGATGTCAGCGGTGTGCGCAGGTCATGGGAAATGGCCCGCAGCAGGTTGGCGCGAAGCTGTTCATTTTTCGCCAGAATCGCCGCTTCTTCCTTCTCCTTTGCGTTGTGAATATTTTCCAATGCCAGGGCACATTCTCCCAGAATCGAAAGCAGTACACTGTTTTCAAAGGCATCCAGCGGATGCTCATCCATGGCAATGCCAATCACGCCATATACCCGCTGGCTGATATGAATGGGCAGATACAGGCAGCCCGCATGGGACAGCGTATCCGTTGTCGCTCCCGCCGGTTTGTTGTTACGGAGCACCCGGTCTGCCGCTTCCTGCTCTGGTTCTGTGTCCAGCCGAAGGGCATCCGGTTCTGCTGCCCGATACAGGCACGGGTCCGCCAGCCGCTCTTCCTGCACCAGATACATGACAATATCCCGTTTGAGCAGCTTGACCACCTGCTCCGCCGTGGCAGAAATAACCGACTGTGCATCCTGTTCCTTCTGCAGCATCCGATTGGTATCCAGCAGGATTTGTGTCCGATAGGCTGCCTCTGCGGACAGTCTGGCATTTTCCTTCAATCGTGACGCCAGCGTACCGGTCAGGATGGAGGCAATAAACATAATACAAAAGGTCACCGGATAACTGTTATCCTGAAAATGAAAGGTAAACCGGGGAGCCGTAAAGAAAAAATTGAAGATGAGTACGCTGCCTACCGATGCCAGCAGGCTGCACAGCTGATTGGTCGTGATAATCGAAACAATCAGTACGCCTAAAATATATACGGTAATGATATTCGCTTCGGTAAAGCCGAGCATCTGAAACCCGTTTCCCACCAGCGTCACCAGCAGCAGGGTCAGAAGCGTCTTCCCCATCCCATCTGCATATCCAAACAGGTCAGTATGTTTTCCATCCCGGTTCCGTCCACGCAGCGGTGCATGCTTTTGCGGGCGTTTGATTTGATCCATGCTATCCTCTCCTGTCGCGTTCAAATCTTCGGCGGCACCCGTGGGTACCGCCGGAAATATCAGCTTTATCATAGCATGACCTGTCTGTTTTTTCTACCTGTCAGACAGGCATTTTAAAAAGTATCGCACGATCGGGGAATTCTGGTTTTTCGGCCATACCACACGCAGCAGGTCCGAGTCCTCCTCCTGTGCTTCCACCAGGCGGATATGGTCAGGTGTACCTTCCTGCTGTTCCAGCCGGAAGGTTTTACTCAGGCACTGGATATCCGGCATGGGGGTCATATCATTTTGAATGACAATGACATCCAGCTTCTGCGCAGAAAGCTCCCGGATCAGCTCCTCCTCGGCACCGCTGTAAAAATCCACCGAAAGCGCCGGATACTGTTGTAAAACCTGCTGCAGCGTGTCCGAAATATATTTTTCCAGCATCGGATTGAAAAAGCCGATGCGCAGCATGGATTCCCGTTCCTTCTTTTTCTGCTGCCGGCTGCGGTAGCTGTGATACAGAAACCCATTCCATTTTCCAAGCATCAGATAACCGAGCACAAAAATGCCCAGTATGATGACAACAACAATCGCTTTCAGCATAGCATCACCTCCTGCGGGTTCTGTGTCTTATAGCGCCTTCAGATATGAAAGCATTTCTGCAGGTCCTTATATCGTCCAAGCACCAGCAAGGTTTCTCCTTCCATCAGCACGGTATCCGGCGTAATGGACAGATACAGCTTTCCGTTTTTCTTTATTCCCATAATATTAATGTTGTATCGTTTGCGGATATCCATCTGTCCGACAGTGTGGTTCAGCCATTCCTTTGGAATCTGTACCTCAAACATGGCATGATCGCCATCCAGCTCAATATAATCCAAAATATGGTCGGCGCTGTAACGAATGGCTGTCCATTTGGCAAGCTGCTTTTCCGGATAGACTACCTCATCCGCACCGTTGCGCAGCAGGAATTTCGCCTGTACATCCCGGGCCGCCCGGGAAACCACCAGCTTGCCTCCCAGCTCCTTGAGCAGGGAGGTTGTTTCCAGTGAGCTTTGGAAGTCATTGCCAATGGCAACAATACAGACATCAAAATTCCGGATACCCAGGGATTCCAGAAAATCCGCATTGGTACTGTCGCCAATCTGTGCATTGGTGACAAAGGGCAAAACCGCATCCACACGTTCCTCCACCTTGTCAACCGCCATCACCTGATGACCCAGTTCATTCAAATGTATCGCAATATGCCGTCCAAAGCGTCCCATTCCAATTAACAGAATTGATTTCATATACTATCACCTTTATCCAACTGTAATATTCTCCTGCGGCAGCATGGATACCTTTCTCCGTGTACCCGAAAGGGCTGCAAAAATCAGCGTCAGGCCGCCTACCCGTCCCAAAAACATCAGGACAATCAAAATCAGCTGTGACAGCTGTCCCAGCTGCGGTGTAATGCCCAAAGTAAGCCCTACGGTACCAATGGCCGAAGCCGTCTCAAACAGACAGGTTAACATGGGAAGGGACTCCGCGATACTGATGACCACACCACCTGTCAGGAACAGGGTAATATACATCAGAAAAATCGTCGCTGCATGCTTGATGACAGAATCACCAATCCGCCTGCCAAAGAGATGTGCGTTCTCCTTCCGGCAGAAGGTGGCGCTGGCTGTTGCAAACAGCACCGCCAGCGTGGTAAGTTTCATGCCGCCTGCCGTGGAGCCGGGAGAACCGCCGATCAGCATCAGCATGATGATGATAAATTGTCCTGCCTCATTCATCTGCGTCAGATCGACCGTGTTAAAGCCTGCCGTTCTCGGCGTAACCGACTGGAACATGGAACCCAGCAGTCTGGCCTGCATGGGCATGCCATCCAGCTCAAAAAAGAAAAAATATACCGCCGGGACAAGCAGCAGAATGGACATGGTACACAGGATGACCTTGCTCTGCATCCGGTATTTGCGCAGATGCTGCCGGTTGGTCCGGATGTCCTCCCAGGTGAGAAAGCCCATGCCGCCAATGACAATCAGCAGCATAATGGTAATATTGATAACCGGATTGCTCTCATAGGAGGTAAGAGAGGAAAAATGCGCCCTTGTTCCCATCAGGTCAAAGCCGGCATTGCAGAATGCGGAAATCGAATGAAACAATGCCATCCACAATCCCCGCAGGCCGAAATCCCGGTAAAATACCGGTGCCATAACGGCAGCTCCCAGAAGCTCCAGCACCAGCGTGCTCCGGATAATAAAGCCGGTCAGACGGACAATACCGCCAACCTTTGGCGCTGCAATCGCCTCCTGCATGGTACTGCGCTGCATCAGGGATATTCTCCTGCCGGAAATAATGGTAATCGCCACCGCTACCGTGATGACACCCATGCCGCCAATCTGAATCAGCAGCAGAATAACACCCTGTCCAAAACCGGACCAGTAGGTCGCCGTATCATGCAGCACCAGTCCGGTGACACATACCGCCGAGGTTGCGGTAAACAGGCTGTCCGGAAAGGGTGTCACCTGCCCGGCCTGGCTGGAAACCGGCAGCATCAGCAGCAGCGCACCAAATAAAATGACACCCGCAAAGCCCAATATAATAATCTGAAATGAGGTTATGTGCCTGGGGTTTTGAAATAACGCACGCACAGTCAATAACTCCTTTATTCTTCTTTATTCTGTTTTTATTATCATACGCCGAATGCTGTAAAGAGTGCAAAAAAGTCTTTGCGCTGGAATTAAGATTGTATAAAGATTGTCAGCAGCCAATGACGGTTTTATGCGCATGCCTGCACGCTTGTCGGGTCATGAGGACAAAAAAATAAAACTGCACCGGTAAAGGCCGCCAGAAACCTTCACCAATACAGTTTTATCTCAAATTTCATCCTTTTGCCCTGTATATATGTGTGTTACGTTGTTCCAGTAAGATTTTTTGTATGTTGGTTACAGTGCAAAATTCAGAAAAAATTGTACGGATTGCCGCACAGGGGATATGGTCGCCCCGCGCAGCATTGGAATAAATAAAATAGATAGAGTGGGCTTACAGATTGGCTTTCAGGAATGCTTCCAGCTCTGCTGCAGCGGTTTCCTCCTGTTCGCCTTCCGTGATAACCGTGATGGTTTCCCCGCCCTTGATGCCAAGGCCCATCAGGCCGAACATCTTGCGGGCATCCGCACGCTTGTCTCCCTTTTCCACTGTCACGGTGCAGGGATATTTCTTCGCTTCCTTGACAAACATGCCGGCCGGACGGGCATGGAAGCCTTCCGGATCGGTCACAGTAAACGTAAATTTCTGCATTTCACTTGTCTCCTTTTATATCATGGTTTATATTTCATGCTGCAGCATGGCATCCTTTGCTTCCAGCAAGCTGGAATAAATGCCTGCGCAGGCATGCTTCAGTTCCTCTGTCGGTGGGGTAAGGTCCGGGATCATGACGGTGGTACAGCCTGCTGCCAAACCGGCTTTGACACCGTTGATGCCGTCTTCAAAAACATAGCAATCCATCGGAGACAATCCCAGACGTTCTGCTGCCAGCAGAAAAATATCCGGCTCCGGCTTGCCATATACAACCTCCTGGCCACTGACAACCACATCGAAATATTGCGCAATGCCTGCCAGCTCCAGATTATGCTCCACCATTGGTTTGATGCTGCTGCTGGCAACCGCCATTCGAACACCATTTTCATGCAAATAGCTTAATATCTCATGGACTCCCGGTTTTTCCGGTACAAAAGTCTGCAAAATAGCGTTCACCTTGTCCACACAGCTTTGAATAAAGGCCGCCGCATCCACAGAAGGATAATGCCTGTGTACGACTTCCTGTGCATGGATACCGCTGGAGCCGCAGATTGCGATGGGAAAATCCGGATGCGGCTGCTGTCCAAATTCCTTTGCAACAACAATCCAGTTTTCCTGATAGAGCCGTTCTGTATCAAACAGCAGACCATCCATATCAAAAATTGCGCCATTCTTCATGGTTTTGTCCTCAGTTTCATCAGCATTTCTTCCTCCAGCAAACGGCTGCGGTACTGCTCCATGGCAAGCATGGCAGCACCGGCTGCAAAGGAATGCGTCCGCCGTTTGCATGCAGTAATATAATCAATATTCCGGGAAAACCGGTCATATTTTGCGGCTTTTTCACACAGCTGTCCCACATAGGGCCGGAAGTGTGTGCCAACCGCGCCGCCAAGCACGATATCCGTATTGCACAGCATGCGCAGATTGGTTACCAGGATGGCCAGATGCTCCAGATAGTTGTCCCAGCAGGCACATGCATCGGCATCGCCGGCTTCCACCTGCCGGAAGAACGCCTCCAGCTGCTGTCCCTCCTGCACCAGTGCCCTGGGTGACAGATACGGGTCCACACAGCCATGCTTGCCGCAATAGCAGGTTTTCCCGCCCGGAACCAGCAGCATATGTCCGATTTCCCCTGCCTGCCAGGTGTCACCGGAAAACAGTTTTCCATCCAGCATCAGCGCACCGCCCACGGATTCATTGAGCGAAACAAACAGATAGGTCTGCTGTTCCGGTGTCAGCTCCGCAAAGCAGGAACAGTTTGCGTCATTCGCCGCAATCAGCGGAACCGGGATACATGCGCGGAAGCGGTCCAGGCTGACATGCTCCAGCCCAAAAATATGGGAACGGAGGATGGTTTCCGATTCACCGTCAATGATGCCCGGGAACGAAAGCCCCGCTCCCAGAATCCGATGGGTTTCCACCTCATGCTCCTGTAAAAATGCTTCCAGTCCTGCCTGGAATGCCTGATACCATGAGGTTTCATCCCGGAATTGCAGCGGCAGATCTCCCTGTACCATGACCTTTCCGCGCAGGTTGGTAATGACCAGCTCCACATGCTTCAGCTCAATATCAATCCCCAGCCCCAGGGCGATATTCTCATCCAGTGCCAGTTTCCTTGCCCTGCGTCCGCCGGTGGATTCCATGGCACCGCATTCTTTGAGCAAACCATATTCCAGCAGTTCATTGGTATTCTGCAGCGTGGTAGGCATACTCAGATTCAGCTGTGTTGCAATATCCTGCCGGGTCAGCGTTTCCGCCGTGTGCAGCAGCTGAAGAATCCGATATTGGTTTTGTCGTTTTCCTGCATTGCCTGCAAACATTCAGATTACCTCTTTTTCATAAACGTTTTATTAAAGATATCTTAGCCTGTTTTCCGGCAAAATGCAATGCTTTTATCTTTGTTCCGGGGTTGCTGCCGGCGCAATCCGGGTGAACTGCTCCGGCAGCATCTGAGAGATTGTGACCAACGGTGTGCTTTTTTCAGATATGAAGCATGGTTTTCCCTTCACCGGTCAATGCTTCAAAATCTGTAATAAATGCCTCAACTGCGTGATCCACACAGGGATTGTTCAGCAATGCTTCAAATACCGCTGTGCCGACTGTTGCCCCGCCGATGCCATGCTTTGCAAGCTCCAGTACCTGTCTGGCATTTTTAAAGCTGGCAGCCAGTACCTGTGTCTTCATGCCATTGGCTTGAAACATGTCATGGATTTCTTTGGCGGTCTGAACGCCGTCACCGCTGAGATTGTCAATACGGTTGACATAGGGCGCCGCATAATCCGCGCCTGCTTTTCCCGCAAGAAATGCCTGCATGGGGGTATAAATTGCTGTTGCCGTGATGGAAAATCCCTGTCCGTTCAGCAGGCGGATGGCCCGCAGGCCTTCCTCTGTTGCCGGAATCTTGACAATCGTTGCTTCACCCAGCATTTCCACAATCCGATGGGCCTCTGCGACCATGTCATCTGATTTGCGGGAAAGCGCCTGTACATGTAAATCTGCACGTGCACCGATAATCGAACGGATTTCCTGCAGCACTTCATAGGGCTTCCTGCCGGACTTTGCCAGAATCGACGGGTTGGTTGTCACACCGTCACAGGGATAATATTCCCATAATCTGCGGATTTTCCCGGTATCGGCATCATCAATCAGTAATTTCATGTCAGTTTAAATCCTCCAGGCGTGCTTCCAGCTCGCCCTTCATATCCTCATAGCCCGGCTTGCCCAGCAGAGCAAACATATTTTTCTTATATGCCTCAACACCCGGCTGGTCAAAGGGATTGACGCCGATCATATAACCGGACAGTGCCAGGCTCTTCCAGAAGAAGTATACCAGCTCGCCGAAGGTGTAATCATTCAGCTTATCGACAGTCAGAATCAGGTTCGGAACACCGCCGTCCACATGGGCCAGCAGCGTACCCTTCATTGCCTTTTCATTCATGTACTGCATGGTACGGCCGGAAGCAAAATTCAGTCCGTCCACATTTTCCGGATCATGGGGTACGGTCAGATCCTGACGGGATTCCTCTACCCACAGCACGGTTTCAAACATGGTGCGTGCACCGTCCTGAATGAACTGGCCAATGGAATGCAGGTCCGTGGAGAAGTTTGCGGATACCGGGAAAATACCCTTTCCATCCTTGCCCTCGGACTCCGCCATCAGCTGCTTGTACCATTCACCGAACATCGTCAGGGATGGCTCATAATTCGCCAGAATTTCCACGCTCTTGCCCTTCATCAGCATGAGGAACCGCAGTGCGGCATACAGCATGGTGTCATTGGTCATCAGATCCGGGTTGTTATACTTCTCACAGGCATCGCCGCAGCCCTTCATCACTTCGGCAATGTCCATGCCGGCTGCTGCCATGGGCAGCAAGCCAACTGCAGTCAGGCAGGAGAACCGTCCGCCGGTGGCATCCGGTACCACAAAGGTTTCATAGCCTTCCCGCTGTGCCAGGCCGCGCAGTGCGCCCTTGTTTGCATCGGTGGTGGCGTAAATCCGCTGCTTTGCCCCTTCCTTGCCGTACTTTTCCTCCAGCTTTTCCTTGAACAGGCGGAATGCCACAGCAGGCTCGGTGGTTGTGCCGGACTTGGAAATGACATTGACGGAAAAGTCACGGTCACCGATGATGTCCATAATATTCTGTACATAATCCGAGCTGATATTGCTGCCCGCAAAATATACCTCTACGCCGTCCCGCTTGCCTGCCAGCTGGTTGGCAAAGGGACCCATGGTATATTCAATGCCGGCCCGTGCACCCAGATAGCTGCCGCCGATACCGATGGATACCAGCACCTCGCTCTGCTGCTGAATGCGCTTTGCAGCGGCCTGAATGCGGGTAAACTCCTCCCGGTCATATTCATTCGGCAGATTCAGCCAGCCCAGCATTTCACTGCCTGCGCCGCTGCGCTGCATCAGGGTCTGATACGCAGCGCCCACAATCGGCTTCATTTTTTCCAGTTCACCATCACGCAGGCCTGCATTTTTGATGTTCAGTTGAATCATTTACTCCATCCTCTCCCATATCTCTTGCGTCAGATCAGTTTTCTACAATGCGGATAACGGTACCTTCCGTAATGGTCGGCTGGGGCTTGTTTTCCACATAAATGGTACCCGGCAGGTCAACATTGGTCTGGCCGCTGAAATTCACGGTGCAGTGTCCCAGGCCTGCCAGGGTTACCGGCGCCTCGCTGCCCACAGCGGTAATCTTATAGCCATTGTCGTCAAAGAACAGGGTCTGTCCCGGAGCAATGGTGCCGTTGATCGGGTTGACGCTCACGGAATAGCAGTAATCCCGCAGTTCCTCCGGTGCGTTGTCACCGAACAGAATCAGCATGCCGGCATCCTTAAATTCTTCCACACTGACGCCCAGTGCCTTTACCTTGTTTTCATAGATTACTTTCATGATATTTCCTCCTGTCACTGTATTAAAATCATTGGTTTATTTTTCAGGCTGCATCGGCAGGGAATGCAGTATTCCCTGTCCATGTAACCCGGAAAATGATGGTTTCCGGGTGGCGTGATATCCGGTTGGAGAGTCCGGATACCACGCATGCGGGATTGAAAATAGAAGATAGGTTAGGATTTGTCTGATGTGAAGGTGTGTAAACTGTCCTTATGCAGCGTACAGTCCGAAGCTTGCAGCGTAGGCAATCAGGACACGAATCCAGCCGGTCAGGAAACGGGAGTACATAACCGACAGGACACCAACCTCGATGGTCTCGGTCTCAGCTTCTGCCAGGCCCAGGCCAACCGGGATAAAGTCACATGCACCCTGGGTATTGATAGCGAACAGTGCCGGGAGTGCCAGCTGCGGTGCAATATTGCCCTTTCCGATTTCTGCGCCTACCAGTGTGCCGACAATCTGTGCGATAACCGCGCCAGGGCCAAGCAGGGCGGACAGACCCGGAATGGAGCAGATGATGCCCAGAATCACCAGACCGACAATATTGCCTGCCAGCGGGGTCAGAATCGAAGCAAACGCATCGCCGAAACCGGAACCGTTGATGATACCGATGAGCATGGAAACGAATGCCATGAACGGGAGCAGGGTGGTGATACAGGTCTGAATGGCATCACGTGCTGCCTGATAGAAGGTATTGACAACCTTGCCTACGCCCAGGCCGATGACGGTGATGAAGCTCTTCTTTTCCTGTGCTGCCAGCGTCTCGGAAACCTTCATGTCGGCAGTGAATTTCACGCCGTCCTCTTTCTTTTCCTCTGCCGGTGCTGCTGCCGGAGCCGGTGCAGCTTCTCCGGCTGCCGGGGAAACCTGCTTGGAGGTAACACCGGAAACATAGATGTCCTCGGTAATAAACTGTGCCAGCGGGCCGGACTTGCCAACCGGGTTGGTGTTGATGGTGGGAATGCGCTTCTTCGGATAGATGCCGCAGCGCAGTGTGCCGCCGCAGTCAATGATAACCAGTGCCAGCTCGTCCTCCGGACAATTGGTCTTGAAGCCGTTTACCGGAATCAGGCCGGTGAGCTCAATGATTTTATTCAGGCATTCCGGGGCAGCGCCGCCGCCGGTGATGTACATAACCTTATTGCGCTTTTCTGTCGGGGTAATAACCAGCGGGCCGCCAAAACCACCGGGACCGCGTTCAACCTTAATGGATCTATATTCAGCCATGTTTCCGTTCCTCCTTAATGTGCTACCTTGAGCTCACGGCTCAGCTTCTTGCCCTGTTGCTTTTCAACCAGCTTGGTGGTAAATTCTGTTGCCCAGCCGGAGATGAAGTTGCAAACAATACCTACCAGCAGATAACGGATTGCCAGCGGTGTGGTATCCAGACCCAGCTGGGTAATGCCGTTTGCGATGCCGAGATAAATGAAGATTTCCGATGCGTTGATGTGCGGGAAAATACCGCTGTTGGTATGGCAGTGATAGGTTGCCGATGCGTAATAGCAGGGCTTGTAGAATTCCGGCATGAACTTGCCGATGGACAGTGCCATGGGGTTGCCCAGCATAAACGCGCTGACAAACGGAAGGACGGCATAGCGCAGAATCGGGTTGCCGGTGCACACACGTGCCAGCTTTGCGATTGCCGCGTCACCTACCAGTGCGATGATTGCATTCATCAGAACCAGCAGCATGACGATGGTCGGGATAATGCCGGTTACCCAGCTGACAAACTGTTCGCCGCCGAGGGTAAACAGATTCATAAAACCTGATGCTAAATTAACGATGAAGTCCATAATGTTCCACCTTTCTTTTTGTGTACCTTACAGTTTTGCGGTTGATTTTCGTCTAAAAATACCTCCCACAGAACGACCGACCTTCTGGAACGGGGACGGCGGCTCCGGAATGACTTCACCTGCCACATACTTGCGATAGGTGAGCGAAGCATCCGCAATTGCCTTGCGCAGGTTCCGATGTCCCTTCGGGCCATCCTCCTCGGTCAGCTCGGCAATATGCCTGCCCTCAAAGCCTTCCAGCGGCCGCACACGTGCCAGGCAGGTAACACCCTCCAGCTTGCGTGCGGTACGGATTCTGCCGTCATCGTCAAGCAGAAACATGACGATGGCACCGGCATGAAAGCCTCCCGCCTTGCGTCCGCAGGCCACCTTGCCCTGCCGCCGCAGCTTGACAAATTCATTTGAAAAATGCCGCATCTGCTGCATGCTCAACAGGATTTGCAGCACAAATGCCGCTGCTACAATCAGTGCCAGTTTTATCATTCCAGTTCCTCCGTTCTGTGGCAGGGTGTTTTTTTATTCTCCGATGTGCCGGTACAGCACCCGGAGCAATGCGGAAAAGGAATCTGCCGAAGCAATTTTATCCAGCATTTCCTCGTCCTTGGCAATTTGGATCATTTCGTCATAAACGCGGATGAGCAGGTTATCCTCTGCCTCCACCTGGGACGGAAGCCCAATCAGGAAAATCACGCGGATCTCATGATCCCCATATTGAACCGCCTCCGGAAATACACCAATGGAAAGCATCAGCTTGTCACTGGCGTACTGGATGCTGTGCGGAATGGCTACCGCATGGTCAAAGACCATGGTGCCCTTCTTTTCCCTTTCCTGCAGCCGCTGGGCAAACCGGTCATCCACCTGTCCGCTCTGTGTCAGGCTGCTGACCATATGCTCCAATGCGGACGGGTAATCGGTTTCCTTTAATACGAAGAACCGGCTTTCATCCAGCAGTCCCGTCATCACAAACCAGTTGTTATCCAACACCGGTACGGCAATCTGATCCCAGTACTTTGCCTTTTCGATCTTATGCAGCAATTCCCGGTCATTGAAGATTTCATGGATGCGGATCATCGGCCGGTCACAGCTGCAGGGCAGCTCCACGGTTGTCAGCACAATATCAAAGGTATTGAGCAGCTCCGTGCTGACCTTCTCATCCGCGAACAGCTGCATTTCCGCCGAGCTGTCCAGAATCTTTTTCAGCTGTACGGCAACCAGCCTTGCGGTAACCCGTCCGGTGCCGCAGACCACTGCCACACGGAACGGCTTTTCCTGCTGCAAATCCACTTCCGTCAGGAATACGCCGAAGTAGGATGCCAGATAGCCACGTTCATCCTCTGTGACCTCCAGCTGGTATTCCTCCCTGACCACCCGTGCCGCAATGCCTGCCATCTGGTAGGCCAGCGGGTATTTTTCCCTTAAATCCTCCAGCATGGGGTTCTTTAACGGAACATGGAACCGAAGCCGATTCACCATAAACATCAGATGGTATAAAAATTCTTCGGTAAATTCGCCGCTCCGGATGGTGATATCCATTTCCGCCTTGATCTGCCGCAGGATGTGCTGCATCAGCGGACGGACATGCTCATCCAGTTCAATCGAACGCATATCCTGAATATCCGCCGGTGTCCGCATGCCGGCAATCGGCAGGAACACAAACAGCTTTTCCTCAATCGGAATCCGGATGTGCAGAATCTGGGAGAACCGGTCAACCAGCTGGTCAACCATCCCAAATTCTGCCCGTGCCGTCAGATTGTAATACCGCTGGGGCAGCAGGCCGATGTAATGCCCGGTGAGGAACCGGTCCAGCATCAGGGTCATAAACTGTTCAAACGTATCCCGTACACTTTTTTCAAAGGAATGCTGTTCAAACATCTGCTGCATTTCCTGTACAATTTCCTCATCCAGCGGATAGTCCTGATAGATGGAATCGTAGACACTATCCAGGACATACCGGCGGATTTCGGTTTCTGTACCATGCAGCATCAGACCCTTGCTGGTTTTTCCGATAATTTTGAGCTGATAGGGTTCAATCTCCTCCCGGAGCTTTTTCAGATCACTCATCAGGGTAGTGCGTCCCACATTCATTTCATATGCCAGCTCATCGGTCAGCAACGGTTCCTCCGAACGCATCAGCCTGCCGAACACATATTCCATGCGGTAGCGGGAGGAATTTAAAAAGTCATCTGTCTGCATGATGGCGGAAAACCGCTGGCGGAACCGTTCCATCTGGAAAATCCGCAGGCTGTATTTTCCCTGTACGCCATCAATCACGGCACAATCCTCTAATTCCTGATTGATCTGCTTGATATCATTCCGTATGGTACGTTCACTTACGCCTAATCGGGATGACAGAGCACTGACGGTGATTTCCGGCGTTTTTCGCAGAATTTGCAGAATATTTGCAATCCGATTGTCAGAAAACAGACTTTTCATTGCATCAGCACTCCTTTCCTCATTGATTAGCCGCGGGATTTACCTCCGGAAATATTGATGGTGGTACCGGCGATATAGCTTGCACGGTCAGATACCAGATAGGCTACCAGGTCACCCACCTCATCCAGCTTGCCGTCACGTCCCATCGGGATGACCTTGCTGTAATCGGTGGACAGATCCTCCGGCTTGCAGCCGCGGGTATATGCCAGCGCTTCATTGTATGCCGCTGTGCGCAGGCCAGTAGCTTCCATGATGCCCGGTGCACATGCCAGAACACGGATGTTGTACTTGCCCAGCTCCTTTGCCCAGGAACGGGTAAAGCTGTCTACCGCACCCTTGGTAGCGGAGTAAGCGGACTGTCCCTGGGAACCTTCCTTACCGGATTCCGAGGACATGTTTACAATGACACCCTTGCCCTGCTTGAGCATCTGTCTTGCACATGCCTGTGCGCACAGGAACACGCCCTTAACATTGACGGCAAACATCTTGCCAAAGGATTCATCATTCAGCTCATACTGCGGCTTTTCACCCTTCACATCCACCAGCAGCCGGGGCAAGTTGATGCCTGCATTATTGACCAGTGCATCAATGCGTCCAAACTTTTCTACAACATCATCTGCCATTGCCTGTACGCTTGCGCTGTCGGTGACATTGCACTGTACACAGTACGCACCATCCATTTCCGTACCGGTTTCCACATTCATGTCCACAATGACAGCCTGTGCACCTACCTTTACCAGGGTATCCACAACATGTTTGCCGATACCGGATGCACCGCCTGTTACGATGACAACCTTGTCTTCCAATTCCAGCCAGCTTTGACTCATTTCATTTTCCTCCTCTGTTTCGTTTCCGATCAGCCCCGCAGCCTGTTCTGCGGCCTGTTCGTTTGATGTGAGTCCATTGTAAGTCGGAATCCGTCGGTCTTTAATGCCGCTTTTTGCCGTCCATCGGAAATGCATTCGTTCAACCGTTTTCCATCCGGCGGAAAATTCCTGTACGATTGTCCATTTCGCGCAGATTATTTTGCGATGATTTGTGCATGTTGCACTTGTCAATTTACTTTTATAAATCATTTAATAAATCTATTTCTATTATATCTTTTGGTTACAATCTGTCAATCCAACAATTTCGCCAAAAAATGGACCATTTTTTTGGCAGGTACACAGGGGCAAAAAAATACAGGCCACAGCCTTTGCTGTACCTGTGTCTGCCGCTTCCAGAAATAGCCATCTTTCCCAGTGGCTTCAAGTTGATTTTTCTACCCCTATGCCGTATACTGGAGACAGTATGATAGGCATGCTGCCCACTCCACATGCCCAATTCCCTTTTGGAGGCTTATTTATGAAACTATATACCTGTCAGTCCGCCGATGGCAATTTCTTTCCCGCCGTCAGCTTTACTGATTCTCTCTATTCCCTTGACCAATTTGGCATCAACGTGCCGGATATGCAGGCACTGATTGACCAGTTTGCGGACATCCGCCCGCTGCTGGTGCCCAATGACAGCCTAAAGCCCCTGGATACCGGTGCCATCCGGCTGTGTGCCCCGATTCCCTATCCCCGACAGGATATCATCTGCCTCGGCATCAATTATACCGCCCATGCGGAGGAAGCGGACCGGTTTGATTCGGATGCCTTCGGCGGAGAACGCCCCAAGGCAATTTATTTCAGCAAGCGTGCCTGCCCGATGACCGGTGACGGTGATCCCATTCCTTCCTATCCCGGTCTGGTCACCCGGCTGGATTATGAATGTGAGCTGGGTGTGGTGATCGGCAAGGACGCTTTCCAGATTTCCCCGGAGCAGGCAGCGGACTATATTTTCGGCTATACCATCATCAACGATGTCTCTGCCCGCAACCTGCAGACCGCACATAAGCAGTGGTATTTTGGCAAAAGCCTGGACGGCTTCACCCCATGCGGCCCCTGCATTGTAACAGCGGATGACATCCCGTTCCCGCCTGCCCTGAACATCCGCTGCACCGTCAATGGGGAGCTGCGGCAGGACAGCAACACCGCATACCTCATCAACAGCATTGCCTCTGTCATTGCGGAGCTGTCCCAGGGCATGACCCTGCGTGCCGGTACCATCATTGCCACCGGTACACCTGCCGGTGTGGGCATGGGCCTGGAGCCGCCCCAGTTCCTGAAAACCGGTGATACGGTTGTCTGTGAAATTGAAGGCATCGGCACGCTGACCAATGTGGTCGATTGATGCCTTCCCATTACAATAACTGACTGGAGGTATCCATGAAGACTTTCTCTGTCTCCAACTATTTATTTAAAGCCGCTTCGATCCTTGAATTACTGATTGGTATGTGTGTACTTATCCTGTGCCTGGTGTGCGGTCTGGGCATGATCCTGCCCGTGGAACCGCTGCACAGCTTTGGCAATGCGGCAACCATCCGGACCGGTCTGGGCAATGCCAGCTATGTCATCATCGGTGTGGAATTTATTAAAATGATTGCCACCCATAAGATTGAAGCAGTTTTGGATATTATCGCGTTTGCCCTTTCCCGGGAAATGATTATCCATGAAACCACCCCGCTGGAAAACCTGTTGACGGTTTCCGGCGTGGTCTTACTGTTCTTCATCCGCCGGTTCCTCAACGCCGTGCCGCAGGAATCCCCCAAAACAGATACCACAACATCGGAATAAAGCGAAACCGTCCGCCGGAAATGGCGGACGGTTTTTTCTGTCTGTGAAATTCTGATGGTATGTCAGGAATTTCCTGTATCCCCGCAGGTACACCCATCCATGTGCTGTCAGTCTGATTCCATCGGCTTCCTCTGCCGCTGTCTGGCCAGCTGCATGCCCTTTTCGACAAATCCGCCGCTGAACTGTGCGCGGATTTTCCATGCATACCGGTTTTCCGGATCGAGGAATTTTGCCTTTTCAAACGCCAGTACATCCTGAATTTCCGGTGGGAAATCCCGGTAAAATGCCTCCATCCTCTCCAGTACACGGATGGCGGCTGTTGCCACAGAATAAACCTCTCCGTTGGGCACGACGATTTTCACGGTTTTCAGGTCAAACCGGGCGGCATTTTTAAAGTTCTGTACGGCCTGTACCTGATCCTTCAGGCCAAAGGGCTGCCGCGGCTTTGCTGCCAGCCAGACCAGAAACAGCTGTGCAAACAGCACATCCCGTTCATCAATGCCGCTCTCCTGTAACGGATTCAGGTCAAACATACGCAGCTCAATATGGTCCGCTCCCTCCCGTTTCAGGGTTTCCAGATCATATGCCCCCTTCGGCTTGAGCCGGATGGGATAATACAGCTCAGAGGGGTATTTTAGCAGGCCGTCTTTGACATACTGCAAAATGCTGTCCGCATAGCCCTCAATACCGGAATAGTCGAATACCGGTGTGAAGGAATTCCAGTAGCCAATTTCGCTGCAGCGGCTGGTTGCCATGCCATTGAACAGGTCGGTACCCGTCTGGTTTTTGGCTGCGTAGGAGGAATCCAGCAGCGGGCTTGATGCCGTGACGGCCACCATCAGCCAGCCATACGTAGCTGCCTGCTCTGCCAGCGCAACATAAAAATTATCTTTATACCGCTGATAATCCGACTCACCGCTCAGGGCATAATCCGCCTGAAGCAGCTCCTCGGAAAAGGAATAATTGAAATGAATGCCGGAAAATGTCATCTTATACCGTCCATAACGGTCCGACAGATAATTCCGATACTCCGTCTTGGCAGCCTCCTCGCCATAATACTGTGCGACAGGAATATCCTTTTCACTGCGGATATAGGGCGGATTGGAAAACGGCCACAGATATTCCGGCTCCGGCAATGCCTGTAACGTCCGGATGATCTGCCGGTTATATTTTTCCAGCGTGGCAACCGCTTCCTGATAGCTATGGACAACCGGTGTATTGATTTCCACCTGATTTTCACAAAAATCCCGGACAATATGCTTTTCCCCCGAAAACGGGTCGGGTGTATGGGACAGGAAGCCCTGCGCATCCACACGAAGGCTTTCCTTTTCCAGTCCGAAGCTGCCCCTGAGGAGCAGTTCCCTGATCTGTTTTTCATTGCTGTGCAGCATAAACAATCCTTCTTCCCCTTCAATCCAGTGATGCATAGTCCAGAATCAGCTGCTTCTGTGATACGCCTGCATCCAGCGCATCCATATACTGCCGTCCGGGAGAGGTCAGCTGTTCCGCCCGTTTGTACAACGGCTCCAGATACGTTTCTTCTCCCAGCCCGGTTTCCTTCATGCCCCGATAAGCCAGGTCGAGCACGGACAGGCACAGCTGCTTCAGTCCATCCCGGTCAACAAATTCCGGCCATTCCCTCCGGTTCAGAATGTTGCGCAGCTCGGCAGCAGAATACCCGTGCTGATAAATGGATGTATCCTGTTCCAGCAGTGCTGTCAGCTCCTCCACATGATCCATCAGTCCCACATGGAAGGCGGCAACCGTCATCACATCCCGGAAGGGCTGGCAGCAGGCACTGCGAAACTCGATGGTGCCGCGATAGGTCAGGTCTTCAAACTTATAGCTGCGCAAATAGGTTAAGTCCCGTTTCTCCGGCCGGAAGGTTATGGTATGATAGGCTCCATCGGCATAATATTCCCCTTCTACCGTACTGCGTTCCAGGTAATCAATAATCGGAATCGGATGAAAATGAATATAATGCCCCTGCCGTTCGGTACAGAAAATACTGGTTGTCGAAATGTATTCCAGCAGCTCATCCTCACTTTCCGGCAAATGCTCAAACATACCGATATTATGCGGATTGATGCCATGAGTGCTGTTTTCCCACAGCATATCCCGGATGCACAGCAGCCCCGGCTCCTCCGGCAGGCAGGAATTGCTGAACAGCACTGCCTTCACCGGCTCCACAAGGGAAAATGCCCGGATGGTGGGAATCAGGCGTTCCTTCTGCACATCCAGCTGTACCTGGGAGGCACTTGCATAGGTGGGATAATCCGGATACGGATGGAAATACATGGGTACCTTCCAGTTGCGGTACTGCTGTAAATACCGCTCCAGCATGCGATATCGCTCCACATGCAGAAACTCTTTGGAATTGACGGCATAATGGGGATTGATGCCCATACCGGTTAAAAGATATCCGGATTTTCCAAGCTCCTGATTGAGAAAGGAAACATAGCGCTGAAACCGTTTTTCCAATGTACCAAGTGTGGTTTCCCTGCCCAGTGACAGCTCCAGATTATTATACGAGCAGTCAAAGGAAATGTTGTCACCATTTTCCGGATGGGTTGCCGTATAGCAGACGCCTTCCTCATCATAGCCCTGGGGCTCAAATCCAAAGGCCCGGATGAATGCGGCTGCCGCCTGCTGCGGCACAGCAAAGTCCACCGCTTCTCCCGATAAATTGACAACCGGCATTTCTATCTCGATGCCGACATACCGCCTGCACGGCTGCTCTGTGGGTGCGATATATTTCTGATAAAGATGCTCCTTAATCTCATTTCGTTTCATGCTCCCGCCTCTTTCCTTCTATTCCCGTAGTTTTAGTATGTATTATATCATACTATACCAGTGTGCATTTGACAAGTGAAATCTGAGAAAACGTTTGCGTAACAAAAAAAATACCGTTCCCCCTGGTGCTTTCCCGGAGAAACGGTATCGCTGTTTTTACAGATGGTTGTGCTGATATAGCCGGGCTTACAGATCGGAGAAAATCTGATACAGGTAACGCAGGTTTTCCTCACGGTCAACATACTCTGCCCCGTGCTTTGTGCCGGCAAACACCTGGTTTCCTTCCCGGTAGGCAAGCAGCTGGGTAAACGGAACCGGTTTCCAGTCCTCCTCTGACAGGGGAACGGTGGCAAACATGGTCGAGTCCTCTTTCTCCAGCCGGTACAGGGAGTTTTTATAATTGGTATGCACATACATCTGCTCCCCGTCAAACAGCAGGAGATTCAGCTTGTTTTCCGGCGCCAGCTTCACAACCGCGTCATTGATAATCTGAAAGCGCTGTTCGGCACAAAGCGGCTGCGCAGCCTCCTGCTCCGCCTGGTTAATCAGGCTCACCAGATACAGCAGGATGCGCTCACTGTCCGTGCTTCCCCTCTGTACAGCGGTAAAGGCATCCAGCGGTGGATAGGAAAAGATGGTTCCGTTATGCACCAGCGTCCAGCGCCGTCCGGTTACATCCTTCTTTGTATACGGATGGCAGTTGTCATAATCCACCTGTCCGATGGTGGCATAGCGGATGTGTCCGAACGCAGCTGCCGCCTCCACGGAATCCGACAGGCGCGCCTGCAGCTGCAGGCTTTTGGATGCCTGCACAGGCTCCTTTTCGATGGATGCCGCACTGCCGTCAAAGGTCACCAATCCCCAGCCATGAGGGTGATCGACGCTGTGGGAATAAAACTCCTTTAAATAGCCGGTAATATTCTGTTTTTTCTGTGAACTGAAGCCAAATAATTCGCACATAATATTGTTATCCCTTTGCTGGAAAACCAGCAGCTTATTTCCTACTATTTTCATATGATTTTAGAACTATTATATGTCATCTGTTCTTGCTTGTCAACAGTATTATCCATCTGTCTTTTTTTGATGAAAAAACAGCTCCCATGATCCCTCATCAGAGCTGTTCCAGTCTGTCTGTTTTATTGCAATGCCTGTGCGAAATCCTCAATCAGGTCTTCCACATCCTCGATGCCCACGCTGATGCGCAGCAGCTCCTCGGTCACACCTGCGTGCTCACAAGCTTCCGCCGGGGTATGGGCATAAATCGTCGACCGCGGATGCACAATCAGCGTGCGGATATCGCCTATATTGGTAATATTGACCGCATACTGCAGGCGGTTGATGACCTGGAATGCCTTTTCCCGGCTTTCCAGCCGGATGGTCAGGATGGCGCCGTATCCGCCCTGCAGCACACGGGACGCAGTCTCATGCCACGGGCTGGATGCCAGTCCCGGATAATTGACGGCAACCACGCCATCCATGCGCTCCAGCGCCGCAGCAAGTGCCAGCGCATTGCTGCACTGCCGTTCCAAGCGCAACCCCAGCGTTTCCATGCCAATGCTGTTCAAAAACGCATTCATCGGCGAAAGACATGGGCCCATGTCCATCAGGATTTTCTGCCGCAGCTTGCTTGTCAGCGCATAGGGGCCGAATTTCTTCCAGTCCTTCATGGCAGGAAAGGCATCCCATCGGAAGCTGCCGCTGTCCACCAGCACACCGCTGATGGCATTGCTGCTGCCATTGATATATTTGGAGCTGGAATGAATGGCGATATCCGCCCCCAGCTCCAGCACCTGCGCCAGAATCGGTGTGGCAAGGGTGTTATCCACCACAAACAGGATATTGCCTTTTTCCTTCAGATAGCGGCTGACGGCAGGAACATCCAGCACATCCAGCCTGGGATTTCCAATGATTTCCGCAAAGACCATGCGTGTCTTTGGCGTCACCACCTGTTCCAGTGCTTCCGTTGTACAGGCATCCACATACCGTGTGGTAATGCCAAACTGCTGCAGATCCGCGAACAGGCCGATGGTGCCGCCGAATACACCGGCACTTGCCACAATCTCATCGCCGGTGGACAGTACCGCCAGACACAGGGAGGTAATGGCTGCCATACCCGAGGCAAAGGCGACTGCACTGGTCCCCTGCTCCAGAGCGTTCATACGCTGCTCAAAAGAGGCAATGGTGGGATTTCCAATCCGGGTATAGGCATAGCCTGCCGCCCGGTTTTGAAAAATCGCTTCCAGTCCCTCTGCCGTGGCATTGCCAAAGGCACTGGTTTGATAAATCGGCGTCAAGGTGGCACCGGTATTGGCCTTGTCACCCGCAAAGCGGTCATGCAGCAGACGGGTATTGGTTTTCATCCCGTTCCCTCCTCAGTCCGTCAGGCCAAGCCCATCACATTCCGCCTGTTCGTAATCAATGGGCTCCAGAATCGTGGGATGATCGCCGCATACCGCACAATTTGCCACATGCTTCGGCAGCTTGATCTTACGGAAGGTCATGGTCAGTGCATCATAGGTCAGCAAAGAGCCTGTAAGCAGTTCTCCCTTGCCGATGAGATACTTGATGGCTTCCATAGCCTGCAGGGAACCAATCACACCGCCCATAGCGCCGATGACACCCGCCTGCTTACAGGTGGGTACAGAATCCTTCGGTGGCGGATTCTCAAACACACAACGATAGCATGGGCCCTGTCCCGGCACATAGGTCATCAGCTGACCCTGAAACCGAATGATGCCCGCATGGGAAAAGGGCTTTTTCGCCAGCACACAGGCATCGTTAATCAGGAACTTTGCCGGGAAATTGTCTGTGCCGTCAATGATAAAGTCATAGGGTTCAATCAGCTCCATAATGTTGCTGGAATCCACAAATTCCCGATAGGTATGTACGGTGACATCCGGGTTCAGTGCATTCATGGTTTCCTTTGCGGACTGTACCTTTGCTTTTCCCACATCCTGAGTGGCATGAATGATCTGCCGCTGCAGATTGGACAGATCCACCTCATCTGCATCCACAATGCCAATGGTGCCTACGCCTGCTGCTGCCAGATACATGGCTGCCGGTGCACCCAAACCGCCTGCGCCGATAATGAGTACCTTTGCATTGAGCAGCTTTTTCTGTCCCTTGGCGCCAACTTCCTTCAGAATGATATGACGGGAATAGCGTTCTATCTGTTCATTGGATAAAGCCATCAGCAGCCGCCTCCCATGAAGTACAGGAACTCCACCTCATCCCCATCCTTGAGGGCATAGCTCTCATACTGGGCAATTCTCAAAAATTCCTCGTTGACGGAAACCGTCACGCTCTGGGGATCGCTGATCTTTTCCGCCGCAATCAGCTGGGCAACCGTGGTGCCCTCTGCATATTCCTTCTTTTCCCCTGCAACAATCAATGTCATACTGGTCACTCCTCTTCTGTTTTGCGGACGATTAAGTTATACGTACCGTCCTGGTTGTCAATCAGCTTTAAAATCTGATGTCCTTCCTCCTTGATGGAACGGGGTACATTGCGTACCGGCTCGCCATCGTTCATACGGATGGAAAGGATTTCACCCTCATCCAGCTCCTCCAGCGCCACCTTTGCCTTGACAAAGGTCACCGGACAGACCACATCGGTGATATCCACTGTATCGGTAATGTTGTACTCAGCCATGATATGCCTCCTCAAGCTTCGCCTTCAATGCGTCAATACCCACACGTTCCAGTGTCTTACGGAACCGTTCGCCCTTGTTGGCATGTTCGGCGAAAAATGCAATTGCCGCATCCATGACACGGAACAGGGTTTCCTCCTCATGGATGATCGGGAGCAGTTCTTCTCCCTTGCAGATTTGATTGCCAAAGGTACCGCCAAAGGATACAAGATACCCCCTGTTTTCGGTATAAGCATCGGTAGGACAGGATTTGGAGCAGCGTCCGCAGAAATTGCACTTTGCTTTGTCGATGGAAATTTTGCCGTCTGAAATGGAAATTGCATTGCTGCGGCATACCTTCTCACACAGTCCGCAGTGGATGCAGGCATCCCCATTCCATGTGACCTCCATGCCGCCCTTGATACCGATATCATTTTCCTCTGCTTTCAGGCAGTTGTTCTGGCAGCCGGTCACACCAAATTTAAACTTATGGGGCAGCTCCCTGCCAAAATAATGGTCACTGATTTTTTCCGCCAGTGCCGTGGTGTCAATACAGCCGCTGGGACAGATGGCACTGCCCTGACAGGCTGTCACAGTGCGGACACGGGGCCCGCAGGTACCGCTTTCCACATTGCCCTTTGCCAGCTCCGCCTTGACGGCATCAATGTCATCCAACTGAATAAAGGGGATTTCAATGCCCTGACGGGAGGTCAGATGCACATAGCCATGTCCGTATTTCTCAGCAATTTCCGCAACAGCTGCCAGCTGCTTCGCTGTCACCTGACCGCCCACGACCTTTAATCTCATGGAAAAACAATTTTTCTGTTTCTGGCGCATAAAACCGCCTTTTTTCAATGCTGCATAATCTGCTGCCATAATTATGTATCCTCCTTGACCACGTTCAGTTGTTCCGGTTCGGAATCATATGCCGCTGCACGGAATGCCTTACAGACCGGCTGCTTCTCCGCAAGGGAAACAATTAAATAGCTCATGCGTTTGTCCACGGCCAGACGCTTGTCCTCCTCGGAAGGCCTTGCCGGTGTCTCCGGATGAGAATGGATGTTGCCCAACACGGACCAGCCCTTGGAACGGGCATATTTCATGGCTTTCAGCTGGGTTTCCGGCGTGATGGTAAAATGCTCATTGGTATGGTCCACATTTTCAGTGAGAAATACCTCCCGGACTACTTTTCCCTCTTCCGTCTGCTCTCCCAGCAGCAATGCGCATGCCTCCTCCGGCAAACAGAAGGTGGCATGCAGTATAAACTGTTTCAACTGCCGTTCTGTCATGGTAATCATCCTGCCGCACCTGCTTCCTGTAAAAATGCATACAGCTTTGCTTTGTTCAGATAGCCATGATTTCGTGCCACTTCCCTGCCGTTTTCAAATACAATCAGTGTGGGTGTGGACTGTACCTCATACTGTACCGCCAGTTCCCGGCTGTGGACAATATTCACCTTATACACCGGTATAATCCCATCCTCATCCAGCTGTGCCAGCAGCGGAGACATCCGCTTGCATGGCACACAGCTGTCCGAATAAAACTCAACCAGCACTTTTCCCTCTGCTACGGTCTGTGGGAAATCTTCTTTATGCAATACCTTTGCCATCTGTTGCTTCATCCTTTCCTTTGCAGCCAGCGTTCCGCGGCTTTTACGCAGCTGGCTCCATCTGCCACTGCCGTCACCACCTGCCGCAGGGATTTGGTGCGGATATCTCCTGCCGCAAAAAAGCCCGGACAGCTGGTGATACCCTCTTCTCCGGCAATGATATAACCGGTTTCGTCACATTCCACCAGCTGGGAAACCATGGCGGTATCCGGCTCCATGCCCACCGCTACAAAGACTCCATCGGTCTGCAGCAGCTGTTCGGTGTGATCGGTTTTCCTTTGCAGCCGGATGCCGGTGACATGTTTTTCACCGCATAATTCCAATGGAACGGTATTTAAGATGAACCGGATATTTTCTTTCTGTCTGACTGCCTCCACCAGCTCGGCAGAAGCCCGGAAGGTATCCCGCCGATGCACCACATACACGGTTTTCGCAATGCGTGACAACAGCAGGGCATCGCCCAGTGCGGTATTTCCTCCGCCAATGACGGTGACGGTTTTGCCGGGATAAAATGCCGCATCACAGGAGGCACAGTAGGAAACACCATGTCCTGTGAGCCGCTGCTCGCCTTCCATGTTCAGCAGGCGGTGATGACAGCCTGCCGCGTAAATCACGCTCTCAGCCTGCAGAATATCGGTCTCCACACCGTCATCCAATGTGAGCAGGAAATGCTCCTGTTCTCTGCGGATACCGGTAACCCGATATTCCAAAAACACTGCGCCTTTGTCCTCCGCATGCTGCCGGAACGCTTCACCCAGCTCCTCACCGGAAATCTGCGGCAGACCGGGATAATTGTCCACCACCGATGCCTGCAGAATCTGTCCGCCGGGATAATCGTCAATCAGCACCGCATCCAGTTTTTCCCGTGCCGCATAAATTGCCGCCGTCAGACCCGCCGCACCGCCGCCAACAATTGCCAGCTTTGCTTGACGCATGGTAACTCCTCCTTACGACTCCTGAAACAGCGAGGTGGAGAAATATCTGTCACCTGTATCCGGCAGCAGGGTCACAATGGTTTTCCCTTCATTTTCCGGCCGTTTTGCCAGCGTAATGGCGCCATACAACGCGGCACCGGAGGAAATACCTGCCAGAATGCCCTCTGTTTTTGCCAAATATCGTGCCGTTTCAAAGGCATCATCATTTTCAACTGCGATCACCTCGTTATAGATATCAGTATTCAGTACCCCTGGCACAAAACCTGCGCCAATGCCCTGAATCCGATGGGGTCCCGGTCTGCCTTCAGACAGCACCGGAGAACCCTTTGGTTCTATCGCTACAATCTGTATGGTTTCATTTTTTAACTTCAAATATTCACCGACGCCGGTTAATGTGCCGCCTGTACCCACGCCGGCAATGAAAAGATCCACCTCACCGTCGGTGTCGTTCCAGATTTCCGGACCGGTTGTCCGGCGATGGGCTTCGGGATTTGCCGGATTGTCAAACTGTGCCGGAATAAAGCTGTTGGGAATTTCCTCTGCCAGCTGTTTTGCCTTTTCAATTGCCCCGCGCATGCCCCGGTGCCCTTCTGTCAGCACAATCTCCGCGCCATATGCTTTGAGCTGATTCCGCCGTTCCTGTGTCATGGTTTCCGGCATAACCAGAATGGCATGATAGCCTCTGGATGCGGCAATGGCAGCCAGACCGATGCCGGTGTTGCCGGAGGTGGGTTCAATGATTGTGGCGCCCGGCTGGATGATGCCCCGCTGCTCCGCATCCTCAATCATTGCTTTCGCAATGCGGTCCTTGACGCTTCCCGCCGGATTCATCATTTCCATTTTCACCAGGATTCTGGTCTTCAATCCCAGTGCCCGCTCAATATTTCCAACCTCAACCAGTGGGGTATGTCCAATCAGGCCAACGGTGCCCTGATAAATGTTTGCCATGATCTTTGTGCTCCTTTTTCCGTTTTATGATAGTCCGACTGCTTCCAATGCCTGCTGTAAATCTGCGATCAGATCCTCCATATCCTCAATGCCCACAGAAAAGCGGAAGAATCCATTGGAAAATTCCTCCGGATACAGATATTGCCGTTCATCCTTTTCCCCGAGGAATACAATCAGGCTTGCATCATGCCCCAGGGATACCGCAGAGGTAATCACCTTCAGCTGGCTGACAAACCGGTTATGGGTATCATGATCCGCCTTGAGGCCAAAGGACAATACGCCGCCAAAGCCCGGTGCCATCTGTTTTTTTGCTGTTTCATGGCCTTTATGGCTTTCCAAACCGGGATACGCCACAAAGCTGACACCATCCTGTGCTTCCAGCCATCGCGCAACCGCCAGCGCATTGTCGTTGTGCTGCCGCATGCGCAGCGGAAGCGTGACCGCACCGCGCATGATGAGCCATGCATTAAACGGGCTGATGGTGGCGCCCAGATTGATCTGAGACTGGGCACGGATCAGATCCAGATGTTCTGTCCTGCCGATAATCGCACCGCCCATGGCATCCCCATGACCATTGATATACTTGGTCAGGCTTTCGATGGTAAAATCCGCCCCGAGCTCCACGGGCCGCTGGTTATAGGGGGATGCAAAGGTATTGTCAACCGAAAGCAGGGCGCCGCCCGCATGAGCAATCTCCGCAATCTCCGCGATATCCGAAATCGAAAGGGTGGGATTGCCCGGTGTCTCAATGTGTACCAGCCTGGTGTTGGGGCGCATGGCCCTGCGGACATTTTCCGGGTCCGAGGTATCCACAATCGTTGTCTCCACGCCGAATTTTGTGTTAAACAGTTCATTTAGCAGACGGTATACCGCAATATAGGTGACGCTGGAGAAAATCACATGGTCCCCCTGCTTCAGAAGTGCAAAAAACAGCCCTGACAGGGCAGCTACGCCGGAAGCCAGGACAATACAGTCCTCTCCGCCTTCCAGGCTTGCCAGCTTCTCCTGCAGATATTTCTGATTGGCTCCGCCATTTCTTGTATATAAATTGCCTGCCGCACTGCTCCAGTTCATGTCTGTGGGATCATATGGCAGCTCATAGCTGTTTGCCATGGTAATCGGACGTTTGATGGCGCCGGTTTCTTTGTCTACCGCGTTTCCCATATGTACCGCCCGGGTGCCAAAGCCATATGCTGTCTGCTTCTCGTTTTGCATAACGTTTTGTCCTTTCCGATCTTTCAGATATAATACTCACATTCCATTGCATCCTCCACGCGGGAACAGCTTTCCCGCACCACCAGTGCACATTCAATTTCCATGCGCAATACGGATTTATGTCCGCCGTTCATGCGGTCAATCAGCATCTGCAGCGTATACCTCGCCATTTCCTTCACCGGCAGATGCACCGTCGTCAGCATCGGGGGGGTATATTGTGCCTCTTCAATGTCATCACTGGAAATAATAGAGGGGGAATAGTAACGGTTTTTCACCTTATTCAGATATTTCAGCATGCCAACGGCTATGATGTCATTGGCACAATAAATCGCAGTGGGGACATAGGAGCTGCGGAGCATTTCTTCCATGAGCCGGACTCCTTCGTCCTCCCTGGCTTCCGCTTCCCAGATGAACTCCGTCTGAACGGGAATCTGATATTTTTCCAGTGTCTGCTGGTAGCCGCGAAACCGCGCTTCATCCCGGCAGGCACCCACATATCCGATGTCCCTGTGTCCCAGACCGATTAAATGCTCAACCGCAAGCTCTGCAATTTTTCTGCCATCACACAGCACCTCATCTACCTGATAGTTGGTGGAATTCCGATTGACTGAAATGATGTTTTTACAATACTGTTTCAGCTTTTGAATGGCTTCCCGGTCACATCGCCCGATGATGATACATCCGTCCAGCTTTTGTGTCAGGCCGGAAAACATCGTATCCAGCGTTTGGTCCAGAATTTCCGGCTTTGTATGCCGTGAAAAGGCCGCATCATACCAGACCGCAGATAACAGGCACATATTTCTGTGGATTTCTCCTTCAATCATATGCAGCAGTTCACTGAAAAACGGGTCAAGTCCCTGTTTTTCTCCCCGCGTCATCAGGACACCGATATAATAAATCCGATCCTGTTGCCCTGTTCCTTTTTTCAGATTCCGCGCAGCTTCATTTGGAACGTAATTCAGCTGCCGGGCAGCCTGAAAGATTTTGTCCCGAATCTCCGGCGAGGCACATTTGTAGTCCGGGTGGTTTAATACCCGTGATACCGTGGATATGGACACGCCCGCCAGTTCTGCAATCTTTTTCATTGACATGTGCTCAGCCCCGTGTGATTTTATCTGTTATCGGCGGTCTGTTATAATTCATATATTTCCCACCGGTTTTATATGCTTTAATATACTATACTGCATACTATACTGCATGCCGCGCATTCTGGCAAGAGAAATTTTTGCAAACGTTTGCACAATTTTCTTTTTCTCGCTTTTTTTCCGGTATCTGCCCGGTTCTGTCGTCCGGTAACCCCGGTGCCCTGTCTGTGCATCACAGGCTGGCTGCCACAAAAGAAAAAACGGCAGTCCGGACAATATGCCCAGGCTGCCGCTGTTTTTCCATGTTATTTTCCCGATAACTGCTTTTGGATTTTCTGTGCTGTCGGTGTTGTCGCCAAACCATCCTGACTGGTTTCCCGCAGGCAGCCTGGCAGCAGTTTGCCAATCCGCCGCATGGAATCAATGACCTCGTCCGGCGGAATAACGCTTCGTATGCCTGCCAGCGCCATCTGGGAGGAAACCACCGCATTGACTGCGCCGGAAACATTTCGCTTAATGCACGGCACCTCCACCAGTCCTGCCACCGGATCACAGGTCAGGCCCAGCATATTTTTCAAGGCCAGCGCAGCGGCATGGATAATCTCCTCCGCGTTGCCGCCCTCCAGATAGGTGACCGCACCCGCCGCCATTGCACTGGCGGAACCGATCTCCGCCTGACATCCGCCCTCTGCGCCGGAAATACTGGCACTGGCAGCAATCACCTCTCCGATGCCCGCCGCCACAAACAAGGCCTCTGTCATGCGTTTGTTCTCCGCCTTCTTCTGCTTCTCATAGGTCAGCAGAACCGCCGGAATGACACCGCAGGAACCCGCTGTGGGAGCGGCAACAATGCGTTTCATGCAGGCGTTGGATTCTGCCATCTTCACCGCCTTTTCCATCACTTCTGTCAGGAAATCCCCGATCAGACGGTTTTCCTGCCTGCGGAACTGCTCCAGTCTGGCGCCGTCCCCGCCTGCCATGCCGCTTGCCGAACGCAGCTCCGGTGAGTAGGATTGATCCGCTTCCTGCATCGCCTGATACATTCTCTGCATCATGCCAAAGGATTCCTCTTCCGATACATTCCGTTCCTGCTGGTCATCCTGCATGACTACCTTCCAGAACGGAAGATTCTTTTGCTGCACGCAGTCTGCAATCTCCTGCAATTTGTGAAATCCCATGGTTATTCCTCCTCCAGACTGTAATAGGTCACTTTGTGCACACCCTCCAGATGCCGCAGCCATGCAATGGATTCCTTCGGCACCTCCTGATCGCATTCAATGACCATCACCGCATTTCCTCCACGGCTGGCACGATACAAACGCATTTCCGCGATATTGACCGACTTATGGGAAAGCATACTGGTGACCTCTGCAATATGTCCCGGCTGATCCTGGTTATGCACAATCAGGGTGGGATAATCCCCGGAGAAATTCGCCGACAAATCATCAATACTCGCAATATTGATACGGGAGCCGCCAATCGATTCCGCTACTACCCGCAGTTCCCGCCCGTCTATGCCGGTTAAAACCAGCAAAACCGAATTGGGATGCGCTTCCCGCAAATCTGCCTCGCCAAAGGTAATGGCAATTCCCTGTTCCTCTGCAATCTCCAGACTGTGCGGTATCCGGATGTCATCCGGCTTCATGCCCAGCAAACCGGCTACCAGCGCCAGATGGGTACCATGTCCCTTTCCTGTCAGCAGAAAGGAACCATATAACAGGATTTCTGCCTTTTGAATGGGTTCTGCCAGCAGCTTGCGGGCGACATATCCGATTTTGACTGCTCCTGCCGTATGGGAACTGGATGGCCCAACCATGATCGGGCCAACAATATCAAACAGATTCATGGTTCTGCTCCTTTTGTTTTTTCTTTATTGTATGCTGTTTTTCCAATCTGTCAATGACACAAAATTACCATATCCATGCCCCATCACCGTCCGATCTGACTGAAATTCGGCTGGATTCCATAGAATTTTCCCACTCTTTGGCAACGTCATCCCCATCATGCCGTTGTCCAATATGCGATCATATTGTGTCAACCGTTTCTATTTGATGGTTGACAATCCGTATTCTTCCGGTATAATGTTAACTGAAATCAATCATAGCGTTTACACAGCATGACTATGGTACCCACATCCGGTTATTCCATCCGGAGGCGGACGCAGATACTGCTGTATCAGATTATTATCGAGAAGGAGCGAAACACCATGCAAGCACAGACTTTGGCACAGGAAATCATGAACGGACGGCGGTTGACCCGGGAGGATGATCTGACGTTCTTTTTACGCTGCGATCTGGATGAACTGTGTCAGGGCGCGGATCGGATCCGTGAAGCCTTTATCGGCGACAAGGTGGATCTGTGTTCCATCATCAACGGACGCAGCGGACGCTGCCCGGAGGACTGTAAATATTGTGCGCAGTCCGCCCACCATCATACCAGCTGCGAGGTTTATGATTTTCTCCCGGAGGAAGAAATCGTCAATGCCTGTAAGATGCATGAAAGCGAGGGCGTAGACCGCTTTTCCATCGTCACAGCCGGAAGGGCTCTGACCGGCAGGGAATTCGATCAGGCCGTTCATGCCTTTGAAACCATGCATCGGGAATGCAAGATCGACCTGTGCGCTTCCATGGGCTTTCTCAGTGCCGAACAGCTGCACCGGCTTCACGAGGCCGGTGTCACCAGCTATCACCACAATATTGAAACCTCCCGCCGGTATTTTCCGCATATCTGTACCACCCATACCTATGACATGAAAATCGAAACCCTGAAAAAGGTCAAGGCTGAGGGAATGTGTGCCTGCTCCGGCGGCATTATCGGCATGGGGGAAACCTGGGAGGACCGTCTGGACATGGCAATCAGCCTGGCGGAACTGGGCATTGATTCCATCCCGATCAACGCGCTGATGCCGGTACCGGGAACACCGCTGGAGGGACAGCCCCGGCTGACCGAGCCGGATATCCTGCGAACTGTGGCGTTTTTCCGCTATATTAACCCGGAGGCCAACATCCGCCTTGCTGCCGGCAGGGCACTGCTGACCAATGACGGTGAAACTGCCTTCCAGTCCGGTGCATCTGCTTCCATCACAGGCAATATGCTGACCACCGCCGCCTGTGCCACCATCCGCAGTGACCGTCAGATGCTGACCGGGCTGGGCCGGGATGTAACGCCGGAGTACTGGAAAAACCGCTGAATCCATTCCCATCTCCTCAAAACATCGCACACCCCCTCCGACATTTCCGCGAGCAACCATCCGAAAGCATCATTCTTTTTTCAGCTTGATGCATTCAATCTTTTTTCCCACAAAAAAGACCGCAGAGTTCCCTCACCGAAAGCTCTGCGGCCTTTTGTTTTTGTTATAAATCCGGATGCTGTCCTGACCAGCCTGTCGGCGGCATGGTATCCAGCCGGAACATCTCCTCCTGTGACAATGCAAAGGAAAACAGATCCTGATTCTGCTTCATGCGTTCCATGGAGGAAGCTTTGGGCAGCGGAATCACCTGTCTCTGCACGGCATATCGCAGACAGATCTGCGCCGCAGAAACGCCATGCGCTTCCGCCAGCTCCTGTACCAGCGGATCATGCAGCACACGGGTGCGGCCCATGGGACTCCATGCCTGTACCTGAATGCCATGTGCCTGACAATATCGCACGGTTGCCTCCTGCGTATGCCCCGGATGGAATTCAATCTGATTGGCTATCGGTGTTACCCGGCTATGCTGCAAAAGGTTTTCTATATGCTGTGGCAGGAAATTGCTCAAGCCAATGGCACGGATTTTTCCCGCCTGATACAGTTCCTCCATGGCCCGCCAGGTATCCACATCCAGTTGCTTCCAGTCTGCATATCCCGCATGGGGACGGGGCCAGTGGATCAGATACAGATCCAGATAGTCGGTTTCCAGCCGTTCCAGCGTACGCTGAAAGGCTGCCTTTGCCTGCTCATAGCCCATTTCATCCTTCCACATTTTTGAAGCAAGAAATACTTCGTTTCGTGCAATGCCGCTGTCCCGCAGGGCTTCTGCCACATAGGCTTCTGTCTGATAAAAGGATGCCGTATCGAAATACCGGTATCCTGCCTCCAGCGCCATGCGGATCACATCAGAGCTGTTGTCATCTGCTGCCTTATATAGCAATCCAATAAATTACGGCACATAGCCACATGAACGAAACCAACCAAAGCAATCGGACTGGCGAATGGTAGAAAACGCCCGCTTAATCGCCTCAGGAAGTTGTGCTGTAATACGAACCTTCTGCTTTCTGAGATGGGCCTTGAGTTTTGACCACATCTTCTCAATTGGATTCAGATCGGGACTGTATGGCGGCAGATACAGATACCGGATGCCGGCCTTATCCAATAGCTCTTTTACAATCTTTGCATGATGAGAACACATATTATCCATTACAATGATATCTGTTTCAGACAGCGTTGGCAGAAGCGTAGAGCTCAGATATTCCGCAAAACGTTCTGCTGTCGTTCCGCCTTGATAGATTGTATATGCAGTCTCTCCGGTAATGCGAACAGAAGACAAAATGGTAGTATTGGACGGCGTATTGACAGGAGTGCTGTCAATGGCCCGCTCTTCCTTCCGGGCACGGGCATAATGCCTTGTCATATTTGTGTTGACTCCGCTTTCATCAAGAAATACCAGACTGTTTGCGGCGTTCTCCGGTATAAGCTGCTCCCAATTTTTCCGTTTTTGCTGTACATCGGGGACGCTCCTGTTCTGAAGCATGCAGGGACTTCTTTTTATAGACATATCCAAGTTTCAAAATTGTTTTACGTACCGTTTCGTCACTTACACGGAGTTGGAGTGTATCAATAATCTCATTAATCGTAATATCCGGCTGTTGCTGGATCAAACAGTCAATATTCTCAATATCTTTCTGGCTCAGAGAAGGTTTGCGTCCACGCAGGGAAGTCCTCGTTTCAACAGAACCAGTCTCTCTCATTCGCTTTGCCAAACGGTAGACCGTGCTTGTATTTACACCAAAACATTCTGCTACTTCTTTTGCATTGTGCGTTTTATTCCATGCCTCAATCAGCAATTTTCTGGCTTCGTTGTGCAACATAATAATCACCTCTTGATTTAATCATACTACCTCTATTAAGGGTATGCACTATTTATTTGGATTGCTATAAAACTGTGGTGGAAGTGTACAGGAAAGTGCGCTATGATTATCATTTACACACATTCTACGAATCATCTTCCAATACAGAAAACCGTGCGAGGATTGATATTGTATGATTTTGCAATCTCGTCCGTTGTCCATATCCTGTGAAGATGTGGATTTTCTATGTAA
>SFJM01000053.1 GCA_004555915.1 Clostridiales bacterium | reverse complement strand
AAAACACCTTCATCACATCATAGGCGTGGAGCAGGAAGTGGAAGTATCTCGAATCCACCTTCTTGATTGGGCAAAGGTCGATATACGCCGATGTAATAATACCGTGTTCCTTAACCAGACCAGTGCGCAGACTGCGCTTATCATTCTGCAAGTCAGTCGGACGGATGATAATATCCCCGGCTTCAACGATATTATAGGTGTTGAAACTCTCAGGCAGCAAACCATCACTGGTGTTGATGTCCTTGCGGATTACTCTGCCGTAACTCAGAGACAGCAAATTATCTTCAATGCCGAATCTGTTTTTGTTCTTTCTCTCACCGAAGTAGGTGTACACAGGATGCACAGGCCAATGTGCCGGAATCATACCGACCCATTCAATACCGCTGTCCTTCATCTCAGCGTCCGGATTCAAGCCGTTTGTCACGGCCTCTGTGATAATGGAACACCTGTATTGCTCCAACACATCAATCTGCGATTGAATGTCAGTAGCGATTGAGTTAATTGCTGTGCACTTGCGATAAAGAAATTTACCTATGCGGATTTGTTCCTGAATTGGTGGCAGGATAACCAAGGTATTCAGAAACCACAGTGCATATAGGTTTCTCTGGATAGTTCCTACGCCACGAGAGGAAGTTTCATATTGTTGTACCATGCTTCCGTCTCGCAAGAGGAAATTCATATAAGTACTGTCACATTCACCAGTCAATTCATAAACAAAGTAAGCAGGGCTGATGATGCCATCATATTTTGATACACCTACAGACCCGCGCCATGCCTGCTGATTGTTGAGGACAAAATCTCCAACATGAACATTTTGATAATTCGACAAGTCAGCACTGGGCTTATGAACCTGCATTCCCGACGAATCGTTGTAGGATATTACCCCTCTATCTAAATAGACAGAAAGCAGTTCTCTATCGCCACTGTTTTTCTCGCTCCGCAATTTCAGAATCGTTTTCAGGCGCTGCACTTTCCAATCAGCAGGAATATCACCTATACTATCTATTCCACTGTATTTCATTTTGCGCATGATATCACCACCTTACTCGAACAGCTTGGACACCCGTTCAGAAACGGAGCGCTCCAACTCCATAAACTTAGTTTCCAGCTCTTCACTGGGAGCGGGCTGCTGGTACTTATAAAAGTGTCGCGTAAAGGGGATTTCAGCACCAGTCTTGATGACGGGCTTCTTTGCCCCAAGGTTCTCTTCAAAAAATGCCTTTGCATCCGGGACGTGAGGAAATACCTCGCGGGCCATATAGGTGTCGATACTCTCCTCGAAGGGTACAATTTCGGTATCTTTTGTCTCCTTGTCATAAAGGATGTTACCCTTTCGGTCACGCTGAATCTCTGCCTTCTTATCCATGACAGAGAGGCCGTCTGCAATCTTCTCCATGAGTTTTTTGTCCGCCAGCGGCTTCGGTTCCTCTCCGACAGGGACAGGCAAACCGCTCCCCAGCACCTGTGCCAGCACCGGCATAAACGCAGCGGGAGAATAATAGACCGTATCACTCACCGCATCCTGCAGCGCAGCGACAATCGCATCGAAAACCGGTTTGTTGTTCTGGAACGCCTCCAGCTTTTTCAAATCCTTTCCGGTCAGTTCTTCCGCGTTCTCCAACTCGTCCACCTTGGCGGCATTGTAGAGGCCGGACAAGGAGCCCTTGGAGAGCATAGCCTCAATCCTCTCCGGTGTGATGGCATAGCTCCGCTGGAGCGGCTGCATCACAACATACTCCCGGTACAGGAATTCCTCGTTCCGATAGATTTTGCAGAATTCACCCGGCTCAAAATCCGCATACAGCTTGGTGATGGCAGAGCGGTCTTCCGGGCTGATTTCGTTTTTCTTGTCGCCCAGCGCCTTGCGCAGCTTATGGAAGAAGGATGACGCATCAATCAACTGCACTTTGCCCTTACGCTCCGGGCGTTTGTTCTTTGAGAATACCCAGATGTAGGTGGCAATGCCCGTGTTGTAAAACAGGTCAATCGGCAGCGCGATGATGGCTTCAATCAGGTCATTCTCCAGCATCCACCGCCGAATCTGACTCTCGCCAGAGGCTGTACCTCCATTTACCATCGGACTGCCATTCTCGATGATGGCTGCGCGACCGAAATTATCGTCCATCTTATCGATGGCGGATTGCAGGAAAAGCATCTGCATATCGCCCGTACCCGGAAGACCGGCTTTCCAGCGGCTTTCCACTTTTTTGTGTTCCGCATTGACGGCGGCCTCTACGCCTTCGGGCGCGTCCTTGCCACCCCAAGCCGTGCCAAAAGGCGGATTCATTATCACGAAGCGCATCTTGGTGCCCTTAAACCGATCAGCCAGCATGGTATCCTGGAAGCAGATGTTCTCCGCGTTCTGGCCCTTAATCATCATCTCCGCAAGGCAGATAGCGTAGGACTCCGGATTGATTTCCTGTCCGAAGAGCCGCACGTCGGCGGTGGGATTATACCGCTTGATAAAATTGTAGGAAGTGGATAGCATACCACCCGTTCCACAGGCTTGGTCGAGTACGGTGATAACCTTCCCGTCATCGAAGATGTCATCACAGCCTTCGGCCAGCAGGATATTCACCATGAGCTTGATGATGTCGCGGCCCGTGTAGTGGTCGCCAGCTTCAGCATTTTCAGAGAACTTCCGGATGAGCTCCTCGAAAATGTACCCCATCTTCACGTTGTCGATGGTGCGCGGGTCGAGGTCGAGCTCCGAGAACGCCTTGACCACGCTGAGCAAGCGATTGTTCTTGTCCATCTTGTCAATCTGCTTGTCGAAGTCGAGGCTGCGGATAATGTCCTGAATATTAGCAGAGAACCCTTGTATGTAGGCTTTGAAGTTCGCAGCCAAATGCTCAGAATCATTTACCAGCTCCGCAAGGTCAAAGCCGCTGGTGTTATAGAACTGGTACCCGGACACCCGGTACATGGCCTTTGCAGGATAATTTGGATTGGCGGCGAAGGTTTCCAGCACCTTTTTCTTGGTCGGGGCCAGCGCACACTCGAAGCGCCGGATAATGACCATCGGGATGATGACATCCTTGTATTTGTCACTCTGGTAGGTGCCGCGCAGCTTGTTCGCAATCGACCAGATGAAGTTTACCTCTGTGGAAACGTCAATGGGCGAGTCATCCCACATGGCGTCTATCGTCAGTTTCTCTGCCATATAATTTTTTCCTCCATTCATCGGGATGGTATCATCCCAGCATACCTCTATTGTAAAAATCGATGTGTCCCAAAAAACGGACTTTAAGCGTCGATGCCCATCATCATGTTATAGTGCTGTTCCTGATGCATGGCCTCGAAGATGAGCCGAAGCACTGTCTTGTACTGCTCTGCGTCCACACAGTCCTCCACATAATTCAGGCCGTCCGTGATTCCGGTGGAATTATTGATGTAGGAGAGCATGGATGATGCCAGGTGATACCGAGTATAGTCTGGCTGACCGCCTTCTGTCTGGTCGATGAATTTCTTTCTGTTCTCTTCCTTCTCCAGAACTTCCTTGCGGATGTTTGTGCCCTCGTACCCGCAGAGCTGCAGGAAATAATACTCCAGAATCCGACGAATTACGTTCATGGCCGTAATGGGCGACGTGACCTCTTTGAGCTCGTCCCACAGTGCGGCGTAAGAGTTCTGCACCGGATTGTAGTTCTCCAGCTGCGAGGGGACGGCGCTCCGCCTTGTGCAGCGTGTGACGCTGGAGATGTTGTCTGTCTTCCGAATGATGAAGAAGGAGACGCTTCGATACCGTTGCACCTGATGGTAGGTGATTTCCCGGTGGAAGTAGACATTGTGCGTCAAGATGAAAATCTGTTTGATGTAGTCGCCTTCCACAACATGACCCTGATAGTCGGTATTATTGTAGCAGACCTCGACCATCTCGCGGACGAGAGCGCTTACGATGAACAGCGCTCCGCTATCCATGCTGGACACCGGGTCATCGATGACCACGATTTTATCCTTGAGCGCATCGCTGCGCTGGCTGCCACGCACGAGATGGTAGAAGTAAAGGAAAGCGATAAAGTTCCGTTCTCCTTCGCTCAGCTTGTCCGCAATGGTGCCGTCCGGACGGATGACCTCGTAGACATTCTGGACGCCTTCCTTGGCCCGGAGGCTGAAGCCCTGGAAACTGGAGTCATGCAACAGCGCATTGATGCCCGCAATGGTAGCCTTCGTATTCACGACCTGTTTGTTGAGCTCACTGATTTCTGCAGCGATTTTACGGCCATCCGCGACAATGCCAGCAAGCTTTGTCTGCAGAGCGCTGATTTCACCATCAAGCGCAGCAGTCTTGCTGTGGTACTCGGCGACAGCATCTTTCAGGTAAAACGCCAGATACTCCCACACATGCTGCTTGCACTTGACCTTCTCCGTTCTGAGGTGGCCGACCACATCGTTGTTGGTCTGAATCCGCTTATTGAACTCATCAATGATGGAGCCGAGCTCAATGAGGGGAGTGTCGGTGTCCTCCAAGGACGCAATGGTGGTGGGCTCCTTTATCTTCGCGGCAATACGCTGAAGATTGATGGTGATGGCATTTGAAAGCAACTGCAGCTTCGTCTGGTACTCTTCCAGCTGTAAATCCGGAAGCACCTTATCCATGTTTTTCTTCAGCGTTTCCAGAATGCCGGTCATCTCCCGCTCGTAGACCGTTTGGAACTCCGTGATGGCGGTGATGTCCTCGGTATAATTGGTGTCAAAGCACTTTGCAATCTCCTGCTCAAAATTCGCAGGCAGCTTCTGCTGACAATAAGGACATTTTCCATCAGTGCGACCACCGAAGGATGCGTGGCCGTGCCGTACCCAGTCGGTAGCGTTCAGCGCAGTGATAAAGCTGGAAAACGGCGTTTCGCTGCTGCTGAAGATGGGCTTGCCCATGAGCTCAAACCCCGGAAGTGTGGCGTAAGTGACTCTGCCAGCTTTGTTGAACAGCGGATAGGATTCTCCGCTTCCTTGATAGACCGTTTGATAAAGCGTGACCAGCTCATCATAATCGTGGTTGACCGGCGTAGTGCTCAGAATCTCTGTTGCAAACAGCTGCGGCCTTTTCTTGCCGGTTACGGCGGCATCAAAGATTCCACGCAGTTCTTTGGTGCGCTCCCAACAAGCCTGTTGATAATCGGCAAGAGCCTGCTCCTTTGCGGCTGACTTGGCATCCAAGTCTCCTTTGCAAGCACCATGCTGCTCCAGCAGCTTTTTTCGCTCGTCGTTCTTTTCCTTTACCTGCTTCTGAACAGCGATGTTTTCCTCCGCAATGGTAAACACACCGGGGAGATTATCGTAGTTTTCAAAATTGTCTCGAATGAAGTCCGCATCATAAACGAGAACATCATAACTGTCAGCTGGCCGGTCACTCTGCCACTCCACGCTGCCGGGTAGATTTCCGCGAATCGTCCGAGCAATGGTCGACTTGCCAGCGCCGTTCTTGCCATAGAAGAAATTGATGAAGGTCGGCTCAACGGTCTCCCCGTTGAAAGTGGCATCGGTCAGAACGAGCTTTTGGATGGCCGACGTCATTTTCTCATTCATCTTGCTCACCTTCCTTCTCGCTGGCGCTTCCGTTATTCCTTACCCAATCATCGACTTCCGATATTTTGAATTTATATCTCTTTCCGACCTTGTATGCGGGTATCCGTCCTTCTCTGGCCCACGTTCTGGCAGTATCTTGTGTGATGCCGAGATAGTCGGCAACATCCTCCAGATTGACCCATTTCTCTACCTGCATGCTTTCGTATTCTGTGCTCATGATATACCTCCTCAAGCTGGGCAGTTCACGCCATCGTGAAGACCCTAACCCCAGCACCTTTCAGTACTTCTGTCAGTTTCACTTTTTTCACAGCCCAATGTGTATCATCAAGCTCATTCCATGCGTAGGCTCTCTGAATCGCCAGACTGTCCGCAAGGCTAAGAACCGTCTGCTGGGGAATCCGGTTCAAAACTTGGAAATGCAGCTCAACAGCCTCGTCCAATTCGATGATATCCGTTATGAAGCCATACAGCGCATTTTGAGAGGCATCCGCTCTTCCATAGTGTTTGTTCTTGCCCATAATCAGGGCCGGGTAGGTTTTCAAGACTTCAATTGCCTCCGGGGATAGTGTGGCAAGTTCCTTCGTGACTTCCTCAGCTGTACTTGCGGTCAGCGCATACTCCTTCGACACTGTTACTACTCCGCTTTCGGGTGAACAGCCGCCAACCACAACCAGATGAAAGTAGTCATTGTCTACCATGAGGGCATCGCTGATAACAGCCTTGCTCTCTTGTTTTTTGGAAGGCATCACGAGGACGCTGACGTTTTGCGTGAAGTTTCCTATTTCACCGACCTGAAAATTACGGTCGCCATGCTGTTCCATTCTCCGGGCCGCTATACCATCCAGCGAAGATTCCGGTTTTAATAGCTCGTTTGCGCTGGTTGGCACAAGCTGCTCATCTTTCGGCATTCTGTATCCTCCCATTACCAGTTAATCGTGAGATTCTCTATTTTTTCAACCTGAATGTTGTTACTTCCGTGCTGCGAGAAAAAGGTGGGATTGTTATTGACCACTACCTGCTGCGTCGCTGTTTTCTCGGTGTCAGGCTGGCCTTCCTCCGTTTGGTCAGAAACAGGCTCAGCGTCCACAATTTCTGCCTCGGCTTTATCGCTGGTATCGTTCTCATGCCGGGGGTCGCCTACGGGCTGGTGATAGTCCAGCGCTATTTCAGGCCAGGTTTCACCCATGCGACCCTGATAGGCCCTCGGCCCGCCGCCGGTGGAAGGGCACCAGAGGTTAATAGTTTCCTCACCAATTGTAGCCGCTTCTTTCCGCGTAATGGCGAAGTGGAATACTCCCAGAAGGAACGCCTCAAAACACACGCGTTTTTTCTGAACAAGGTCTTGCTTCTTTACTGGCATCCCATCCACAGAAATATAAAATAGCTGTTCCGCATCTATACTATCATCTTCATTTATCAGCTCGACGAGCGCTCTGACGAGTGACTCGTCTTTTTTTGTGCTGTCCTTTATGTCGATGAAGGTGTCCCGGAATGCCCACATTGCATTCAGCGCTTCACCATACTGGCCTCTAACCCGACCATCAAAGGCTCTTATAGCAGCTCGGTCGCTGAACGGGAAATAAGTTCTACCGCCCTTATCCTTGCAGAGCTTGTAATTTGTTGTGTTTCCCTTGACGGTATCCATCATGGAAGCATCCGGCATCTTCCAGTCGGGGACGACAACCTTTGCTAAGCCCAGAAGTGTTTCCGGCTCTGTGAGGCCGTCTTTCTGGCCGCTGTAGTGCTGCCGTGCTCCATATTGTGGCTTCCGTGCCTCCAGAAGGAGCGTGAAGAATGTTCCTCCACAGAGCCTTAGTTTTACGCTGTTTTCCAATGATTGTCCCTCGTTTCAAATACTAACTCTACTAACTCTACCAACTATGGAGCGCTAACTTAGCTAACGATTGGATGTTCCTGTGAGCAATCGCAGGAACCCACTACTGGAACCCGGAGAGTCGCTGATATATTTCGGTGAATTATCATGCAAACCGGTACAAACCAGTATAACACAAAACTCCGCGAAATACAATCAGTTCGACTGAATTCGTGGTGACCGAGTGTGGTTTTTCTCCCGCGATGGCTCGCAAATAAGCCAATCAAAGGAGAAAAATTATGGCTCACTACGAAAAGAACCCTTTCATCTACGACCGCACCACCGGCGAGAAGATTCCGGTCAGCAAGGAAGTCCGCGACACCTACTACGGCGAGGCAGCCCGCATCCGGATGAAGGAGCAGGCTCATGGACGCTGCGTCTGCCCTCAGAGCAAGGTCTGGGCCTGTGACGGCGACTGCCTCATTTGCGAGTACCGTCGTTCCGGCGACCTGGCTTCTCTGGACGTTCCCATCGGTGAGGATGGCGAGGACACCCTGATGGACATGGTTCCGTCTGAGGCTCCGGCCATCGAGAGCATTATTGCAGACCGCGACCTGCTTGACCGCCTCTTCGCCCGTCTTCGGGAGCTTGACCCCGATGCGGACACCATCATCGCCATGTGGATGGACGACGGCAACGTCCCCGACCGCGCCATTGCCAAAGCCCTCGGTCGGCCCCAGCGCACCTTCGCCGACCAGATGAAGAAGTACCGGACGGAGCTCCGGCGTATCCGGGGCTTCTAATCCCCAGCTCTCCCGGCCCTCTGACCATCGTTTTTCCGGTGGCCGGAGGGCCTTTTTTGTTTTTTGAAAATTCCTCCGCTCAAAACGGCTCCTCACCTTCAGTGGGAGGTGGAAGGCAACAAACGACACCAGCCTTCAGGGAGGTGAAAACCGTGTACGACAACAACTACAGGAACAGCAGCCTCGTAACCGAGGAGATTCAGGTACTGAAAGCTATCTCCCGCGTCTCCGCACGTCTGGCGCAAAAGCTCGCTGCCCTCGACAACCAGAGGCAAACCAAGGAAGGAGGAAATCGCAATGTCAAAACTGGCGGATATGGCTATGGCCATCCAAGAACTGCACGATGCGGCTGCCGCTATTGAGGATGTGGCCAACTGGCTGACTCGTCAGTTCAGCAGCCCCGCGCCTAAGGAGCCTGAGCCCAAGCCCGCGCCTACGCTGGAGAAGGTACGGGCGGTGTTGGCGGAGAAATCCCGCGCCGGTCACACGGCAGCAATCCGGGAACTCCTCCGGAAGTATGGGGCTGAAAAGCTCTCGCTGGTCGACCCGCAGCACTATGAGGCCCTGCTCAAGGATGTGGAGGGACTTGCCGATGCCACCTAATGGACACGCGCTTCTCTCTGCGTCCGCGTCAGACCGCTGGCTCCACTGCCCACCATCCGCGAGGCTGTGTGAGCTCTACGAGGACAAGGGCTCTGATTATGCCGCCGAGGGCACCGATGCCCACACGCTTTGTGAGTATAAGCTCCGGAAGGCGCTGGGCATGGAGGCCACCGACCCCACAGAGAACCTGACCTGGTTCAATCAGGAAATGGACGAGTGCGCCAATGACTATGTCGCCTACATCCTTGAACTGGTAGAAGCCGCAAAGGAGACCTGCGCCGACCCTGTGGTGCTCGTCGAGCAGCGTGTGGACTTCTCTCGCTGGGTGGAACAGGGCTTCGGAACTTCCGACGCCATCCTTATCGCGGACGGCACCATGCACGTGATTGATTACAAACACGGGCTTGGGATACTCGTCTCCGCAGTGGAAAATCCTCAGCTGAAATGCTACGCGCTCGGTGCGCTGGAGCTGTTCGATGGCATCTATGATATCGACAACGTGTGCGTTCACATCGTACAGCCCAGACGCCAGAACATCAGCACGTTCGAGATTTCCAAGGATGACCTGTACCGCTGGGCGGACGAGGTTCTGAAGCCCACGGCGGAGCTGGCCTTTACCGGGAATGGCAACTTCCTCTGCGGTGAGTGGTGCGGATTCTGCAAGGCCAAGAATGAGTGCCGCGCCCGTGCCGAGGCCAATCTGGAGCTGGCCCGCTACGATTTCAAGCTGCCTCCGCTCCTCTCAGACGAGGACATCGAGGACATTCTGTCCCGTGTGGACGCGCTGGTATCGTGGGCCTCCGACATCTTCCAATCGCAGATATACCAACGAGGCTGCCGTTATCCAGACGGTCAGCGATGCGGGCTTTGACCCGTATGAGCGGAAGCTGCTGGGCATCACCGCGATGCAAAAGCTGCTCGGCAAGGCCCGCTTTGACGAACTCCTGACGGCCTACATTGAAAAGCCACAGGGAAAACCCACGCTCGTACCGGAAAGCGATAAGCGTCCGGCTATGAACACAGCAAAAAATGATTTTATGGAGGAAAACATCGATGAATAAGAACACCAAATTTACCAATCCCATGAAGGTCATCACCGGCCCCAACACCCGCTGGTCTTACGCCAACGTCTGGGAGCCCAAGAGCATCAACGGCGGCGCTCCGAAGTACTCGGTCAGCCTCATCATCCCGAAGTCCGACACCAAGACCGTCTCCAAGATTCAGGCTGCCATCGAAGCGGCCTACCGTGAGGGCGAGGCCAAGCTCAAGGGCAACGGCAAGTCTGTCCCGGCCCTCAGCGCCATCAAGACCCCGCTGCGCGACGGCGACACCGAGCGTCCGGATGACCCCGCCTATGCCAGTGCCTACTTCGTCAACGCCAACGCCACCAGTGCTCCCGGTATCGTGGATGCCGACCGCAATCCCATCCTGACCCGCTCTGAGGTCTACTCCGGTGTGTACGGTCGCGCCAGCATCACGTTTTACGCGTTCAACAGCTCCGGCAATCGCGGCATCGCCTGCGGCCTGAACAATCTGCAGAAGATTCGTGACGGTGAGCCTCTGGGCGGCAAGGCCAGCGCCGAGTCCGACTTCGCCACCGACGAAGATGACGATTTCCTTGACTGATGGAGGTGACGACGATGAACGCTACGACCATTCTCTGCATCCTTCTGCTCTCCCTCTATCTGCTCCTGGCAGTGTTCTGGATTGTCCGGTCTATCATCGACACCATCGACGACCGCAAGCGTGAAAAGCGCAACGCAGCGTGGGAGGCCGAACGCCAGCAGCTTGAAAAGGAGCGTGCCCTGCGCGAGGTGGAATATCACGAGGCTCGTATGAAGGAGCTCGACAAATCGTAATCCTCATCCAGCGGGTGGTGGGAGCAATCCCGCCACCCATATTCCACTGCTCCGAAAGGATGTGCCTATGAAAACACTCAGTATCGATATTGAGACCTACAGCGACATCCCGCTCCAGAAGACCGGAGTTTATCGTTACTGTGAGTCTCCCAATTTTGAAATCCTGCTCTTCGGCTACAGCATCGACTCCGGGCCGGTGCAGGTGGTCGACCTTGCCTGTGGGGAGCATATCCCCAAGGAGGTGCTGGCCGCGCTGGAGGACGATTCCGTCATCAAGTGGGCCTTCAATGCCGCCTTCGAGCGGGTATGCCTCTCCCGGTATCTCGGTTATCCCACCGGCGAATATCTTGACCCGGAGAGCTGGCATTGCTCTATGGTCTGGGCGGCTACGATGGGCCTGCCGCTTTCCTTGGAGGGCGTCGGTGCCGTTCTCGGTCTGGAGAAGCAGAAGCTCACCGAGGGCAAGGAGCTCATCAAATACTTCTGCCAGCCCTGTCTGCCCACCAAGGCAAATGGCCAGCGCACCCGAAACCGGCCCTTCCATGCGCCGGACAAGTGGGAGCTGTTCAAACGCTACAATGCCCGTGATGTAGAAGCCGAGATGGGCATCCAGCAGAAGCTCTCCAAGTTCCCGGTACTGCCACAGGTCTGGGAGGAATACGACATCGACCAAGAAATCAACGACCGTGGCGTCCGCATCGACATGGAGCTCGTGGAGCAGGCCATTCAGATGGATGCCCGTTCCCGACAGGAGCTGACTGATGCCATGAAGCGCATGACGAAGGTCGTAGCGGAGCTCCTGAAAACGGCACCGCCTGAGCTGGCGGAGGTGCTCACGCTCCGGCAGCAGCTGGCCAAGTCCTCCGTCCGGAAATACCAGGCGATGGAGAAAACAGTCTGCAGTGACAATCGCGCCCGTGGGATGTTTATGTTCTATGGGGCAAACCGAACCGGGCGCTTCTCCGGCAGAAACATTCAATTGCAAAACCTGCCTCAGAACCATCTGCCTGACTTGGCAGAGGCCCGTGCTCTTGTGCGCTCCGGCGACTTCGATGCGGTGAAGCTGCTGTATGAGGATGTGCCGGACACGCTCTCCCAGCTTATCCGCACAGCTTTTATCCCAAGAGACGGTTCCCAATTTCTCGTAGCCGACTTCAGTGCGATTGAGGCTCGTGTCATCGCGTGGTTTGCCGGGGAGACATGGCGGCAGGAAGTATTCTCCACGGGCGGAGATATCTATTGCGCCAGCGCATCGCAGATGTTCAAGGTGCCTGTGGAGAAACATGGCATCAACGGCCACCTGCGCCAGAAGGGTAAGATTGCGGAATTGGCCCTTGGCTACGGCGGCTCCGTGGGTGCGCTCAAGGCGATGGGTGCTCTGGAGATGGGGCTGACCGAGGAGGAGCTCCCACAGCTGGTGGACGCATGGCGGCAGTCCAATCCGAACATCGTGAAATTCTGGTGGGCT
>SFJM01000052.1 GCA_004555915.1 Clostridiales bacterium | reverse complement strand
CTTTGTCGAGAAAATCTGCGATAGCCTGTTGTTCTTCAATATTTGGAAAAGCAAGCCAAAACTGTCCCAGTTGGCTTCGACTGATTCTCGACATTGTTGCACCACGGGCAATCATATTGGCGTGTTCAGCATATCCATCAGCATTCATCCCATACATAATAAACTTTTTATTATAGTTGGCATTTGGACGCAAAATAACATTATCAACAGCCACAACATAACGGGATTCAGTATCCGGAATAATGCAAGCTCTTCCAATCGGCTCATTAAGCCGTGAAATCATCAAATCACCCGGGTATACATTCAAGCAATGTAATTCTGAGAAAGTCTTTTCGGAAATGTATCCACATCCTTGCTCCTTATAAAATCCAGCGCCAACGTTTCCGGTAGTTAGATAACGAATCCCACTTTCTTCTATTACATCGCTTTCTATCCAGTCACCATCAAGAAACAAAGTTCCAGGCTCCGTTGCCAAATATTTGACCTTATTGATCTCCCATGATGATGGAATATCCTTAATCCACCCAATCCCACTGGATTTCATCTGCTCTGTCATTACACTTCCTCGCTTTCCTGCAAGGCTGCAATTTTTTCGGAGAGGGACTTTTCCAGTTCCATAAACTGGGACAGCAAATTATCTGCCTTTTCCGGGTCCTTGTACTCGTAGAAGAATCGGGTAAAGGGGAACTCTGCGCCCAGTTTTTCCTTGTTGGTGGCACTTTCCTTTTTCTCCGGGTCAAATTCATAGGCCCAGATAGCATCCGGTACATGGGGATATACTTCCGCCTCAAAATATTTCTCCGGGTCCTGGGTGAGCTTGATGATCTCGGTGTCCTTGGTGGTGGTATCCTTGATAATTTCGCCTTTGCGGTCTTTCTGCACCACGGCGGTTTTGTCCATCACCGCCAGCACCATGGCAATGCCAGTCAACCGGCTGGCAGACATCCCCTCGACCTTGCCCAGCAGTGATTTCAGATACTTTTCAAACTCGCCATAATCCATAAACACCTGGTCAGAACGGTTGGCTTCCAGAATGTTCAATACATCCGCTACAAACTGCTGCCCCGCCAGATATTTCTGGTATTTCTTCTCGTCGGCAGCACTGCGGGGGTTCATCTCTTTCAACTGCTCAAAATCCGTCTCATTGAAAATGCTGGAGTTACTGGTGAAGTAACTGCTGGTCCGCAGCCGCTCGATGCTCTCCGCATCCAGCACACCCCGGCGCTGCAACGGCTGATAGACCGCATACTCCTTGTACATAAACTCCTCGTTGGGGAAAATCTTGCAGTACTGGTTTTCTTCAAAGTTGGAGTACAGCTCGGTGATTTTTTTCATGCTATCCCGGTCGATTTCACGACGTTTTTTGCCCAAAGATTTGCGCAGGGGCTTCCACATATCCACCGCATTGATCAGCTGCACCTTTCCACGGCGGTCAGGGCGCTTATTGCGGGACAGAATAAAGATATAAATGCCGATATCGGTGTTATAGAAAAGCTGGGTAGGCAGGGCAATAATGGCTTCAATCAAGTCTTCCTCCAGCATCCAGCGCCGGATTTGGCTCTCTCCGCTGGTAGTTCCGCCGGAGAAGAGAGGGGAACCATTGGTAATGATAGCTGCTCGCCCGTTTTTCTCATCCAGCTTATTGATGGCGTGCTGCATGAACAGCAGCTGGGCGTCACCGGTTCCGGGAAGACCGTGCTCAAACCGTCCGCCCTTCTTATTTTCCTCACGGACTTTCTTCTCTTGTCCTTCCGGTGCATCTTTGCCGCCCCAGGGTGTACCAAACGGAGGATTCATAATCACCAGCCGCATTTTCTGATCCGGGAAGCAGTCCGTTTTCAGGGTGTTGGCCTCCTCATCACCCATGATGTTTTTCACATCCTGCCCTTTGATGAGCATATCTGCCAGGCAAATGGCGTAGGATTCGGGGTTGATTTCCTGTCCAAACAAGCGCACATCCACATAGGGATTTTTGCGGCGCAGGAAATCATAGGTAGTGGACAGCATACCACCCGAACCACAGGCAGCGTCCAGTACGGTGGCGATTTTTCCTTCATCAGTCAGCAGGTCGTTGCAGCCCTCTGCCAGCAGTACATTGACCATTAGACGAATCACTTCACGAGGCGTATAGTGATCACCAGCTTCGGCGTTTTCAGAAAAGCGGCGGATAATATCCTCGAAAATGTAGCCCATCTTCATACTGTCTACATGGGCAGGGTACAAATCCAAATCGGAGAACTTTTTAACCACGCTGTAAAGACGGTTGCTCTTATCCATTTTGTCGATCTGAGTGCTGAATTTCAGCAGCTTTTCCAGAATCAGCTGGATGTTGGCGGAAAAGCCTTCAATGTAAGACTTGAGATTGGATGCAATGTTGTCGCTGTCATCCAGAAGGCGTTTGAGGTTGTATTCACTATAGTTGTAAAAAGGATATTTGGAAACCTGGCAAAGGAGCGCAGCAGGGAGGTTGGGGTTCTGCTTGTGCTTTGCTACAACTGCATCTTTGGTAGCCTCCAGAGCGCACTCAAACCGGCGGATGATGACCATGGGGATAATAACGTCCTTATATTTATCCGAGGTATAAGCACCACGGAGCGAGTTGGCAATGGACCAGACCAATCCCACTTCTTTGCTTACATCAATGGACGTATCATCAAACATAACTTCGTAAAAATACTTATCTCTCATTTTATGGGTTCTCCTTCTCTATTCTCTTGAAAAGACGCAAACAATGTGGCAACACTTTCAATCTGGTCGGGAGTTAGATTACAACCTTCCAACTTCCGCATTGTATCTACCAAATCCTTGTTTTGTGTGATAGTCCGACAAATATCCGGCGGAGGCACTTTCCGAATTGCCATATACAGGCGATCCATACGCCGGCGTGCCTGCAAATCCGGTTTTAGCTCCTTAATCAGCTTGTCATAGACCTCCGCTGTTGGAGCGTTAACACCGTCTTCTATATATTTCATGTTAGAACGGGGCAGACCAACCCTTTTGGCTAATTGGGATTGGCTGAGCGTTCCACGGCAATCACGAATCAATAAACCGAGTTCGATTATCATGCCCTTGGCTTGTTGATCCACAGCCACCTTGTTAGGCAATTCGGCACCTCCTTTCCATAATTGTTCTATGTTCTATAACATAGAACAATTATACCAATCCGGCATTGATAAATCAACAAAATTCATCGTTTTTCTGCGCTGTCTACAACAAAAATTTGCCCTATCCGTACGCAAAATACGGATAGGGCAAATGAAAATATTACAGGCGTTCTTCTTGTCTTGTGATATCTTTTGTTTTTGTGCTGGGTCGGAATAAATTCCACAGGCCATTTCGCTCTATCACCGTTTCGTAACGATGGAGTTTATTCCGCAAAAGTTCATTTTGCTGCTCTAAACCTGCGGTGTTGAGCTGACCACGAACGGACTTATACTCTGCCAGCTCTGCGGTCAATGCAGCGACCTTTGCCTTCAACTCACTTATCATTTTCAACGCTGAATCCAAAGCTTTTTGCAGTTTGGATTCCTTGCGCTCCTGAACATAGAACTTCTTTGCCGCAGCTGCCAGGTTTTCATATTCGGAACGATCCAGCATAACTTTTGAGGAAAATGGAACGGCATGAGGTTCTATTTGCTCTACTTCCTGAACCGCAATCTGCTGTTTTTGAATCTTCTCAATCTTCTTTTCCAGAGAAGCTGCCTGCTGCTCTTTTTGCTGCGTTTGTGCGGTGAGTTGTTCCAATCGCTCCTGTTCCCGTTCCACCTTGAACTGTGTCACGGTCAAATGTTCCTCGGAACTGCCCCGTTCTCCACGCTCCACATCCGTATATCCTGCGTTACGCATGGCTTGGAAGAAATCGTCTTGGAGGACGCTGTAAGATTTCCGCAGCACCGGCTTGCCATTCTTCTGGAGAATGGGCGCTCCCTGTTCGTCCAATGCCGGTTTAGACAGCCATTTTTTACTGCTGCTCACCTGCATAATCGTTTCCTTAACAGTTCCCACAAGTGATTTGTCTTTGCACCTCTTGGACCAGAGGATCTGCTTCTCCACAACCGGAACATAGACCACATGGAGATGATAATGGAATACATCCTGCCCCAGTGCTTCGGACATGGCCCGGTTACGCTCATCGGCGTGCATAACAGCGGAGAGAATATACTGTTCGCCGCCAACGATCTCTATGGCAGCCTTGTAAGCGTCCTCATAAAATCGCTTGGCAAACTCATACCCACCATGGTTATAGAAGTAGGCGGAGTTGACATCAAAAATCAGTTCCCCGTAAAGGTTGGCATCCGTTTTCAGGCCACGAGTGGAGATTACACCATCCTTTTCCATCTGTGCAAACATCTCTGCATATCCGGCAGTAGGCTTCTTAAAATGGATGTTCTGAGGGGTGCGTTCTGGTATAATATCTGGGTTGATATAGGATTCTTTTTCTCGTTCATTGTGTCGCTGGGCATTTCCAATTTTAGCGGCAGTCAGATTTACGTTTCTTGCGCTGGTACGGTCAATCCCGTCGTTTCTCGCCATAAAGCTCCTTTCACATTTGTACGGCCTGCGGGCCGGGGCACACTTCCTGCGGAAGTGTAATAACCCACTATGATACTTTCATCCTGCGGCTGCAAAGTATCGTGGGCTCTCCGAGGGGGATGCGGCTCCTGCGGGAGCCTCCCTGGCTTGCGTGTGCTATCCACACAGCAAACCAGGTGTGTCCGGCATCCTTGCTTCTGCAAGCAATCCTGCCGCCCACGGTTCGGGAAAATCCACCGGATTCTCCCGAACCATCCATCTCCAAATCTGCGGATTTTTCGATGGGGACGGTGGTGCGATACCAGAGTGCAACTCTGTGCAGGAAATGCAATAAATGCAGAAAATTCCGGTTTCATGCGGCGGGGTTCACGATGATTTTCACATCGGCTGGTCTGCCTACCGACTGGCGCTTCGGTTCTTCCAGCCGGATGTATCCATGCCCCTCCAGTAATTCCAAAGTCGGAAAAATCTCCTCCGTTTTCTTGAAAAACTTTCCCCGGCACATCTGAAAAAGCTCAGAACGCTTGATCACCGATACATTCTTCTTTTTCAGCTTTGCCAAGACAAATTTGGCTTTCTGGATGCTCAAGTCAGTACCCATCATAGAATAGGCGTAGGTGGAATGGGCCAGAAAGTATTTGCCGATCTGAATCGCCTTGCTCATCGTAGAAGCTGTTACTTCTGCTTTGTCATCTTCCATATCAGCACAGTGCAACAGTCCCGCAATCCGGAGTACGGCACCGATATATTTGCTTGCCCAATCGGAAATTGCCTGCCCCTCGCCAACCAGAAACTTCTCATGTTCCTGAAAATAATCAGCCATCAGGTCAAAGGCTTTTTCTGAAAGGTGTACTGTCTGGGCATCCCCACCAATCGGCAGAGCCATCAGGCGAAAAATCAAGCTGCGGTAAGCGGCGGTTATTTCGGGCGGAATCGGCTGGGTACGAAAGACCCGACTGCCAATTCTGGACGGTGGGGACGCATACAGGAAGCGGGCAATCAAGCCCCGCCCGGTCATGGTGGTATTGGACATGATTTCATCCAACACACTGGGCTGAATTGAGAGGATAGCCGACAGTGCCGGGTGCATGATGCACTCTGCTTCACGGGTCATTCGATCCACATAAATGGCATCTCCACAATGGCCTTTCAGCCAGACATCAATGTTAGATTTGTTGGAATACCGTCCTGCCATGATGTCAAAGATGCCGCCCTCGGTGGAGATCACGGAGAACACTCCGTTGTTGGCCGCCATTAAGCTGGTCAGAGCTTCACTGGAACAATCGTCCGCAAAAAAGCGAACCGGCTTTCGTTCTGGAATTTCTTCCAGCTGTTCCTGAAGCTGCCTCAGTTCCAGCTCCATTTCCCGGCTTTCCTTGCGCTCCAACTTCTTTTGCAGACCGGAGATCTGACGCTCCAGAGATTCCCGCTGCAAATGGTTTTCCCGTATTTCCATGCTGTGCGCCTTGTTATATTCCTGCTCATATTCATAAAGGAATGTGGTCATATCCCGCATGACGCTGGACTTTCGCTCCCCCGGTGCGGCGATCACCACTGTGTACAAGCTCAAAGGCTCACAGTATCCCGGCGTTCCCTCTATCTTGTATTTCCCTTGTAAGCAGGTTGCCAGCACACCCAGGCTGATCACCGCTGCCATGTCCGGGGCAGTCTGACTGTGTTCGGCCACCGCACTCACATAATTCCGAATCACATCCGGGAGAGCGTCTACCGGAAAAGCAGGCAGATCACTCCACTGTGGCGTCAGCGGAACAATAGGTTGAAAAACCGGTGACAGCTCCGCTTTTGGAGTGTAGATCTCCCGGCAATGCTCGATTGCCTTCTGAATGGTGATTGCGCCATACGTTGTGCCGGATTGCTGCCGATCCCATTTATCCCGCATCAATCCCGACTGTCGGAACATAGTGTCCATCTTGGCGGCATCCCGTCCTGTCCAAAAGGCAAGATGACTGCACAGCGCCAGATCTGCCTCTGATGGGGACGAATATTCCTCCAGCGAACCGTTCCAAAGGGCTGTGAACGCTGCCCCATTCTTACTGCTTTTTGCCAGCTGCAGAAGCTGCTCCATACTTAAATCAGAGTTTTTTGCATTTATTGCATTTTCTGCGCCTACCTCTGGCCTGCGCATGAACTTGTCCAGTAACACTTGCAGCTCCTGAGTCCGGTCACCATACTCATAATCCTCACAGTGGTTTCCGGTCACGGTTACATATTTGTTGGTTGCTCCCGCCACATAAACCTCGATTCCGGCCTGATGGTTCATAATGTAGAATCGCTTGGTATCATACTGAAACCCTTTTGCCGAAAAGAGAATATGCAGACCGTTTCCGCTGGGGCTGTACTCGGTATAGCTGTGCATTAAGGCCACAATTTCTGCGGCGGTCTGGGTGTAATAGCCGCTGTCCGAAACGCAGTTGTCCAGGTCAATCGCACAGATACCGTTGAAAATGCCAATTCCGATGCCATCATATCCACTGGCCTGCACTGCTGTTTTATAAGGTACGAAGCTGGAAGGATCATTGCTTTTCGCTCCCAGGCCGGTTTCCGGCTGGTATGGCACCTTCGTTTTCCTCCCATTCCGTTCCTCGTACTTCCAGCAGCAGAACAGACCATTTTGTATGATGCTGTCTGGTAAAGCTGTCAAATTCTGTTCCTCCTTAAATAATTGTTGAATTTGGCAGCTGTCGTGTTATAATATCCTTGCTGAGTGATAGTCACACGGCAGCTGCCGTTTGTACTGTCCGCCAAGAGTTCTCATCTGCCAGGATGAGGGCTCTTTTTTTATGCGGTTTCCGGCTGGAAGTATCCAATTTCCTCCCACACCTTTCTGTCGGGGCAGTAGTAGTTGTACTCGTTGGAGTTCTCCAGCTTGATTGCATAGCCGAATTTCAGGATTCCCTGCTGCAAACCAATGCGCACATACTGGGCATCCTTGTGCATGGCGGCTGCAATCTCGGTGATGGGGACATTGCGTCCGGTGAAGGGCGGCAGTTCGACATAAACTTTCTTCTCCATGTGAATGACCTCCTTATTGCCGATATGCGAATTATTAGTTCGTATTTTGATTATAAGCCATCCAGGACAGCTTGTCAACACTAAATACGAAAAAATTATTCGTATTACGATCTTGTAATTCGCACGGCTTCGTGTTACAATACAAATGAGGTGATGACAATGCACAGCAACCCAGCTGAAATTGGCGAGAGAATCAAGGCAGCCCGCAAGGCCGCTCACTTGAGCCAAACAGAACTGGCACAGCGTCTGGACAAGACGATGCGCACAGTTCAAAAATACGAAAGCGGTGAAATTGAGCCATCCATAGCGATGATCAATGCCATCGCCAAAATCTTAAACATATCTCCAGCAGACCTGATTGGCTACCAGAAACCCGAAATCCAGCTGGACAGCCTGTCTGATGTGATTGCGGTTCTTTACCAATTAAACAAGAAGGCCGGTATCCGGTTCGAGATCGATGTCCAGCGCCCGCCCCACAGCGAAGAATGGTCCTGCTCCCTGAAATTCAAAGGAAATGACCACTCCGCCAAGATGAATGATTCCCTGTGCCTGATTTTGGAAGAGTTCCGGGATGAGCGTGAAAAGCTGGAAACCTATTGGACCGATCAGGAATCCTTTGACCGTTGGATTGAAAAAGAACTGGCTTACTACGCAGATGCCAAGTTGCAGGACAAGGAAGTGGAAGTCCTCTCCGATTTGGAGCGCATTCAGCGGCGCAACGAACTGGATCGGCAGATGCTGGAGAAAATGAAAAAGGCCGCCGAGGAAAACGGCGACCAGGAGTAACAGAGGGTGTTGCATACCCTTTATCAAATTTAATTCAAACGCTGGGAGAAAGGAAGTTTGAGATTTTTTGAGATTACCCAACGGATATGGAAGCGTCAAGAAAATGTCCGGAAAGCGAAGAAGGCCCTATGCAGTGAGGAAAACGGTAGGGTGGCATGTCAATCCTGAAACAGGAAAGTCTGTTCAGGAACAAATCACCATCGGCTATGCGGCAACCAGAGCAGAGGGGCTGCAAATGCTGGCAGAGTACAACAGCAATCCCTTTGACATAAAGGCATCCAAAGCCACCTTCCAGGAGGTCTATGAACGCTGGTCAAAGGAGAAGTTTCCCACCATCTCCAAGTCAAATGTAAAAGGCTATGAGGCGTCCTATCGGGTATGCGGAACACTTTACAACAAGGTATTTCGGAATATTCGGCTGATGGATCTTCAATTTGTGGTGGACACCTGCGGGAAGAATTACCCCACCCTGAAAAAACTCAAGGGGCTGTTCAACCAGCTGTACGCCTACGCCATGAAAAACGACATCTGCAACAAGGATTACTCCGAGTTTGTGGATTTGAGCCGGTACAAGGATAAGAACCCCAACAAGCGTGACCGGAACAAGTTCACAAAGGAGCAGATCGCCCGCCTATGGGAGCTTGCGGAGGACCCGTACTATCAGATTGTGCTGATGCTGATCTACAACGGCTGCCGCATCTCGGAGTTCCTCGACTTGAAGAAGGAAAACGTACATCTGGAAGAACAGTACTTCGATGTGATCGCCAGCAAAACCGAAAACGGCCTGCGGAAAGTTCCCATTGCCGACAAGGTACTGCCATTCTACAAAGCGTGGTACGAAGGCTCTCAGTGTGAATATCTGCTCCACACGCCAGATCAAAAGCACTTTGATTACAGGAACTACTACGACAGTTACTTCACGCCCCTGATGGAGCAGCTTGGATATGACCAGACGCCGCACTGTACCCGGCATACCTGCATCTCCATGCTGACAGAGGCCCATGTAGACCAAACCATGATCAAGAAGATTGTTGGACACTCCGGTGCCATGACGCTCACCGAACGTGTCTACACTCACCTGGATATTGAAACGCTGGTGGAGGCAATCAACAAGATCTAAAAGGAAGAAGGAAAAGCCGTGCAGCACAAAAAAGCAGGAGATACGCTCCTTGCGGAACGATCTCCTGCTTCATAAGGTTTTTGTTTTCGCTTGCGCTTCTTGTTCCTTGTGTGCTCCTTGCTTGCTCCTTACGAAACAAAACGGAACACTTTCGAGGACCACGCACAGCTCCAAAAGTACTGAATTTTCCTGCAAATCGACGTCGTGAGACGTACTGAGAAGTAGGGAAAATTAGCGCTTGCTGAACTGCGG
>SFJM01000051.1 GCA_004555915.1 Clostridiales bacterium | reverse complement strand
GCCGGTTACCTTCTTACAAAGGGGAAAGTGAAGGTGGCTGCTGAAACCGCGCTTTCTTTCCTTGCCTATAATTTCCGAAGGGTGGTAAATCTCCTCGGTGTAAACGGGGTCATGGATATGGTTATGGCCTGATAGAGGCCTTTTCCTTTTGAAATTGGCCCACCTACAGGCCAAATAAGCAAATAATCGCTGTCGCCGCCGGTTTGTCAGTTGTAGACAATACCCTGGCGGTATTTTCTACGCCATTTTTTCTTCGTTTTCGGACGATCTCCTTGCTATCATGTGCCTTTAGAGCGAATATGTGACTACCCCAAAGGGGGAAAACACAAAGGAGGATTTCACTATGGAAATCAGATTTAACGTTACTGGCATCGATCGCAAGAATATGGTCGGAATCATTTCCAACATCATTGGTATGAAAGCAGTGTACAAATTCATGCCCACCTGCGCATATGTCATCGATAATCTGACTGTAAGTAAGGATGGAACTTTGATTGCCGATGAACGTACTGACATCGAAACCATTCGTAGGGTTCTGGAGGCTCTAGAGAGCGCCGGCTTTACCGCCGAGGCTCTTCCCGAAGAACTGACTGAAGACACCGAAGAAGTTGCTCAGGAGACCGACCCTGCTGATGAGAAGAGCGAAAGCCTTGTGGTTTCCATGCCGTTGGACGGCTTCACAGAAAACAGCCTCGCAAACCTGAGGAAGCTGATCGACAGCAAGCAGGGCCTTATTAAGAAAGCTCTGGGAACCGACAACTTAGCGATCGAAGTGACCGATACCCGCGTTTCCTTCCCATGGTTTCAGAGAACCTTTGATGAAGACACCACGCAGGCATATATGCACTTTATTGTCAACCTGTGCGCGATGGCAAAGAACGCCAAACGTGTCACCGCTACGGAGAAGCCTGCCGATAATGAAAAGTATGCTTTCCGCTGCTTTCTTCTGCGATTGGGCTTTATTGGTAACAAGTATAAGGTCTACCGTAAAATTCTGCTCAAGAACCTGACCGGCAGCTCCGCATTTCGGAGCGGTGCTCCTGCTGCAAAGGAGGTATCTGAACATGCGATTTCCCAATAAGACTATTGTTGCGTACCTGCGTCAGCTCTATCCGTCTGGCACACGGGTTGAACTGATCCGGATGGAGGATGTTCAGGCTCCTCCAGTTGGTACGATGGGCACCGTATGCGGTGTAGATGATAGTGGCAGCCTTATGGTGCACTGGGATAACGGCTCTGGATTGAATGTCATCTATGGTGTTGACCGCTGTCGGAAGGTTGGTGATTTGGATGAAGCATAAGATTCTGGAGGACTTCTTCTACGGCAATATACATCCAAACGAGGAAAGCTTTCAACGCAGCGCAGAGTATGGAAAAGCAGCGGAATGCTTGGTTAACGAAGAAGAACAGCTTCGTGCTATGCTCAGCCAGCAGGGAATGGATTCTCTCGAAAGACTTATTTCTGCACAGATTACGGTTACTGCGCTTACCTCCGAGGGCTATTATATCGATGGCCTGAAAACGGGATTTCGACTCGCACTCGCCCTTCTGGATGACGAAACAGACTTTTCCGTTCCATAACTCCAAAACATAGGAAATCACTTAGAACTACCGAAATTGAATTTTTCCGGATACGGAGCCGCCTGGCTCTGTATCTCGTCACAGAAGTCGCTGAAAAGCGGCTGCTTTTTGTGCCGTTCGGAGGTGAGAAATGTGCGAAAACTGAAAAAATACAAGCCGACGAAGTTCAAAGCAAAGGACTCCGTGTATAGCAAGGAGACGGCGGATTATGCTGTTTCCTTCATTGAATGTCTCTGTCACACCAAAGGAACCTGGGCAGGAAAGCCCTTCGAACTGATTGACTGGCAGGAACAGATCATCCGGGACATTTTTGGTATACTCAAGCCGAATGGATACCGCCAGTTTAATACCGCATATATTGAAATTCCAAAGAAGCAGGGAAAATCGGAGCTTGCTGCTGCGGTGGCCCTGCTTTTATGCTGCGGTGACGGGGAGGAACGTGCCGAGGTATACGGCTGCGCTGCAGACCGGCAGCAGGCCACCATCGTGTTTGACGTAGCGGCAGATATGGTGCGGATGTGTCCAGCGCTGAATAAGAGGGTCAAAATACTGGCATCTCAGAAGCGGATCATTTACACGCCGACCAACTCCTTCTATCAGGTGTTATCTGCGGAGGCATATTCCAAGCACGGATTCAACATTCACGGCGTGGTGTTTGATGAACTGCATACCCAGCCGAATCGGAAGCTGTTTGATGTTATGACCAAAGGTTCCGGCGATGCCAGAATGCAGCCGCTCTACTTCCTGATTACCACAGCAGGAACAGACACCAATAGCATCTGCTATGAAACACATCAGAAAGCTAAGGATATACTGGAGGGACGTAAGATTGATCCGACCTTCTATCCCGTTATCTACGGTGCGGATGAGACCGACGATTGGACTGACCCAAAGGTTTGGAAGAAGGCAAATCCGTCCCTCGACATTACAGTGGGAATTGACAAAGTAAAGGCTGCCTGTGAATCGGCGAAGCAGAACCCGGGGGAGGAAAACTCCTTCCGGCAGCTCCGTTTGAACCAATGGGTGAAGCAGGCTGTCCGCTGGATGCCGATGGAGAAATGGGATGCCTGCTCCTTTCAGGTCAATGAGGATGACTTGGAGGGAAGAGTCTGCTATGGCGGTCTCGACCTATCTTCCACGACAGACATTACGGCTTTTGTGTTGGTATTTCCACCGCAGGATGAGGACGACAAGTATGTCATTCTCCCATATTTTTGGATACCGGAGGAGACTCTTGACCTGCGTGTCCGGCGCGATCATGTTCCATACGATGTATGGGAACGACAAGGATTTCTTCAAACCACAGAGGGTAATGTCGTACACTACGGCTATATCGAAAAATTCATCGAGCAACTGGGGGAACGGTTTAATATCCGTGAAATTGCCTTTGACCGCTGGGGTGCCGTCCAGATGGTGCAGAACTTGGAGGGTATGGGCTTCACGGTCGTGCCCTTCGGTCAGGGCTTCAAGGATATGTCGCCTCCGACCAAAGAACTGATGAAGCTGACGCTGGAGCAAAAACTGGCCCACGGCGGTCACCCGGTGCTCCGCTGGATGATGGATAATATTTTTATCCGCACCGACCCGGCTGGCAATATCAAGGCTGACAAGGAAAAATCTACAGAAAAGATTGACGGTGCTATTGCCACCATCATGGGGCTGGACAGAGCGATTCGCTGTGGCAACGATGTGGGTGCCTCTGTGTATGATGAGAGAGGTATCCTATTTCTTTGAAGCTATTCACGCTGATATTATTCCGATAATTTGGTTAGCATTATTCCGATTTGCTTGATATTATTCCGATAACGGGGTATAATATCGGTAGATTGGAGGGGTGTCTATGTTCATGTCCGTAAATGAAGCTGCAGAAAAATGGGGCATTTCAGACAGACGTGTTCGGATTCTGTGCTCTGAGGGGAAAATTCCCGGAGCCTATCGGCAAGGTCGCGCATGGAAGATCCCAGTGGATGCAGTGAAGCCAGCCGATGGCAGGTATAAATCCAGCGAAAGCCTGCTGGAAATGATTGATCGTAAGAAAATCGAACTGGATTCCAGACGCCCTCTGACAGAAGGAGAAGTTGCACGGCTCAATGAGGAGTTTACGGTAGAATTTACCTACAACTCCAATGCTATCGAGGGGAACACGCTGACGCTTCGTGAAACCGACTTGGTTTTGCGCGGCCTGACTATTGACCGAAAACCGTTGAAAGATCATATGGAGGCGGTCGGTCATAAAGAAGCCTTTGACTATGTTCGTGAGCTGGTAAAAGAACAAGTACCCATGAGCGAGAGCATCATTAAACAGATTCATTATCTGGTGCTTGCGGACAAAAAGGACGACCGTGGCGTTTATCGCCGCGTTCCAGTTCATATCATGGGCGCTCAACATGAGCCGGTTCAGCCCTATCTGATACAGCCAAAGATGGAGCAGTTAATGATTGACTACGGAAGCAGCACGGAGCATATCGTTACCAAGCTGGCTCGATTCCATATTGAATTTGAGGGCATCCATCCTTTTATCGACGGTAACGGCAGAACCGGGCGATTGCTGGTCAACCTGGAACTGATGAAGGCTGGGTATCCGCCGATTGACATCAAGTTCACCGATCGCATCGCCTACTACAATGCGTTTGATGCATACCATGTGAAGCATGACCTCTCCGCAATGGAGAAGCTCTTTGCAGGATATGTGAACGAACGACTGGACACCTATTTGCAAATGCTACAGGATTAAAATTGATACACCAACGCAAAAGCGTCTATCGAAAGGTAGGCGCTTTTCTTATGCCATTTGGGAGGGAGTAATTTTTATATGGGAATCTTTTCTGGCCTGTTCCGCTCCCGGGATAAGCCCACCAACAGCACCAACGGCAGTTCCTACCGCTTCTTTCTCGGCCAGACTACCTCAGGCAAACCAGTAAATGAACGATCTGCCATGCAGATGACCGCTGTCTACGCCTGTGTCCGCATCTTGTCCGAGGCCATTGCCGGGTTGCCTGTACATCTGTATCAGTACCGGAATGATGGCAGCAAAGAAAAGGCGCTGAAGCATCCACTGTACCGCATTCTCCATGATGAGCCGAACCCGGAAATGACCAGCTTTGTGTTCCGGGAAACTTTAATGACACATCTTCTTCTGTGGGGAAATGCTTACGCACAGATCATTCGCAATGGAAAAGGAGAAGTCGTCGCTTTATATCCGTTGATGCCAAACCGCATGACCGTTGACCGGGACAATATGGGCCATCTCTACTACCAATACCAGGTACAGGATTCCGATGCGCAGACCATGAAGGATGGAACGGTGATTTTGAAGCCGTCCGATGTGCTGCATATTCCAGGGCTGGGCTTTGATGGTTTGGTTGGTTATTCGCCAATCGCCATGGCCAAGAATGCCATCGGTATGGCAATCGCCTGTGAGGAATACGGAGCGAAGTTCTTCGCTAACGGCGCGACTCCCGGCGGCCTGTTGGAATATCCCGGCACAGTCAAAAATCCGGATGCTATCCGTGAGAGCTGGAACAAAGGATTTTCCGGCAATAACTCTCACAAGATTGCTGTGCTGGAAGACGGCATGAAGTACACGCCCATCTCCATTTCACCGGAACAGGCGCAGTTTTTGGAGACCCGAAAATTTCAGATTGATGAAATTGCTCGCATCTTCCGAGTACCGCCCCACATGGTCGGCGATCTGGAGAAGTCGAGCTTTTCTAATATTGAACAGCAGTCGCTGGAATTTGTGAAGTACACGCTGGAGCCATGGATCGTGCGCTGGGAGCAGGCCATCAACCGGGCACTGCTTTCGGAGAAAGAAAAGGAATCGTATTTCGTGAAGTTCAACGTAGACGGACTGCTGCGCGGCGACTATCAGAGCCGGATGAACGGCTACGCTACCGCCAGACAGAATGGCTGGATGTCCGCCAACGACATCCGGGAACTGGAAAATCTGGATCGCATCCCTGCTGAACTTGGCGGCGACCTATATCTCATCAATGGGAACATGACCAAGCTACAGGATGCGGGAATCTTTGCGGGAAAGGAGAAAACCGAAAATGAAGAAGTTTTGGAACTGGACGAATCAGGCTCCGACGGAGACGGAACCGGAGCAGCGGATTCTCACGCTGAACGGCACCATCGCCGAGGAAAGCTGGTTTGACGATGATATCACACCCCAGCTGTTCCGGGAGGAACTGAATGCCGGGAGTGGTGACATCACGGTCTGGATCAACAGCCCCGGCGGCGACTGTGTGGCCGCGGCCCAAATCTACAATATGCTCATGGATTACAGAGGCAGCGTGATCGTAAAGATTGACGGCATCGCAGCTTCAGCAGCTTCGGTCATCGCAATGGCAGGTAGCAAGGTTCTGGTATCTCCGGTCTCTATGATGATGGTTCATAATCCTGCAACGGCAGCGTTTGGTGATTCGACAGAAATGCAGAAAGCCATTGCCATGCTGGACGAGGTCAAGGAATCCATCATCAATGCCTATGAAATCAAGACAGGGATGAGCCGCACCAAGCTGTCGCACCTCATGGATTCGGAAACCTGGATGGACGCCCATACGGCGGTCGATCTGGGTTTTGCCGATGAGATTATGACTCGTCCAGCAGACGCTGGTTCGGAGAATCACGCTGCCGGGCCGATGCTGTTCTCTCGGGCGGCTGTCACCAACCATCTGATGGACAAGCTGGCGGCAAAGTGTCGCATCGAAAAGAAACCCACCAAACCGGAACGCTCCGTGGACGATCTCATGGAGCGGCTCAATCTGATGAAACATTAAGGAGGATTTTGATTATGACGATTCAGGAACTGCGCGAGAAGCGCAACACCGCATGGAATGCCGCCAAGGCGTTTCTGGAATCCCACCGCACCGAGAAGGGCACCCTGACCGCCGAGGATGATGCCACCTACACCCGCATGGAGCAGGACATCGCCGATCTCGGCAAGGAAATCGCACGTCTGGAGCGTCAGGAGGCCTTGGAAGCCGAACTGAACAAGCCTGTGGGTACGCCCCTCACTTCCAAGCCCACCACTGGAAAGCAGCAGGAGGTCAAGACTGGTCGTGCATCTGATGCTTACAGGGCCGGTATGCTCACCGCTCTGCGCACCAACTTCCGTCAGGTCAGCAATGTCCTGCAGGAAGGTGTGGATGCTGACGGAGGCTATTTGGTTCCCGAGGAATACGACCGCCGACTCATCGACACGCTGTCCGAGGAGAACATTATGCGCCGTTTGGCGACTACCATCACCACCAGTGGCCAGCACAAAATCAACATTGCAGCCACCAAGCCTGCCGCCGCGTGGATTGAGGAAGGCGGCGCACTCACTTTCGGCGATGCGACCTTTGACCAGATCTGGCTGGACGCCTACAAGCTCCATGTTGCCATTAAGGTGACCGAGGAGCTTTTGTACGACAACGCCTTCGGTCTGGAGAGCTACATCCTCGACCAGTTCGGTAAGGCGCTGGCCAATGCTGAGGAGGATGCGTTCCTGAACGGTGACGGCAACGGCAAGCCTCTGGGCCTGTTTGCAGCAGCCGGTGGCGGTACTGTTGCCAATACCCTGACTGCTGCCATCAAGTCCGACGATATGCTGGATTTGGTTTATGCGCTGAAGCGTCCTTACCGTAAGAATGCCGCGTTCATCATGAATGACAAGACCCTTGCTTCTCTGCGTAAGCTGAAGGACAACAACGGTGCCTACATCTGGCAGCCTTCCTATCAGGCTGGAGAGCCTGACCGTGTGCTGGGCTATGCCGTCCACACTTCGGCTTTCGCACCGGAGAATGCTATTGCGTTCGGCGATTACAAGTATTACAACATCGGCGATCGTGGTAGCCGTTCCTTTGCCGAGCTGCGTGAGCTGTTTGCCGGTAACGGCATGATTGGCTATCTGGCCAAGGAGCGTGTGGATGGAAAGCTGATCCTGCCGGAAGCTGTTCAGATTCTCAAACTGAAATCTGAATAATCCGGAACAGCTCTGGTGCCATTCTGTAAGTATGAATAGCAATGTCTGCTTTGTAGAATTGAGGTGATAAGCAATGTTTGTAACGCTGGATGAAATAAAAAGCTATCTGCGTGTTGATTTTCCTGATGATGATATACTTCTGGAACATCTGATTTCCTCCTGTGAAAAGCTTTGCATGGATGTGGCCCGGATAACAGATATCGATGCCTTTGAAGCGGAACCGGATGCTCGGATTGCAGTCATGTATGCTGTGGCATATCTGTACGAACACCGGGAAGAGGCCGACCATCATCAGTTAACTCTTACACTCCGGACATTGATGTTTGGCATCCGACGGGAGGGATTCTGATGAAGATTGAATTGATGAATGTACGCATTCACATCAGCAAAAACACGGTGACAGTGGATGCTATCGGCAACCATAGAAGTGAATGGCAACCCTACTACACATGTTATGCCACAGTTAGTGCCGAGGGCGGCAAGGAAATGACCGATGCCGGGATGGTGGTGGACGATTCCACCATTGATTTCACTATCCGATGGTGCAGGCAGTCCGCTGTGATTACTTCCACGGGCTACCGGGTCCAGTTTCAGGACGAGCTGTACGATATTCTTTCAGTAGATCACATGAATTTCAAGCGCAAAAGCATCAAACTGCACTGCCGGAAAGTGAGACGGTAAGATGGCAAACGCGAGGATTTCCATTGACGCACTCTCCGAAACCGTTATGAAAGAGCTGAACCAGTATGCCGATGTGGTCTGTGACGATATGAAGGAAGCAGTGAACAGCGCCAGCACAATGGTCAGGGATCAGATCAAGGCAACCGCGCCAAAAGATACAGGGGCTTATGCCAAAAGCTGGTCTGTGAAAAAGACCAAAGAGACCGCCAATGCTTTGGAGGTTACAGTGTATTCCCGCAATCGCTATCAATTGGCGCATCTTTTGGAATTTGGTCATGCAAAGCGTGGAGGTGGGCGTGTTGCTGCTCAGCCACATCTTGCAAATGCAGAAGCTCATGGAATTGAAATACTGGAACACAAGATTATGAGGTGCATGACAGATGGATAAATTACTGACCGTCCTGCAAGAGACTGGCATTCCGTATGCTTATGACCACTTTAGCGAGGGCGAAGCTCCCGAACCTCCATTCGTATGCTACTTGTTTTTCGGAAGCAATAACTTTGCTGCCGACGGACATGTATATTATAAAATCAACGAGGTTCATGTGGAATTATACACTGATTGCAAAGACTTGTCAGTGGAACGGACATTAGAGGATGCGCTGGATCAGCACGGTATTTTTTATGAAAAGTCTGAAGTTTGGATTGAGAGCGAAAAGCTCTATGAAGTTCTGTATGCTTTTGATGAGGAGGCTGATTGAGTATGGGAAACAAAGTAAAATATAACCTGAAAAACGTCCATGCCGCCAAGCTGACGGAAACCGTCACGGAAGGTGTGCCATCGTTTGCGTATGCAAAACCGCAGGCCATCCCCGGCGCGGTCAGCATCAGTCTGGACGCAGAGGGCGAATCCAGCCCGTTTTACGCGGATGGCATTGTGTATTTCCGTTCGGCAACCAACAACGGATATTCCGGCGATCTGGAAATCGCCTTGATTCCGGAGTGGTTCCGCACGGACATTTTACAGGAAAAACTGGACAAAAATGGCGTGCTGGTGGAAAACAGTACAGTCGCGGAGAGCGTGAAATTTGCCCTGCTGTTCGAGTTCGACGGCGACATCAACGCTATCCGGCATGTGCTGTACAATTGCAGTGCATCGCGCCCGTCGATTGAATCGGAAACGAAGGAGGATACCATTGAACCGGGTACAGAAAAGCTGTCCATTACGGCAGACCCGCGCTCGGATGGCCTGGTCAAAGCCCGCACAGGAGACACAACCGACCAGACGGTGTATAACGGATGGTATCAGTCGGTATATCTGCCGACAGAGGAGGATGCAGGATGATCAAGAGAGAAATCGAAATCTGCGGCAGAATGGTGCCGTTTCGTTCGTCTGCGACTGTGCCGCGTCTGTATCGCGCCAAGTTCAAGCGCGATATTTTCAAGGATCTCAGTAAGCTGGAAAGCTCGTATAAAGGGAATACCGAAAACGGAGATGTATTTCAGATTGAAGATTTGGAAATCTTCGAGAATGTCGCGTATATCATGGCATATCACGCGGACAATTCGATTCCGCAGGATATCAATGACTGGCTTGACCAGTTCGATATGTTTTCGATTTACGAGGTACTGCCGCAGATTCTGGAGCTCTGGGGCGATAACATGCTGACAGATGTGACGGCAAAAAAAGAATTGGCAGAAGTGAACGGGAAATGACCACGCCGCTGTTCCTTCTGCGCTGTGTGGAGCTCGGTATTTCCGTCCGCGATCTGGATTTGCTGACCATCGGATTGGTGCTGGATCTGTGGACGGAAAAAGCCAATGACGGCGTGAAGTACAGTCGCATTGCGACGCAGGAAGATTTTGATTTATTTTAACGTAAAAATAAATCAAATCATCACAACCAGAAGAGTATCTACACCTTTTTACAAAAGACCGGAGTTTTCAATGGCTTTCGCGGAAAAAGGTGTAGATTTTATCTGAGTTGTGATAATTTGATAAATTAATCGAAATCGGCGGCGACACCACCGGACTGGACAAGGCGCTGAAGTCCGTCAACTCCTCGATTCGCACGACACAGTCGGCCTTAAAGGATGTCAATCGACTCCTGAAACTTGATCCATCCAACACGCAATTGCTCACACAGAAGCAGAAGCTGTTGAAGGATGCCATCACCGCCACAAAAGAGAAGCTGGATTCACTGAAGAAAGCACAGATTCAGGCGAAGCAACAGTTGGAAAGCGGCACGCTCGGTCAGGACAAGTATGACGCGCTGGAGCGTGAAATCATCGAGACTGAACAGGAACTGCAGCGATTACAGCAGCAGGCAGTCACCACCAATGCCACGCTGGAAAAGATTGATGTGGTGGGCGGCAAGATGGAAAGCGCAGGCGATGCCATTGCGGGTGTCGGAAAGAAGATGTCAATTGCGTCGACTGCGGTTGCCGGTCTGGGTGTGGCGGCAGTTAAGACAACAGCGGACTTTGATTCTGCTATGAGTCAGGTTGCCGCTGTGTCCGGCGCAACAGGGGATGACCTGCAGGCGCTTCGGGACAAAGCACGCGAAATGGGAGAAAAGACGAAGTTCTCCGCATCCGAAGCCGCAGAAGCTATGAATTACATGGCGATGGCAGGCTGGAAAACCAGGGATATGCTGAACGGCATTGACGGCATTATGAATCTGGCGGCGGCTTCCGGTGAGGATTTGGCGGCAACCTCGGATATCGTCACAGATGCGCTGACTGCATTTGGACTGACCGCAAAAGATTCCGGCCATTTTGCGGATATTCTCGCCGCAGCATCGTCCAATGCGAACACCAATGTCAGCATGATGGGCGAGACCTTCAAATACTGTGCTCCGGTTGCCGGTGCGCTGGGCTACAGCGCGGAGGATACGGCGGAA
>SFJM01000018.1 GCA_004555915.1 Clostridiales bacterium | reverse complement strand
TCAGCTACGTCGAAGATCGGAGCAGACTCAGACTTGTTGACTGCGATGATGCAGCCGGAATCCTGCATGCCAGCCTTGTGCTGGATTGCGCCGGAGATACCCAGTGCGATGTACAGGGTCGGATGTACAGTCTTACCGGTCTGACCTACCTGATGGTCTGCAGTCAGCCAGCCGCTGTCGATTGCTACACGGGAGCCGCCTACTACGCCGCCCAGTACTTCTGCCAGCTCTTCTGCCAGTGCAATACCCTTTTCTACGTCCTTGGAAATACCACGGCCTACGGATACAACGACATCAGCGCCGATCAGGTCTACCAGCTGCTTCGCTTCCTTGACAATCTCAACTACCTGCGTCTTCAGCTCGTCGGTCTTAACTTCGTACTTCTCAACCTTTACTGCTGCTGCCTTTGCTTCGTCATATACGCCCTTCTTCAGAACGCCCGGACGTACCGTAGACATCTGCGGACGGAAACGCGGGCAGATGATGGTTGCCATCAGGTGACCGCCGAATGCCGGACGGGTCATCTTCAGGTTGCGGTCGTCCATCTTGATACGGCCAGCTGCTACCATCTGGTCTACATCCAGGGTGGAGTTTTCCTTCAGGAAGTCTACATACTTGCTGGTCTCTACATCCAGATGGGTGCAGTCTGCGGTCAGGCCGGTGTGCAGGCGAGCTGCGCAGCGCGGGCCCAGGTCACGACCGATGTTGGTTGCACCAATCAGTACGATTTCCGGCTTCAGGTCCATTACTGCATTGCAGATGACGTCTGCGTATGCATCAGTGGTGTAATCCTTCAGGCACGGATCGTCGCACAGGATTACCTTGTCTGCGCCATATGCTCCAATTTCCTTTGCCAGGCCTTCTACGTTGTCACCCAGCAGCAGGCCTGCCAGCTCTACGCCCAGGTCGTCTGCCAGCTTGCGGCCTTCGGATACCAGTTCAAGAACGGTGCTCTGCAGCTCGCCCTGACGCTGCTCACAGAATACCCAAACGCCCTTGAAATCCTTCATGTTCTCTCCGGAATTCTTAAATTCAGCCATTTGTTGTTTCTCCTTTCAATTAAATGATGTGCTTTGCCAGCAGCTTGTCAACCAGTACGTCAACAGTCTTCTGGTCAGCGCCTTCGAGCATCTCGCCCTGTCCCTTCTGCGGAGGAGTGAACGAAGCAAAGATGTTGGTCGGAGAACCCTTCAGGCCGATGGTGTCCAGCTCGATCAGCGGATCATCCTTCAGCGTGTTGAAGTCGAATACGGACATCGGCTTGCTGTAGGTTTCAAAAATTCCGCCTACGCTCATGTAACGCGGGGTGTTCAGTTCCTTGATTGCAGTAATCAGGCACGGAGTCTGGGTCTTGATGGTCATGTAGCCATCTTCCAGCATTCTCTTTACGGTTACTTCGCGGCCTTCTACCTTGATGTCTGCTGCATAAGTAATCTGCGGCAGGCCCAGCTTTTCTGCGATCTGCGGGCCAACCTGTGCGGTATCACCGTCGATTGCCTGACGGCCGCACAGTACAATGTCGTCATCCTCGATGCCGATCTTGTTGATTGCTGCTGCCAGGATCTGGGAGGTTGCGAAGGTATCGGAACCGCCGAACTCACGGCCGGATACCAGTACTGCTTCGTCTACGCCCATTGCCATGATCTCACGATGGTCTTGCAGCCGGTCTGATCCTTCAGTGCCAGTGCTGCTTCGATTGCATTCTTATCATCCGGGTTGATGATGGTAGCCATAGAAGCACGGTCCAGAGTACCGTCCGGCTTGACAGCTACCTTACCAGAAGTATCCGGAACCTGCTTTACGCATACAATAACTTTCATAATTCAGTTTCCTCCCTATTCTTACTTGCCAAGTACATTGTTCGCGATAACCATACGCTGAACCTGAGAAGTACCCTCGTAGATTTCAGTGATCTTCGCGTCACGCATCATGCGCTCCATCGGGTACTCACGGATGTAACCGTAGCCACCGAAGATCTGGAGGCACTTGGTAGTAACTTCCATAGCGGTCTCAGAAGCGAACAGCTTAGCCATTGCAGCTTCCTTGTTGTACGGCAGACCATTGTCCTTGTTGAATGCAGCACGGCGAACCAGCAGACGAGCAGCCTCAATCTGGGTTTCCATGTCAGCTACCATCCACTGCAGGCCCTGGAACTTGGAAATCGGACGACCGAACTGTACACGTTCCTTCATGTAAGCAACAGCCTGATCCAGTGCGCCCTGTGCAATACCCAGTGCCTGGGAAGCGATACCGATACGGCCGCCGTCCAGCGTGGTCATAGCGATCTTGAAGCCCTGGCCTTCCTTGCCCAGCAGACGGTCTGCCGGCAGAACCATGTCTTCAAATACCAGCTCGGAAGTCTGGGAGCCGCGGATACCCATCTTATGCTCGATCTTGCCGATGGAGAATCCCGGATCATCCTTATCTACAATAAATGCGGAAATACCGCGGGTGCCCTTGCTCTTATCGGTCATTGCGAAGATAACGTAGGTATCTGCAATGCCGCCGCCGGTAATAAATACCTTAGAGCCGTTTACGATGTAAGAACCATCTTCCTGCTTGACAGCGATGGTCTGCTGGCCAGCAGCGTCGGTGCCGGCATTCGGCTCGGTCAGGCCGAACGCACCGGTCTTATGACCGTCGATCAGCGGACGCAGCCACTTCTCCTTCTGCTCCGGTGTGCCGTACTTGAAGATCGGCCATGCACCCAGAGTTGCGTGAGAAGAAATAATACAGCCGGTGGTACCGCAGAAGCGAGCTGCTTCTTCAATAGCGATAGAATAGCAGATGGTGTCGCCGCCGGAGCCGCCCAGTTCCTTCGGGAACTGAATGCCCATCAGACCATATCTGCGCATCTTTTCTACGGTCTCGTGCGGATAGCGCTCCTGCTCATCAATTTCTGCAGCAATCGGTTCGATTTCGTTAACCGCGAATTCACGGCACATCTTCTGAACCAGTGCCTGCTCTTTAGTAAGCCTAAAATCCATACCAGTAAACCTCCCAAAAAAAATGAATTCCAACTGAAAGCCTGCTCTACACATTTGGGCTGATCTGGCTTTCAGCGAAAAGGCATATTGCAGCTTTTGGAATGCGGGTTAATGTGTATACAACACACATGTATACGATAATATTATACTGGTTCTAGAATCTTTGTCAATAATTTCACGCACTTTTTTTGTATAAAAGCTTCAATTTACCAATAATTTACCCACTATTTTTCATACTTATTATCATAATTGGGTGATGGGAAAAAAATCATTTGAGTAAAATATACAAATAGTGTTCAACACAAAAAACAGGGCGGAATGCACGCATGCACACTCCGCCCCGGAACAGGAAATTCCTTCCTTTATAACGTTTCACACTGCTGCAGCCACAGCGCACTGACCGCATCAGACGGCATACGCCAGTCACCACGCGGGGACAGGGTAACCGTACCCACCTTCGGGCCATCCGGCAGGCAGGAGCGCTTGAACTGCTGGATAAAGAACCGGCGTACAAAGGTTGTCAGCCACTTCTTAATGGTGGCGTCATCATACGTCCCGGCGAATGCCTGCTGTGCCAGCCGGAAAATCTTTTTCGGCTCCATGCCGAAACGCAGCAGGTAATACAGGAAGAAGTCATGCAGCTCATAGGGGCCGACCAGCTCCTCTGTTTTCTGGGAAATTTCGCCATCCTTCGGCGGCAGCAGCTCCGGCGATACCGGTGTTGCCAGTACATCACGCAGGACACGTCCGGTTTCCCCACCGGCGCGCTCTGCTTCATAGGCAGTCAGATAGCGGACCAGTGTCTTCGGAATCGAGCCGTTGACACCATACATGGACATATGATCTCCGTTATAGGTCGCCCAGCCCAGTGCCAGCTCGGACAGGTCACCGGTACCGATGACCATGCCGCCGGTCTTATTGGCAACATCCATCAGCACCTGGGTGCGTTCCCGGGCCTGGCCGTTTTCAAAGGTTACGCTGTGGTCTTCCATATCATGTCCGATGTCGATAAAATGCTGGGTTACCGACGCGCCGATTTCAATCGTCCGGCAGGTGGTGCCATAAGCAGCAGCCAATGTCAGCGCATTGTTCTTGGTACGGCTGGTGGTGCCGAAGCAGGGCATGGTAATGGCAATAATGTCCTTGCGGTCACGGCCCAGCAGGTCAAAGGCATGTACGGTGACAATCAATGCCAGGGCAGAATCCAGACCGCCGGACAGACCCACAACTGCAGTTTTAGCATGGGCATGACGGATACGGGTTGCCAGACCGGTTGCCTGCAGGGTGAGGATTTCCTCACAGCGTTCTGCCAGGTCATCCTTATTGGACGGCACAAACGGGGTCTGCGCAATCGGACGGGTCAGTTCGGTCTCACGCAGCTCCATATCAAACCATACGCGGGATACATAGCCCTCACGGAAGGTATTCTGGCGGCGGCGTTCATAGGTCAGACGTGTGACGTCGATTTCCGAGATGGTCAAACCGGTGGTAAACCGCGGGGATTGTGCCAGCAGCGTTCCATTTTCCGCAATGACATTGTGTCCGGCAAAGACCAGATCAGTAGATGATTCGCCCTGACCGGCATCACAGTAAATATAACCGCACAGGCCGCGGCCGGACTGCATGCATACCAGATTGCGGCGGTAGGCTGCCTTGCCGATGATTTCATCCGAAGCGGACAGGTTGAACAGAATGGTTGCACCTGCGGTTGCCAGATCACTGGAGGGCGGGTTCGGCACCCACAGATCCTCACAGATTTCCGCAGAAACCGCAAACTCCGGCATATCGGTACAACAGAAAATCTGGTTCGGATCAATGCAGAATTCCTGACCGTTCCATTCCAGATATTCCTCCGTATCGTCATCTGCTTCGGTAAAATGACGCAGTTCATAAAATTCCGTATAATTCGGGATATTGCGCTTCGGAATCATGCCCAAAATGCTGCCCTTATGCAGGAACGCCGCACAGTTATACAGCGTACCGCCCACGCGTACCGGCAGGCCCACAACAATCAGCATGTCCATTTCCGCGGTTTCTTCCGCAATGCGCAGCAGCTGTTCCTTGGCGCTGTTGAGCAGAATATCATGCAGGAACAGGTCCGAGCAGGTATACCCCGTCAGGCACAGCTCCGGGAAACCGATTGCCTGTACGCCCTTCTCATTTGCTTCCCGACACAGGGAAAGAATATTGTCTGCATTAAATACGCAGTCTGCCACATGGATTTCCGGCGTGGCAGCCGCTACCTTGATAAATCCATCTTTCATGTTTGCACCTCAAAAGTCTGATGATGCTCCTATTATACCCCATTGGGGAACAATTGAAAATACACAATTTCACAGATTTGCCAGCTGTGCGGATAATGAAACAGGCAAGATAAAAAGGCTCCCTCAGAGGAGGTCGCGTGCTGCTGAATGCAGCCTCACACCATCATCACTTCCACCTCTCCATCGCCCTCCGTAGAGACATACAGCACCCGGGAGGTTTTCCTTGTGCCGGTCTGCGGCATACGGTCTACAATGATTTCATAGGTTCCCGCCCCAATGCGCACCGTATTTTCCGTGTCCCATTCCCCGGCGGATACATACAGCTCGCCATCTGTGAAATTTTTCACCTTCCATTTCAGTGCACTCAGCTGCATATCAAACGCAGTCACTGTTCCCGCCGTACAAACCTTTCTTTTACAAATCAGCATATGTTATCACCTTTCGTATAATAATATTAGAAATATACAAAATAGAATAACTCCATTGCTGCCATTGTCAAGGGCAATTGGTTGCATGGCTGTGGATAAACAAACACCGTGAGAATCCAATCCCACGGTGTCTGCACATCATTTTGTCTTATTCGGTTTCTTCTCCGTCACTGTCAGAGGAATTGGAATCCTCCTCTGCGCTGTCAGACTCTTCCTCCGCATTTTCATCATATTCCTGCGGTGTTGCATCACTGACTTCAAAATGTACCGGACGGGTACTGTTGGTGATCGGCAGCATCTTGATGCCTTCTTCCTTCAGCTGGCTGATGATCTGTTCCAGAGCAGAGACCGTCTTGTCCTTGCCATAGGTATCATGCATCAGCATGATGACATCATTGCGGGAACTGATATCCACTTCATGGACTGCCATATCTGCCATTTCCTCTGGGGAATAGTTGCCGCCCTCCGCGTCATGGGCATAGGCATTCCAGTCATAATACTCAAAGCCGCGGCGGGTCATTTCTGTCACAATATTGTCATAGCAGCCGCTGCTGTTTACCTGTCCGTTGCTGCCGCCCGGGAAGCGGAAGCCCTGCACACGGTAGCCGGTCAGCTCATAAATCTTGTCATATGCATTGGCAAAATCCTCCAGATACGCCTCTGTGGAAGCATACAGATCGTCATATGCATGCTCATTGGCATGGATGCACAGGGTATGCCCTTCATCCACAATGCGCTGGAGAATCGGTGCGGTTTTCTCATCAATCCCACTGGTAACCACAAAGAAGGTTGCCTTTACGTTTTCCTTCTTGAGTACATCCAGAATCCCCGGTGTATTCGAGGTGGACGGACCATCGTCAAAGGTCAGATAGCAGACCTTTTCCTCACTCAGCTTATTGGGTTTATCCACAGCCTTTGCATACAGGCCCGGATATTTTTTTGCATAGGACGGCAGGGAATCATCATCCTTGATTGCCAGATACTGCTTGGATTCCTGCTGGCTGGCCGGGCCTTCCTTCTTTCTCTGTTCCAGCTTCTGTTCTTCTGTCAGAACTGCCGAACCTGCTGCCGCATCCTCTTTGGAAGAACGGCTGCTCAGTGCCTTGACGGCGGATACAATCAGGACAATCGCAACCAGCAGCAGTACCACAACCGTGCCCAGGCGCATCAGGCGTTTTTTCCGTCTGCGTGCCATGGCTGCCTTGCTGTTTTTCCTGTGTTTTTTCTTTGGTTCGGACTTTTTTGTCTTGTCCAGGTTGACGGTAGCTGCCGGCTGATCCGGATGGCGGCGTTTTGCACTTCCTTCCAGAATGGCTTCCCGTTCCTGCTGCTCCAGCTCCTCCTGTGTGGCAGCAGGCTTCATTTCCTTCTTCCGGATAGTTTTTTTCTTCGGCGCCGTTTTTTTCCTGCTATGCGCCTTTGCAGGCGTTTCAGCTTTCGGTTTTGTATCAGCTGCCGGTTCCGGCTGTCGTTCCGGTGCCGGTTCCGCTTTTTCGGTTGCTTCAGCCTTCTCAGGCCCATGTACCGGTTCTGCCGGAGCATCTTCCTGCTCCGTTTCTGCTTCCTCCAACGGCTGTTCTCCGCTTGCAACGGCAGCACGTTCAATCAGTTCATCGACAGATAATACCGGCTCGTCCATCGGTTGTTCCCCTTCGGACTGTTCCGGTTCTGTTGCTTTCGGTTCATCCGCAGTGATTTTGAACTGTTCCATCAGCTTTTGCAGGTCTTCAAAACTGGTTTTGGCCTGCTCATGCTTGTCCTGAGAATCGTCCGGTTTCCGGTCAAATTCATGATCCATACAATTGATCTCCTCTCTGCTGGATTCTTCTGCCACAGGGATACTCCCCTGTTCCTATGGCTGTTTCATCCCTGATACCAGTCCATTATAACCAACTCTATGATAAAATACAATATTTTCCGCAAATTTTCGACAGATTTATTACTTTTGTGTCAATTTTTCCTCCCTGCTTTGCCTGTCCGGATTGCGATTTTCCATCAAAAAACAGCAGTTTTTCAGGTCTTTACATTGCCGGCATGTCATGCTACGATACATTTATAGAAAATATGATCAGATTTAATTCCTGGATGTAAAATTTATTTTCTATTATGCTGATTGTATAGGAAGGAAGGTTGGATTATGTCTGTTACATTTGAATCCCTGACAGAAGTGGAGCAGGAACTGGTTTTTACCTCGTTTTCCCGTGCGGATGCCCTGCGTCTGGGCCAGCTTATCAATGAAGCCTCTGCCGGTTATTCCGAGCCGATTGCAACCGAAATTACCATCAATGGTCTGGTTGTATACCGGTATTTCCAGGATGGCTCCCTGCCGGACAGTGAGCTGTGGCTGGAACGCAAGCGCAATGCCGTAGAACTGATGCAGATGGGTTCCCTGCGCTTTGGCTTCTGGCTGGAGAAAAATGGGGAATCTCTGGAAAGCCGCAAACTGAATCCGGATGATTATGCACCGGGCGGCGGCGGTATGCCGATTGTCCTCAAGGGGACAGGGGTCATTGGTTCCGTCTGTGTTTCCGGTGAACCGGATCATCTGGATGACCAGGCAATTGTTACCCAGGCTCTTCGTCAGCTCAAGGCAGAAAAGGAAGCCTGAACGCCATCAGCCCTGTATGCCCGCGGATTCATTTCCGTGGGCATTTTTGTGTAATTTCCCAGTTATATTCTGATTGATTCCTGTTGTCTGGACGAGTATAATGATAGTGTTACAAATTTCATCTGACAAAGGAGTTATTATGAAGAAAAGACGATTAGCCCTTGTCCTTGCTGCAATCATGCTGACCGGCCTGTTAACCGGCTGTGGAAGCACCAAAAAAATTGTGGCATCGGAAACCTATGAAGTAGAGAAAAATCCGTCTGTGACAGTCGATGGTACATGGATTGTACCGGGTAAGGATCGTGAGTTACATTTCAATGCGGATGGTACCTATACCAGCACCATTTCTGATACCATGCATGGTTCCTATGCATATTACAAGGATGTGGAAGGCTTTGATCTGGCAGATTCCTTTGAGGAGCTGGAATATGTAGTGCTGTCCGATTCCGATGGCAAGGAACAGATTTTCGGCGCTGTCCTGGGGGATATCCTGGTTGGCTACTGGAATCAGGATTCCTGTTATTATTTCCGTGAGGACAGAGAAATCATTCCCGAACAGGAATTTCTTGGAAGCTGGACCGATGCGTTCGGCGGCAAATATACCATGGTTTTAAATGACGATGGTACGGGTAAAATCGGTGACAAGGAGGATCTGGAGGATTGCACCTTCCAGTATGATACGGATACCGGATATCTCACTGTCACGCAGGATGGCAAGGACAAAGAATATGCCGTTGGCATGCATGAAGGCTATCTGTTCCTCATGCTGGCAGGCAATTACTATACCATGTATATGTTCCAGCCGGCGTAATATCACATACCTCTCAGCTGCTTTCTCCGGAAGGCAGCTGTTTTTTTGTTCTGCTTTTCCTTCCCGGTGCATACCATGCGATTGACAACAGATCCGAGGAAAGGGGACTTGATTGCAATATGCCTACAGGTAAGTTAATTGTACAAACCCGGGCAGCCCGTGGTGCGATTCCGGTCATGGGGGCGGCTGTCACCATATACTGTCCGGATGGTGCCAACATCTTACAGCCCTGTGTATCGGTTCGCACGGATACCAGTGGTTCCACCGAAGCCATTGAACTTGAAGCGCCCTCACTGGCCAATATGAATATGCAGGAAGTACCGCCCTTTGCATCCTTCCGGGTGGATATTGACCATCCGGATTACCGGCCAGTCACAGTAACAGATGTACCGGTTTATGCCGGGATTACCACCACATTGCCTGTAACGATGATTCCACCTCGTTCTATTGAAGAATTAAACCAGCGGATTACAATCCGGAATCCCCAAACAGGGCCTACCGGATCAGGGACAGAATCATGACAGAATTTCCTTATGTGCCGGAATATATTACCGTGCATCTTGGCCCGCCCAATTCACCCGCCCGTAATGTTACGGTTCCATTTTTGGAATATATTCAGAATGTGGCATCCAGTGAACTGTACCCCACCTGGCCGGAAAATGCCCTGCGTGCCAACATTTATGCACAGGTATCCTTTGCGCTCAACCGCATCTATACCGAATGGTATCGGTCACGTGGGTATGATTTTGATATCACCAATTCCACAGCATACGATCAGGCTTTTGTGGAAGGGCGGGATATTTTTGATAATGTCGCGGAAATTGTGAATGAAATATTTGACCAGTATCTGGCCCGTCCGGGTTATGTCCAGCCACTGTTTTCCGCCTATTGCGATGGCAGGCGGGTACAATGTGAAGGACTCAGCCAATGGGGGACGGTAGATCTTGCCCAGCAGGGGTTGACCCCTTATGAAATCCTGACGCATTATTATGGGGATGATCTGGATATCCGCACCGCTCCGATTCGTCCGCTGGTACAGTCCTATCCGGGTACCCCCCTGCGTATTGGTACGGTTTCCAGAGAAGTGGAAATTATGCAGGATCGCCTGAACCGCATTTCCAACAATTATCCGGCGATTCCAAAGATTCCATCGGTAAATGGTGTGTTTGATTTGAACACCTATAATGCGGTGGTCGCTTTTCAGAAGATTTTTAATCTGACACCGGATGGTGTGGTAGGTCCTGCCACATGGTATCAGATTACGCAGGTGAATAATGCGGTACGCAATCTGGCAGAGCTGGTAGCAGAAGGCATTACACTGCAGGAGGTATCCCGTGAACTGCCTACTGCCCTGACAGAAGGCATGCAGGGGCCTAACATCCTTTTGCTGCAGTTTTATCTGGGTGTAATCGGGACATATAATGACGCCGTTCCGGTGGTTGCTGTCGACGGCATATTTGGTCCTGAAACACGGGATGCTGTGATTGCCTTCCAGCAGTTTGCCGGACTGACGCCGGATGGTATTGTCGGGCCAAACACATGGAATGCTTTACTCAATGCCTATCAACAGATTGCGGAATCCCTGCAAAATGCGGTTATTTCCCTGCCCCCCACCGTCACGCTGGTACTCGGCTCGCAGTCAGAAGCTGTCCGCCAGCTGCAGCAGTATATCAATCGGCTTGCCACCATTTATCCTGAGGTTCCATCCATTCCGGAAACCGGATATTATGGGGAACAGACCAGAGAGGCAGTTCTTGCATTGCAGCGGATTCAAGGAAGAGACTCACCGGCGAGTCTCTCCCTTAGGAATCCCACTCTGCCGCCAAAGGGGTTGGATACCCCTTTGGAATCCCCAATAATCACCGCGATCTTCTCCGGCACATCGCCGCCAGCCTGCTTCCGCCGCGTTTGCCGCAGTTCGGCTTGCATTCCGTGGTTTATTCATGCAATGATACAACACCACATTCCACGGCAGGAATAAACCAATATGCAACGCCGAACAGCAACAGAGAGGATAGAGAGTGTAAAGCTGTCCCGATACGTTTGCCGGCTAAAAATGCAATGAAATCGTCTGATCCAAAGCCTCCCTCAGAGGAGGGAGGTGTCACGGCTCTGCCGTGACGGAGGGAGTTCTATCTATCTTGCGCTCTGCGCTATCGTTACGATGGATACCGCAGATTTGCGTTTCGCACGATCCTCCTTGTCTCTCCATAAAGAGCCGGAGGCTTCCGCAAAAAAACCGCCCCGGAAATCCGGAGCGGTTTTGCATTTCATATCTGTTTTTTACTTGATGATATCTGTGCCCATAAAGCCGCGCAGTGCTTCCGGAACCGTTACCGAGCCGTCTGCGTTCTGATAGTTTTCCAGAATAGCGGCTACGGTACGGCCAACAGCAACGCCGGAACCGTTCAGGGTATGTGCAAACTGCGGCTTGCCCTTCTCATTGCGGCAGCGAATATTGGCACGGCGTGCCTGATAATCCAGGAAGTTGGAGCAGGAGGAAATCTCCACATATCTGCCATAGGACGGCATCCAGACTTCGATATCATAGGTGCATGCAGAGCTGAAGCCTACATCACCGGTGCACAGGATTACAACACGATACGGCAGGCCCAGACCCTGCAGCACACGTTCTGCCTCATGGGTCAGGTTCTCCAGCTGGTTCCAGGAATCCTCCGGTGCGGTGAAGTTGACCAGTTCGACCTTGTTGAACTGATGCTGGCGAATCAGGCCACGTGCGTCACGGCCTGCAGCGCCTGCCTCTGCACGGAAGCAGGCAGAATATGCAGCATAACGAACCGGCAGCTGTTCTGCTGGAATGATTTCGTCACGATACATGTTGGTAACCGGTACCTCTGCCGTCGGAATCAGATACTGGTCGGTATTTTCCAGATGGTACATATCCTCTGCAAACTTCGGCAGCTGGCCGGTACCGGTCATGGAAGCTGCATTGGCAACAAACGGCGGGAGAATTTCGGTATAACCGTTATCCGAATGGGTATTCAGGAAGTAGTTGATAACCGCACGCTCCAGACGGGCACCTGCGCCCTTATAGAAATGGAAGCGGCTGCCGGTAACCTTAGAAGCGGTATCCGGGTCCAGAATGCCCAGGTCCTTACCGATATCCCAATGTGCCTTCGGCTCAAAATCAAACTGTCTCGGCTCGCTCCAGCGGCGCAGCTCCGGATTACAGGTATCATCTGCACCCTCCGGTACCTGATCAGCCGGAACATTCGGAATGGTCAGCATGGTAGCGCGCAGCTTTTCCTCAACCTCTGCCTGCTCCGCATCCAGCTGCTTAACCTTCTGGCTCAGTTCCTTCATCTGTGCCAGTACAGCGCTCACATCCTCACCAGCCTTCTTCAGCTGCGGGATGGATTTGGATACTTTATTCTGTTCTGCCTTCATGGCTTCAACTTCGCCGATGATGTCACGACGCTTCTGGTCCAGTGCCAGTGCTGCATCAATTTCCTCATCATAGCTCTTGCCGCGCATTGCCAGGCGGGTCTTGCATTTTTCTGTGTTTTCACGGAGATATTTTACATCTAACACGTTGCATTAGTCCTTTCTATATGCATCGGAACAGGTATTCCGATGAAAGATTGCTGATTTACATTCACACAGCTGTGTGGCTCTTTCCTTTATTCCTCTGCTATTCCTCTGCATCCAGTGCGTTGCAGATTTCCGCATATTCCTTTGCGGAATCGCCGGTCAGTGGCTGCTTGGTTTCATCTGTCAGTACCTCACGGGTATATGCCTGATCCATTTTCTCAACCAGCTCCCGTGCCGTACTGTCATCCCCGGTTCGGTAAGCCTGTTCCAGCTGCCACAGCTGTTCCAGTGCCGCAATGGCTTTTTCCTGTTCCTCTACCGTGGATTGCAGGGCAGCATTTTCCTCTTTGCTTTCATCCAGCTGGCTTTGCATGGTGTCCATGGTTTCCTGCAGCTGGTCAGCCTTGGCCTTGGCGCCCTTGGCTGCATCCGTCTGCTGCGTCAGCTGTGTACCCAGATCCTCCAGCTGCTGATTGGCATGCGCCTGCATCACATAGCTGACGAGAATCAATACCAGTGCCACACAAAACAGGCCGATGATATAAAATACAAAGATTTTCCGGCTTTTCTGCCGGCTGCGGTCAATGGATACGGTTTCCTCATAGATTTTGATATCTTCTTCCTGTGTTTTGATATCTTCATCCTTTGTCTTTTTTTGTTCGCTCATGCCAGGCCTCCATCAAAGGATTGCAGCTGCCAGTGCATTTGCCAGCCGTTCCAGATCATCATCCCCGTAATATTCGAGGGTAATCTTTCCTTTATTTTTTTTGTGGTCTATCTGTACCCGGCGGCCCAGGGAACCTTCCAGCTTCCGCTGTACCTCCGCATAATAATCCGGCTGGAATTCCTTTGCCGGTTGTTCTGTCTTCTCCTGCTTTGGCTGGTTCAGGCGTTTGACATATGCCTCCGCCTGCCGCACAGACATGCCGCTTTCCATCATGGTCTTGGCAGCTGGCAGACGTTTGTCCGCATCCTGTACTGCCAGTACCGCACGGGCATGGCCGCTTGACAGCTTGCCCTCCACGACCAGTTTGCGGATATCCTCATCCAGCGATAACAGGCGCAGACTGTTGGCAACTGCGGAACGGGATCGTCCCACACGTTCTGCCACCGTTTCCTGCTTCATGCCGAACTGGTCAATCAATGCCCGATAGCCTTCGGCTTCCTCCATGGGATTCAGGTCCTCACGCTGCAGGTTTTCAATCAGTGCCAGCTCCATCATGGTCTGGTCATCCGCATCAATCACCATAGCGGGAATGCTGTCCAGACCGGCACGGCGTGCCGCACGCCAGCGGCGTTCCCCTGCGACAATCTGGTAATACCCATTGTCACCCAGCCGCACCGTAATCGGTGCCAGTACGCCGTGTAACCGGATACTGTTTTCCAGTTCCTGCAAGGATTTTTCATCAAATTCCCGGCGCGGCTGTGCACGGTTCGGTTCAATCCGCCGCAGCGGGATATTCCGGAAGCCATTCTTCGGACGCACTGGTTCAGCACTCGTCGGCGGGATGGCCGCATCCATATTTTCTTCCCCGAACAACGCGGAAAGGCCGCGACCCAAGCTTTTATTTGCCATGCGTTTCCCCTTCCTTATCCTTCATTTCTGCGCAGGAATTCCTGTGCCAGTGCCATATATGCCTCCGCACCGCGGCAATACCGGTCATATGCTGTAATCGGTTCACCATGGCTCGGTGCTTCAGACAACCGGACATTCCGTGGTACAACGGTTGCAAATACCTTTTTGCCAAAGTGGCGTTTGACCTCTTCCACAACCTGGATGGACAGGTTGGTTCTGCCGTCAAACATGGTCAGCAGGACACCTTCCATCTTAATACCCTGATTCAGGCCGCGCTGTACAGCACGTACAGTCGTCATCAGCTGAGTCAGGCCTTCCAGTGCATAATACTCACACTGCAATGGCACCAGGAAGGAATCTGCCGCACACAAGGAATTCAGTGTGAGCAGGCCCAGTGACGGCGGGCAGTCAATAAAAATAAAATCATATGCGTCACGCAGCTGATCCAATACCATTTTCAGTCGGTACTCGCGGCGGTCGAGTTCAATCAGGTCAATTTCCGCACCGGCAAGATTCACATTGGCGCCGATGACATCTACCCATTTTGTCTTGATGATACCCTCTTCCACCGGTGCGTCACAAACCGTCAGCTCATACACACTGGTTTTCAGGGAACGTGGATCAATACCAAAACCGGAAGTCGCATTGCCCTGCGGGTCGAAATCGCACACGAGAACTTTTTTGCCCTGTTCAGCCAGTGCAGCTGCCAGGTTCACGGCAGTCGTTGTCTTGCCAACGCCGCCCTTTTGATTTGCAAATGCAATAATTTTTCCCATTACGTGGTTTCCTTTCCGGATCACTTTCTAGTCCGGTACTTATTATACCACGATGTTTCACGTGAAACAACCCGGATTTCTGTCCACATTCCAGTTTCTTTCTGTTTTTTTCTGCTATATTTTTGGTTTAAGCATCCCATCCCCGGAATTGCTCCACAAATACAGTTTTTATTGTTTCACGTGAAACATACCGGCAGGCTCCAAACCCGCGACTGTATTCTCCCTAAATTTCAGTATGAATAGTATGTGTTTTTCGAGTCATCAGACGTATGACGTCAGTCATTTTCCTCAAATTATATTTTATTCAAAGAGTGCGTTTTAACTCCCTCCGTCATTTGCTGACGCAAATGCCACCTCCCTCCAAGAGGGAGGCTTTTTCCGAACCGTTTTTATTGCTATCTCAGCCGGTAAAATGAACGGTGCCGGTTTGAAATTTCTGTCCGCAATCTCCGTTTCACACCGTCCTCCATTGTTTCACGTGAAACAATCCTTGTTTTACAGTGCCTGAGCGGAAATCTTCCGGAATGGCCGCGGGTACTGCTTCGGCGTATGCTTTTTCTTCCGAATTACCACCAGACGGTGGGTGATCTCGGTTCCCGGGATGGGATAATCCACAATTTTCTCCAGCTCACCGCCCAAAACCTTGATAGCATGCCGGGCAGCTTCCAGCTCCGCATCACTGTCCGTACTCTTCATGGCGATAAAACAACCACCCGGCTTGACCAGCGGCAGGGACAACTCTGCCAGTACATTCAGCTGGGCTACCGCACGGGATACCGCAAAATCATAGCTTTCCCGATGCTTTGCCGCATATTCCTCCGCACGGGCATGAACAGCTTCAATCTGTTCCAGCCCCATGCCATCAATACACGACTGTAAAAATTTGATGCGTTTTCCCAGAGAATCCAGCAGGGTCAACTGGCTGGACGGGCACAGGATATGCAGCGGCATACCCGGAAACCCGGCGCCGCAACCCACATCCACAACCGATTTGTTGGAAAAATCCGCAATGGTCAGCAGGGAAGCGCTGTCCAGCAGATGCTTCTGTGCGATCTCCTGCGGGTCTGTAATACGGGTCAGGTTCATCACCTTGTTGGTTTCCAGCATCCGCGCGGTAAAATCATTCAGCTGGGCAAGCTGTTCCTCGGAAACCGTCACCTGCATGGCAGCAAAGCCCTGTTTCAGCAGTTCATTCATCGCGTTTCTCCTTTTCCATCAATTCTGTCACGATCATCAGCGCCGTAATATCCGCCGGGCTGACACCGGAAATACGGGAAGCCTGTCCGAAATTCATGGGGCGGATCTGCTGCAGCTTCTGCCGTGCCTCCAGACGCAGGGAGGAAATGGCTTCATAATCCAGATCCTGTGGCAGCGGACGGCTTTCCAGCTTGCGGAACTGCTCCACATCCCGCATCTGACGCTGAATGTAGCCCTCATATTTGATACGGATTTCCACCTGCTCCCGAATCACTGCCGGCAGCGCCGGGCGTTCCGGGTCAAAGGGTGCAAGGTCATCATACTTCAGCTCCGGCCGGCGAATCAGATCTGCCAGCTTGCAGCCCGACTTCAATGGCGTACTATGATGTGCCTTGAGAAACGCCTGCATGTCATCCGAGGGCGCCATGTTGACCCGGCTCACCCGGTCAATTTCCTGCTGTACCGCTGCATATTTCCGCTGTACCTTTTCCAGCCGTTCCGGCGGATTCAGACCCACCCGGGCACCGATGCCAACCAGACGCTCATCCGCGTTATCCTGCCGCAAAATCAGCCGGTACTCACTGCGGGAAGTCATCATACGATAGGGCTCATTGGTGCCACGGGTTACAAGATCATCCACCAGTGTGCCGATATAGCCGTCTGCCCGGTCAAGAATCATGGGCGGTTCGCCCTTGAGTTTGAGTGCGGCATTGATGCCGGCCACGATGCCCTGCGCGCCCGCTTCCTCATAGCCGGAGGAGCCATTGAACTGTCCTGCGCCATACAGACCGGAAATTTTCTTGGTTTCCAGCGTGGGCCGCAGCTCCAGCGGATCAATGCAGTCATATTCGATGGCATACGCCGGACGCATGACCTCTGCATGCTCCAGTCCCTTGATGGTATGGATCATATCCAGCTGTACATCCTCCGGCATAGAGGAGGAGAAGCCCTGGATATACATTTCCTCGGTATCCAGACCCATGGGTTCAATAAACAGCTGATGTCTGGGTTTATCGGAAAACCGCACCACCTTGTCCTCGATGGATGGACAATACCGGGGGCCAATGCCTTCCACCTTGCCGGAATACAGGGGAGAACGATCCAGATTTTCCCGGATGACATGATGGGTGTCAGCATTGGTATACGTCAGATGACATACCGCACGGTTTTCCGGTACCTGTTCGGTCTCAAACGAGAAGGGGATGCAATCGGTTTCCCCCTCCTGCACCTCCAGATCGGTGAAATCAATGCTCCGGCGGTTGACGCGGGGCGGGGTACCGGTCTTAAAGCGCATGAGCTTCAATCCCATGGCACGGAGGGAATTGGTCAGGCCGATGGCGGCAAACATGCCATCCGGGCCGCCGTCATAAAAGGTGTCACCAATAATGATTCTGCCCTGTAAATAGGTACCGGTAGCAATGATGACTGCCTTAGCGGTATAATGCGCACCGGTCTTTGTGGTAACGCCGGTAACCGCTCCATTTTCCTGTGTAATTTCCACGATTTCCGCCTGTTTCAGCATCAGATTCTGCTGCTGCTCCAGTACATGCTTCATATAGGTACGGTAGGCGGAACGGTCAGCCTGTGCCCGGAGGGAATGGACAGCCGGGCCCTTGCCGCGGTTTAGCAGACGGTACTGGATGCAGGCCGCATCCGCCGCACGGCCCATTTCACCGCCCAATGCGTCAATTTCACGCACCAGATGTCCCTTTGCCGTGCCGCCAATGGCCGGATTGCAGGGCATATTGCCAACAGCATCCAGATTAATGGAGAAGATAACGGTCTGTAAACCCAGACGGGCAGAAGCCAATGCCGCCTCAATGCCCGCATGTCCGGCACCAATGACCGCTACATCAAAATTTCCTGCGATAAACTGCAAAAAATCACGCTCCCTTTCTTACATTAGGTATATTGATTTTTATTTTATACTTATTGTATTTATATTTTCCCCTTGATCCTGCCGCCTGGCAGCAACCGGACAGCTTGACAAGCAGAGAGGAGAATGCTACAATAAAAACAAGGAAAAGCACACCGATAGACGGTGCTGACCCTTTAGTTATTCTATGATAAGAAATAACCGCTTTGAGTTTGCAGCTAAAAGGCGGTTATTTCTTTTTGTTTTTTGGAAATAAAACAAAAATCGTCAATGTCACGTTGATTACATCCAGAAGAATGGATATCAGCTGGAATAAATCCGAATAAGTAACATACATACGACCACCCTCCCTTCCAAGAGAGGATGGAGAAACTGTATCACCGACCCTCTCTGAAATGAAAGAGTCAACCCGCCTACCGTACATGGTGTGCTATTCCCGGATAAAAAATCCTTGTCGGGGATGTCCCCATATCAAAGATAACAGAAAATATATTTCCCGTCAACCACGCGGTAAGAGGATCATACAAAGCAGCCAAAGTTATCTCCGCACTTTTCCACACCTGTGGAAAACTTTGTGGAAAGTTTTCAGCAAAACCACCAAAAACTCTTGCCTGATTTTTTAGGAATCTCCCAAAACTCCCGGTATGAAACCGGTGCGTTCTGTTGATAACTCTGTGTAAAATGTGCAAAACTCATAACAGCACGCATTGTCCCGCCAGCAGGCCTCCATCCCCTGGTACGAAAAACGCCATTCCGGACAGATTCCCTCCATCCGGAATGGCAAAGCAATTCCGATTTATTTTCCCACGCAGAATTTGTCAAAAATCGTGGCAACAATGTCATCACGGACAGCCTGTCCGGTGATTTCGCCCAGTGCGGCAATGGCACCTTCCGCATCCATGACAACCGCATCCGGCGTCATGCCCAGCTGTGCGGCAACAAACGCTTCTTCACAGCGTTCCGCTGCACGCACCAGCGCCGCAGCCTGTCTGGCATTGGTAATGACGGTGCCGTCAAACTGCATGCCGTCCATCCCAACGACCTTCGGAATCAGGTCATATAATTCCTTCAGGCCTTCGCCGGTTCTGGCGCTGACGGAAATCACATGCTCAAAATACTTCCGAATGGTACAAACATCCAATTCAGAGGGCAAATCACTCTTATTGAGCACGGCAATCGTCCGTTTTCCATGTGTCCGTGCAATTACCATCAGGTCATCATCGGAAATATTGTCACTGGAATCGAATACCGCCAGAATCAGGGCAGAGGCCTGTGCCTGCTTCATGGCACGGTCAATGCCGATTTTCTCCACCGGATCCTGGGTATCCCGCAGTCCTGCCGTATCATACAGATGCAGCACCACGGCGCCGATCCGGATGGTTTCCTCAATGACATCCCGGGTGGTACCGGGCACGCTGGTGACAATGGCACGATCCACGCCTGCCAGCGCATTGAGCAGGGAGGACTTGCCCGCATTCGGCCTGCCCAGAATCGCACAGGGGATACCTTCCCGCAGGATACGCCCGCGTTCATAGGTCTCCGCCAGATCATACAGCTCTCTGGTGGCATCATGCAGAATCTCACAGGCGCTGTCAAACAGACGGGAATCAATTTCCTCATCCGGATAATCCACCACCGCGAGAAATTCCGCAACCAGCTCCACCAGCCGCTGACGAATTGCATGGATTTTTGAGCCTACAACGCCATCCATCTGTGCCGCGGCATTTTCCGCTGCGTGGATGGTGGTTGCAGTGATGATATCGTTGACGGCCTCCGCACCGGACAAATCCATTTTTCCCGCCAGAAAGGCACGCTGGGTAAATTCACCCGGGCCTGCCTGTACCGCACCGCCTGCAAACAGGGCAGCCAGTGTTTCCGACAGGATAGCAGGAGAGCCATGGCACTGGATTTCCGCCATATCCTCACCGGTATAGGAATGGGGTGCATGCATGACACAGCACAGGCAGTGGTCAATAACCCTGCCGTCACGGGCATGCAGTGCCCCATAGGTCAGCAACCGGCTGGGACGTTCGGAAAGCAGGCCGCCGCCCTGCGGGGTAAAAATTTTGTCTGCAATCGCAAGGGTTTGAGGTCCGGAAACGCGGATGATTCCAATCGGTCCGGCAGCAGGCCCTGTCGCGATGGCGGCAATGGTCTTGCTCATATCATCGACCTCATTTCTATCAGCAATACTTACTCCGCATAATTCTTATGACGCGGAGCCTTGCGATAGCCGCCGCGCTGCGGTCTTGCGCCACGTTCCATGGCAACAACCACACGACGGTTCGGTTCCGTGCCGGTGGAATAGGTGGTCACACCCTTGTAATCCTGCAGAGTCGCATGGATAATGCGTCTCTCATAGGGATTCATCGGCTCAAGGGTCATATTCTTGCGATATTTCAGCACCTTTCCAGCCATTTTACGTGCCAGGCGCTGGAGGGATTCCTCCCGCTTTGCGCGGTAGCCCTCTGTATCAATGGCAATGCGGATATGCTCTTCCTTGCCGCGGTTGATGGTCAGGGACGTGAGATACTGGATGGCATCGAGCGTATCACCCCGGCGGCCAATGACAGCACCCATATCGTCGCCGCGGATATCCAGAATAATCTGGCCATCCTCGCCCTCGGTGGGGAATGCTTCACCGTTGATGCCCATGCGCTGCAGCAGGCCATCAACAAATGCCTTGGCTTCGCTGGCCGGTGTAGCTTCCTCATAGGACACGCGGACACGTGCCTGTACTGCACCGATACCAAAGAAGCCCTTTTTTCCTTCTTCCAGAACCTCTACGCTGACGTCATCGCGCTGCATGCCCAGCTCATCCAGAGCCAGCTGAATCGCTTCGTCTCTCGTAGCGGCTTCTTTTTCAATAAATTTCGTCATAAACTCGCTTACTCCCGTCCTTTTTGTTACTCATCGTCAACCTGTCGGCCGGCTCTGCGGGCAGCTTCCTTTTCTGCCTTGATCTGAGCGGCACGGGCGGCAGTTTCCTTGTCCTTGATTCTCTGCTGCTCGGCTTCTCTTGCCTTCAGCTTCTTCTTGGACACATTGGCAGACTTGGCACCACGGTATTCTACTTCCACACCGCTTTCCCTTGCTTCTGCCTGCTCCTCCAGCCGCATTTTATGTGCAGCTTCCCGGCGCTTGCGCTCCTTGGTCTTGACATCATCGTCTGCCTTGTCAAACTTCAGGATATACCAGGTGAGGGCAACTTCCTGAATGCAGGTAAAGACGTTGTTGACAACCCAGTACACACCCATGGATGCCGGCAGGGTGAAGGCAATCCACACGGACATCAGCGGCATAATGATGAGCATGGTGTTCATGGTGGAGTTCATCTGTGCGCTGGCATTTTCCTGTGCAGCCGGATTTGCCTTGTTCTGCATCTTACGCATAATCCAGGAGGACAGCAGTGCGGTACCGCCGGACAGAATCGGGATCAGCCACAGCGCATTGAGCTGGGTAAACTGCGGGGTAGCAGACAGGTCCAGTCCAAGGAAATTAAAGTCAATGTTGACCAGGCCCTCGGACGCAAAGCCGGAAACCTTATCCCAGTTCTCATGCACGAGCTTTGCCAGTTCAATCTGGCCGGAAATTGCGCTGTTGTCAAAGGTGGTGCCGATTGCTTCCGCAATCTTGCTCATTGTATCAGTGGAAAGACCCATCATGTACTTCATCGGCTGACGAACCGCGTAGTACAGCGCCATCATAATTGGCAGCGTGATGAACGACAGGGCACAGGAGCCCATGGGGCTGACACCCTCACGTTCATACAGCGCGGATATTTCCTCATTCATTTTTTCTCTGTTTTTTGCATAGCGCTTCTGGATCGCCGCGGACTCCGCCTGTACCAGGCTCATCTTCTTCATACTCTTTTTCTGCTTATACATAAAGGGCAGCAGAATGAGCTTAACGACAAGGGTAAACAGAATCAGTGCCAGACCATAGTTATGGACCAGCGACCAGATCGCCATCAGGATCAGGCCCATCGGCCTGACAATAATAATTCCGAAAAAATCTCCCATTTGATCCTCCAAATTGGGTCAAAGAAATGGTTTTTCCGTCAGGGCACCGGATCATAGGGATTGTGGTGCGAAAACGGATGGCAGCGCAGAATCCGTTTGACTGCGAGCCAGCCGCCGCGGATTGCCCCGTACTTTTCAATTGCCTCCAAAGCATAGGCAGAGCAGGTAGGCGTATACCTGCAGCACGGTCGCATATGCGGCGAAATTGCGGAACGGTAAAATCGAATACAGACAAGCATGATGGATTTCATCATGACAAATTCCCTTCCTTCGTCTGATTCAGTCCCAGCTGCTTTACGCAGCGCAGGAACGCACGCTCTACCCGCTGGTAGGATGCGCCCACGGCACGAAAGCGTGCCACGACGACAAGGTCTGTATTGGGGCGGAGCTCGTCCTTATGCAGGCGGTATGCTTCACGAATGAGCCGTTTGACCCGATTCCGCTGCACCGCGCTGCCGAGTTTTACACCAACCGTAATACCAAGGCGGCCTTCACCGAATTTATTATGCATGGCATAGACCACCAGGCAATCGGAGGACGCGGAACGCCCTCTCCCATACAGCCTGCGAAAATCACGGTTTTCCTTTAAGGTATGTTTCATCGCCCGACTTCCTTTGGTTCCGTATTGCGGGATGCCGGTTTGTTTTCCACACGCACCGCTTGTACTGCTTACAGTACCAAAAACAAAACCATTTCTCCCTCTCCGGCTCAATGGTTCCTTGCCGGAGCTGACGGGTCCATTTGGTTTCTCGGCGCATGACCCGTCCGAATTGTAATCACGCCGTCTGTAAAATACAGAGAGGATAGTTTTACTGCATAACAGAAATGGACCGCTTTGCGGTCCATTTAATTCTGTTCATGTTCTGTCAAAAGAAATGGCACAATAAGGCACAGGATTCCCTAAGGCTCCCTCAGAGGAGGGAGCTGTCGCCGCAGGCGACTGAGGGAGTTACATCTCGTTTTCTGCTTTACACAGAGGTTGAGATTGATACGAATCCATTACGTTTCAACTCCCTCCGTCACGGCTTACGCCGTGCCACCTCCCTCCAAGAGGGAGGCTTTTGGGTGGTACCCCAAGATATACCTCTATAGGCAGACCGGCGGACCAGTATGTCCGGCGTGTCTGCGGTGCGCGGGAGCGCACCGGACATTTCTTTTGTCCAAGCTTTTCTTTCTGCGAAGAAAAACTCCCGTCAAAACAACGGGCAGACCGGCGGACCAGTATGTCCGGCGTGTCTGCGGTGCGCGGGAGCGCACCGGACATTTCTTTTGCCAAGCTTTTCTTTCTGCAAAGAAAAGCGGAGCGGTTACAGGCTCAGGCGCTTGCGGCCGCGGGAACGACGACGAGCGAGAACCTTTCTACCGTTAGCGGTAGACATTCTCTTACGGAAGCCGTGTACCTTGCTGCGATGACGCTTCTTCGGCTGGAATGTTCTTAACATATTGGCTGCACCTCCATTCACACTCAAATTCCTTGCGTGCGTGTACAAAATACATTATAAGCAGATAATCGGGAGCTTGTCAATCATTATTTCCCAAAAACAACGGTTTTTTCAGTCAAATCGGGCCATTTTTCCAGTTATCCTTGTGGAAACTGTGGAAAACCCTGTGGACATGCCTCCTTTTTGGTGGTATTATATACAGTGTATTGGTATCCACAGATGCCAGTCCTATACCAACCCATTTCAAAACAACCATCCCAAGGGAGAGGATACAACCTATGAACACACCTGGCGATATCTGGAAGATGGTACTGAGCCTGCTGGAAAAACGCCTGCAGCCGGTCACGCTGGATGCGTGGTTCGACGATCTGACTGCCGTTGAATTCAAAGACGATACGCTCCTGCTGCATACTCCGGATAAATTTAAAAAAGAAATCATTGACCAGCGCTACCTTATCACCATCAAAGATGCACTGCGCGACCTGTTTTCCGCAGACATTGACGTCATTGTCACCACCGGTGAAGCGCCGGCCCCGATTGCCCACAGCAATTATCCCGAGGACGAATATACCTTTGAACAGTTCATTGTCGGCTCGTCCAACAAATTTGCCCATGCAGCTGCTACCGCCGTTGCCAATAATCCGGCGAAAAACTACAACCCACTCTTTATTTATGGCCAGTCCGGTCTGGGCAAAACCCATCTGCTGTACGCCATTGCCAACGTGGTGCGCCGGGATCACCCATCCTTCCGCATCATCTATATTAAAGGCGAAGACTTCACCAATGAACTGGTCAACTCCATCGGAGAAGGCCAGGTACAGGAATTCCGCGACAAATACCGCCTGGCAGATCTGCTGCTGGTGGACGATATCCAGTTCGTTGCCGGCAAGGACCGTACCCAGGAGGAATTTTTCCACACCTTCAACGCCCTGTACGAAGCCAACAAACAGATTGTCCTGACCTCCGACCGCCCGCCGAAAGAAATCCATACGCTGGAAGACCGACTGAAAACCCGCTTTGAATGGGGCCTGCTGGCAGATATCCAGCCGCCGGACTACGAAACCCGCATGGCAATCATCCATGTGAAAGCCGAATCCCTCGGCGTGGAACTGCCGGAGGAAATCGTGGATTATATCGCCAAAACCATCACCTCCAACGTACGGCAGCTGGAAGGCACCGTCAAGAAAATCAAAGCCCTGCATGACCTGATGGAACGCAGCATTGACATCGACCTTGCCAAGGAAGCCGTTACCGACATCTTTAAAGAAAATCCGGGCCTCAATCCCACACCGGAAATGATTCTGCGCGAGGTTTCCCGCTATTACTGCACCCCGGTGGAAAAGCTCAAGGGCAGCGGCCGCTCCAAGGAGCTGGTTCTCCCACGACAGGTTGCCATGTATCTGGTGCGTGACCTGACCGATTATTCCCTGCCGGAAATCGGCAAGGTATTCTCCCGCGACCATACCACCGTCCTGCACTCGATCAACAAAATCGAGAACTACCTCAAGGAAACCAGCGAGATGGAAAACATCATCAAGACCCTGAAAACCAACATCCGCGGCTGAGAATATTCATGCAGTATGCATATTTATTCACTAACATGCAGGGGGAAGCTCTGCCATTTGACGGCGGATTTCCTGCAAATTCATCCACAAACTTCTGTGGAGTGTGGAAATTTTTCTGTGGATAACTTTTCCCCAAAAAACTTTTCCAAAATCACGCCAGAGTTTTCCACAATCGGCTGAGGACGCTCCAAAGCCCGAAACATGGGGCTTTCCGCGGTTTTCCACAGTTTCCATCCCTCTACTACTATTACTAAAAATACTATACTATTCTATAAGATTTCCTTTTATTCTTACAGACATCTGATGTCTGCTTTTACTTACCTGATTCCAAGGTAGACAAGAAATGAAAATTCATTCGATATTCAAAGGAGGAGCACCATGCAGTTCTCATGCGAAAAATCCATTCTTCAGGAAGCCATCGTTACAGCTTCCCGCGCCGTCAGCAGCAAAAGCTCCATTGCACTGCTGGAAGGTCTGCTGATTACCGCCGATGATACCGGTTGTCTGACGTTGTGCGGCTACAATATGTCCATGGGCATCCGCGTCAAAATCAGCGCAGCCACCACGGAACCCGGCTCCGCCGTACTCAATGCACGGCTGTTCGGCGACATGATCCGCAAGCTGCCGGATGACGTGATTTTTGTGGAAACCAATGATAACCTGCTGACTACCATCCGCTGCGGCAAGGCCATGTTCAACCTGGTTGCTTCGGACGCACAGGAATTCCCGGAACTGCCGGAGGTAGAAAACAACGAAAATCCGATTATTTTACCGCAATCTATGCTGAAATCCATGATTTCTCAAACAATTTTTGCCGTTTCGGACAATGAAACCAAGCCTGTCCTGACCGGCTGCCTGTTTGAGCTGGAGGGGCAGGAGCTGCATGTTGCCGCAGTTGACGGCTACCGGCTGAGTGTCAGACGGGAAACACTGGAGGCTCCGGTTGCCCAGGACACCAAATTTGTCGTGCCGGGCATGACCCTGCGGGAAGTGGAACGCATTCTGGCAGAATCCGACGAACCGGCGGAAATTTATCCGGATTCCAAGCATATTCTGTTCCGCATTGGGGATACCGTACTCATCACACGTCTGCTGGAGGGCGAATTCCTCAATTATCGGGCCGCCATTCCGACGGATGCTTCCGCTGTCATCACAGCAGATGTCCGACAGCTGGTGAGCAGCATTGAACGCGTTTCGCTGATTGTCTCCGAAAAGCTCAAGAATCCGGTGCGCATGGAATTTGACGGCTCGTTGCTCAAGCTGAGCTGCATCACTACCATCGGCAAATCCTATGATGAATATGTGTATGAGGGGGATGTACCCCATCTGGAAATCGGCTTCAACAACCGGTATCTGCTGGATGCCCTGCGTGCGTGTCCGTCTGACAAGGTCAGAATTTCCCTCAAGGGCAGCCTGAATCCGATTGTCTTTACCCCGGAGGAAGGGGAATCCTTCACTTATCTGGTACTGCCGGTACGGCTGAAGGCAGAGTAAAATTTGCTGATTTTATCGAAAAAAAGCTCTTTTCTCTGAAAAAAATGAGTGAATAAAACACTCGTAGCTGCATGCTCCAGCAAAGCAGGATTCCCAAAGCCTCCCTCTTGGAGGGAGGTGGCATTTGCGTCAGCAAATGACGGAAGGAGTAAAAACATAAATCTGCCGTATCAATTGTAACCACTGTGCAGACTGCAAACAGGATACTACTCCCTCAGTCGCCTACGGCGACAGCTCCCTCCTCTGAGGGAGCCTTTGGCTCATGCCGTTAATTTTGATGGCTGGGAGATTCATACCAAAAGACTATATCAGATAAAAAAGGAACCATTGCATATGGAAGAAATTGAAATTACAACTGAATATATTAAGGCGGATGCCTTTTTGAAATTCACCGGTCTGTGCGCCACAGGCGGACAGGCGAAATGGATGATTGAGGAAGGTCAGGTGACCGTCAACGGCACGGTCTGTGTCCAGCGGGGCAAAAAGCTGCACAAGGGTGACGTTGTTGCCGTTGTGGGCGGCCCAACCTATCGCATTATATGAACATTCAATCGTTAACCCTGCGGGATTTCCGCAATTATGAGACTGCCGCGCTGGAGCTTTCCTCCGGCGTGAATGTCTTTTGCGGCGAAAATGCCCAGGGAAAAACCAATATTTTAGAAGCCGTGGGTCTGCTGTCCACCACACGGCTGTTCCGATCGGGACAGAAACGCGAAGCCATCCGGTTTGGCGCCCGGCAGGCAGAAGCAGAAGCGGCTTTTTTTGCGGAAAAACGGGATATGACCATTCGTGCCGTGATCCCGTCCGCCGGACGGGTGCAGCTGACGGTGAATGGCATCCGGCAGAAACGGTTGTCTGATGCCGCGGGTATCCTGCGCACCGTATTGTTCTGTCCGGAGGATCTGATGATGATCCGGGAAGGGGCGGCCGCAAGGCGGCGGTTTATTGATATCGCATTATGCCAGCTTCGCCCCAACTATGCCAGATACCTGTCAGAGTACAACAAGCTGCATGAGAATAAAATCCGTATTCTGAAGGATGCGGAGGAAAAGCCGTCACTGCTTGACGCGCTGGATGACTTTTCTCTCAGGATGTCCATGATAGGCGGACATATCATCCGGTACCGGGCGTATTACCTGCGTTCCCTGATGGAAAAGGCAAAGGGGATTCATGCCTCCATTTCCGGTAAGGAGGAACAGCTGGATTACCGGTACAGCACGGTTTCCACGGTATCCGATCCGTTTGCTTCCGCAAAGGACATTGGCATGCAGCTGTGGGAGCATGCCTGCCAGCACCGGGCGGCGGAAATTGCTGTGAAGTCCTGCTTGTCCGGGCCGCATAAGGATGATCTGGAATTGGCCATTGGTGGGAAAAGCGCCAAGGCCTTTGCGTCACAGGGGCAGGTGCGCACCTGTGCCCTGTCCCTCAAGCTGGCGGAGCGGGATATGTTCTTCGATGACAGCGGGGAATACCCGGTACTGCTGCTGGATGACGTGCTCAGTGAGCTGGATGCCAGACGGCAGGATTTCGTGCTCAACCGCATTGAAAACGGACAGGTGCTCATTACCTGCTGTGAGCCGGAAAAGCTGGCGCAGGTGGAAGGCGGATGGATGTTTACCGTCCGGCAGGGGACTGTGGAGCGGTGCTGAGAAAAAAACAGGCCATCCAGAGATCGTTGGCATGTTTCAGAGCCATATCACTGACATAACGAGCGCAAAAGGGGACCCTTCTGGCGGGTCCCCCTTTGCAAACCCCCAGCCCATTGTCTGGTGATGGCCGCCCAAAACGCAACGACACCAAACGCTTTGGGCGGCCGCTTTTGTTGGGTTCACAGAGAGTTTCATTATGATTGGATGCAGCGAGGGCCAGGTTTTATGTTGTTGTAACCGAGTGTATATGGCGATCCAGTCCAAAGCCTCTCTCTGTTTTTAACAAAAAATCCCTGTTTTCGACAGCTTCTGTTGATGGTTTTACAGGTAAGTGCGTGCGCGAGTGCACGCGCTTTTGATTTTTGTAAAAAAAGTAAGGAAAAAACGGCAAAATATTCAGAAATATTTGAGAAAACACGTGCAAAACTTCGCAAAAAGTGGTATAATAGATACCAGATGGCAGACGGGATTTTCCATGTGGGAAACGTTTGCAAAGATACGGCTGCGCGATTTTTTTATGTTGGAAAGGCGGGAAAAGGATGTATCTGCATTTGGGACAGGATGTGGTTGTCCATACCGATACCATCATTGGGATTTATGACATGGATACGGCAACCTGGTCAAAACATACCCGTGCCTGTATTGCGGCCATGGAAAAATCCGGACAGGTACAGTCCATCTTCGATGACCTGCCCAAATCCTGTATTTTATGTGAAAAAGGCGGGATTCGGACCCTGTACATTTCCCAGCTTTCTACTGCCACACTGTTAAAGCGCAGCGGCCAGCCGCTTCCGGAATAAACGGCTGGCAGTTCAGACGTTACTTTTTTTTCATTCCGGCAATCCCGTCTTTCTGCGGGATTGTTTGTTTCCACCTTGATTTTTTTAGCCAGACAGCATGAAACCGGTGGCCGGCTGTCTGTGCGCTTTGTTCCCTGTGTTCACCGGAGAAATGGATGATATGTTATGAGCATGAGCGAGGAGATCCTGGATCTGACTGTCAGGGAAACCTATGATGAAAGCCAGATTCAGGTACTGGAAGGACTGGAAGCAGTCCGCAAACGTCCGGGCATGTACATTGGCTCGACATCTGCACGTGGCCTGCATCATCTGGTGTATGAAATCGTCGATAACTCCATTGACGAGGCACTGGCAGGCTATTGTACCCATATCGAAGTGACTCTGGAACCGGACAGTGTTGTCACGGTAAAGGACAACGGACGTGGTATTCCGGTGGGAATCCATCCCCAGATGGGCATTCCCACACTGGAGGTCGTTCTGACTGTCCTGCATGCCGGCGGTAAATTCGGCGGCGATGGCTATAAAGTCTCCGGCGGCCTGCATGGTGTAGGTTCTTCCGTCGTCAATGCCCTGTCGGAATGGCTGGAAGCGACGGTCTATGATGGTGCCAATAAATACACCATGAAGTTTTCAAGGGGCAAGACGGTATCTACCCTGCGCTCCGTACCCTGTGAGCACGAAACCGGTACCACCATCCGGTTTAAGGCGGATAATCAGATTTTTGAAACCCTGCAGTATGATTATGAAATTCTGGAAAACCGTCTGCAGGAACAGGCGTTCCTTAACGGCGGTGTAAAAATCACCCTGCGGGATGAACGTGACCCGGAGGATGAAATCCGGGAAGAGGTCATGCATTATGAGGGCGGCATCAAACAGTTTGTTTCCTACTTAAACCGCAATAAAACCGCCCTGCATCCCGATGTCATCTATGTGGAAGGCAGCCGGGACCACAGTATGGCAGAGGTTGCCATGCAGTATACCGATGGCTACAGTGAAAATCTGCTGTCCTTTGCCAACAACATCAACACCACCGAGGGCGGTACCCATGAGACCGGCTTCAAATCCGCACTGACCAAGGTCATCAATGACTATGGACGGAAATTCGGTTTCCTCAAGGACAGTGATAAGAATTTTTCCGGCGATGATGTGCGGGAAGGCCTGACCGCAGTCATTTCTGTCAAGCTGCAGGAAGCGCAGTTTGAAGGCCAGACCAAGACTAAACTGGGCAATTCCGATATGCGTGCGCTGGTGGATTCCATGCTCACCGAAAAGCTGACGGTATTCTTTGAAGAAAACCCGTCGGTTGCCAAAACCATCATTGACAAGGCACAGACTGCTTCCAGAGCGAGGGAAGCGGCACGGAAGGCCCGTGAGCTGACCCGTCGCAAGAGCGCGCTGGAATCCGGTTCCCTGCCGGGCAAGCTGGCGGACTGTCAGGAGCGTGATCCGGCGCTGACGGAAATTTACATCGTCGAGGGTGATTCCGCAGGCGGTTCCGCAAAGGAAGGCCGTGACAGACGGTATCAGGCCATCCTGCCGCTGTGGGGCAAGATGCTCAACGTAGAAAAGGCACGGCTGGACAAGGTTTATGGCAATGATAAGCTGTCTCCGATGATTACTGCCTTTGGTGCGGGCTTTGGCGAGGATTTTGACACCTCCAAGCTGCGCTATGGCAAGATTATCCTGATGGCGGATGCGGACGTTGACGGCAGCCATATCCGTACCCTGCTGCTGACCTTCTTCTTCCGGTATATGCGCCCTCTCATTGAGCAGGGACATGTCTATATCGCACAGCCGCCGCTGTTTAAGAATACCAAGGGCAAGACCGTGCGTTATACCTATACCGAACAGGAACAGCTTGCGGTACTGGCGGAAATGGGCCAGGGCGTAGACATCCAGCGGTATAAAGGCCTGGGTGAGATGGACCCGGAACAGCTGTGGGAAACCACCATGAACCCGGAAAACCGTACCCTGCTGCAGGTCACGCTGGAGGACGCTTCCATGGCGGATGAGATTTTCACCCTGCTGATGGGCGAAAAGGTAGAGCCGCGCCGGGAATTTATCCAGAAAAACGCCAAGTACGTCAGCAATTTGGATATATAAAAGGGAGATCAATGATAGCTCTTGTGTATCAACCGTAACCGTTGTATGAAACAGAACATGAGCGGCTGCTCTCTCAGTCAGCTTCGCTGACAGCTCTCTCCTCTGAGAGAGCCTTTGGCTTTGCGGTACAGCTGGTTTTACCGGCTGAGACAGCAATGAAACAGTTCCGAAAAAAAGCCTCCCTCAGAGGAGGGAGGTGTCATTTGCGTTAGCAAATGACGGAGGGAGTAGAATCAGGTTTTACGTTTTGGATAAAGGATACGATTGATATTATCGGTTTACACATCAAAACAGGAGAAAAACATGGATGATATCAAAAAGGCCCGCATTCATTCCGCAGTGGAAAAGCTGATGAACGGGCATGATGAGCTGGTGGATCTGCTGCCGGCACGGAAAATCAAAAAGATAACAGAGGAAAACGCAATATTAGGTGATGCGCTGGATTCTCTGGAAGAATGCATTGACTGTCTGACGGAATTGCTGGAGGAATAACAGTGGCAAGTAATATTAGCTTTGAAAACCAGAAAATCATTCCGGTTGATCTGGAACGGGAAATGAAAAAATCCTACATTGACTATGCAATGTCGGTTATCGTTGGCCGTGCCCTGCCGGATGCACGTGACGGCTTAAAGCCGGTACATCGCCGTATCCTGTACGCAATGTATGAAGACCACCTGACGTGTGACCGTCCTTATCGTAAGGCGGCAACCACCGTAGGTAATGTACTGGGCCGGTATCATCCGCATGGTGATGCCTCGGTTTATGATGCCATGGTTCGTATGGCACAGTGGTTCTCCCTGCGCTATCCCATGATTGACGGCCATGGTAACTTTGGCTCGCTGGATGGCGACCCACCGGCTGCTTACCGTTACACGGAAGCCCGTATGAGTAAGCTGGCTGCCCATATGATGACCGATATCGACAAGGATACCGTCGAGTTTATGCCGAACTTCGATGACAACCGCAAGGAACCGACGGTACTGCCGTCCCGTTTCCCCAGCATGCTGGTCAATGGCTCCACCGGTATTGCTGTCGGTATGGCAACCAATATGCCGCCCCATAACCTCACCGAAGTCATTGACGGTATCTGCCATGTCATTGACAACCCGGAAGCAGGTCTGGATGAAATCTGTCAGTACATCAAGGGCCCGGATTTCCCGACTGGTGGCCTGATTATGGGCCGCAGCGGCATTCGTGCTGCCTATGCCACCGGCCGCGGCAAGCTGAAAATGCGTGCCCGGACCCACTTTGAGGATATGCCCCATGGCAGAACCCGGATTGTCGCAACCGAAATCCCTTATGGTGTCAACAAGGCACGGCTGGTGGAATCCATTGCGGATCTGGTCAAGGATAAGCGGATTGAAGGCATTTCTGACCTGCGTGATGAATCCGACCGTGAAGGCATCCGTGTGGTTGTAGAACTGAAAAAAGACGCAAATGCGCAGGTTATCCTCAATCATCTGTTCAATTATACCCAGCTGCAGGAAACCTTCTCCATTAACAATCTGGCTCTGGTCAATAACCAGCCGCGCACGTTGAACCTGCGGGAGCTGATTGACCAGTACATTGAATTCCAGCGTGAAATCATCGAACGCCGCAGCCGGTTTGACCTGAAAAAGGCAGAAGCACGTGCCCATATTCTGGAAGGCCTGAAGGTTGCCACCGATAATATTGACCGTATCATTGCCATCATCCGTGCATCCGCCAATGAAGCCGATGCCAAGCAGAACCTGATGGCAGAGCCGTTCATCATCAACCAGATTGCATTGCTGGGTATTGTGGATGGCAAGGAAGAATATGAATTCCATCTGGATGAAGATCAGGCACAGGCCATTGTCAGCATGCGTCTGGGCCGTTTGTCCGGTCTGGAACGTAAGAAAATCAGTGATGAATATGACGAGATTGAAACCCGTATCCATGGCCTGATTGATATTCTGGGCAGCAGGGAGCTGCAGCTGGATATCGTCAAAAAGGAACTGCTTGAAATTCGGGATAAATTCGGTGACCAGCGCCGTACCGGTATCGAAATTGTCGATGATGAAATTGATATCGAAGACCTGATTCCACGGGAGGACTGCACTTATACCCTGACCCATCGGGGCTATATCAAGCGCCTGCCTACCGCAACCTATCGTGCACAGCGCCGCGGCGGCCGTGGTGTCAATGCCATGGCAACCCGTGAGGAGGATTATGCTGAGGTATTGTTTGCCGCATCCTCCCATGACAACATTCTGTTTTTCAGCAGCCTGGGCAAGGTATACCGCCTGAAGGGCTATCAGATTCCGGAAACCAGCCGTACCGCCAAGGGCACCAATCTGGTAAACCTGTTGGCACTGGAAAGCGGTGAAACGGTTTCTGCTATGTTCCGTGTACCGGAGGAACAGTATGATGAAAACCATTACCTGTTCTTTATCACGGAAAAAGGTGTGGTCAAGCGTGTTTCTCTGAAGGAACTGACCAACATCCGCAAGGTTGGCCTGCGTGCGCTGACCCTCAATGAGGGTGACCGGCTGATTGATGTCCGTCTGACCGACGGCACACAGAATATCCTGCTGGTTACTGCCAAAGGCAAGGCAATCTGCTTTGATGAAAATGAAGTCCGTGCCATGGGCCGTACCGCTGTTGGCGTGCGTGGCATTGCACTGGATGAAGATGACTGTGTCGTTGGCGGTGTTCGTGCCCGTCCGGAAGGCGAGGTGCTGACCATCACCCAGAACGGCTATGGCAAGCGTACTCCGGTCAACGATTTCAGCGTCCATCATCGTGGCGGTCATGGTATCATTGCCCATGCATTGGGTGAGAAAACCGGCAGAATTGCGGGAACTGCTGTGGTAGATGAGGAAAATGATGTCCTCATTATCACCGATGACGGTGTGATGATCCGTACCGCTGTCAGTGATATCCGTCTGTGCGGCAGAAATTCCCAGGGTGTCATTGTTATGCGTACCGGTGAAAATGTCTATGTCAATGCGATTACCCGTGTGGAACGGGAAGAAGCCGTAGAAGATGAGGATGAAACCGCTGAAGCAGTAGTCGAAGAGGGTACCGATGGCGGAGAAGCATAAACATGTGGTCATTTATACCGATGGCGCCTGTTCCGGCAATCCCGGGCCGGGCGGCTTCGGCATTATTCTGCAATATGGCGAGCATCGGAAGGAAATCAGCCAGGGCTTTCCCGATACCACCAACAACCGGATGGAATTGCTCGCTGTAATCACGGCATTGGAAGCATTAAAAACTCCCTGCACGGTTGATTTGTATTCCGACAGCAAATATGTCATTGATGCCATCCAGAAGGGCTGGGCGGTAAAATGGCGCAGTAAAAACTGGATGCGTACCCCAAAAGAACCGGCGAAAAATCCGGATTTATGGGAACGGCTGCTGAATCTGCTGGAAGTACATGATGTCACCTTCCATTGGGTGAAGGGCCATGCCCAGAATGAGAACAACAACCGCTGTGACCAGCTGGCTGTGGAAGCATGGAAGAAGATAAAGAATAACTAAAAGTATAATTTTAATTTAATTATACTATAAGAATGGTATCAAGATTGTGCATCCAAAGCCTCCCTCTTGGAGGGAGGTGGCATTTGCGTTAGCAAATGACGGAGGGAGTTAAAACGTAACGCCAATGTATCAACCGAAACTTTTATATGAACCGGAAGATAGATGGAACTCCCTCAGTCACGGCAGAGCCGTGACAGCTCCCTCCTCTGAGGGAGTCTGTGTATCCCATCACCGGAAGGAGTCTGTTATGGCAGTATCCATTGAAGAAAAAAACGAAATCATCTGTGCCGTCAATGCCTGTTTGCCGGAGGAACAGATTCCTTATCTGGATGATCCGGAGGGCATGGAGCTGTATCAGGAGCTGATGGCAGCCCGGGAGATGGGGGTTGCCGCATTCACGCTGCTGGAGGAGGAAGAAGATCCGGACGAAGGCAGGGAATGGGAGCATCAAGCCATTGTATTCGGTCAGGCAGAATAATTATCGTATAATAAGTTTGGAATTATACATATTGTAATTGGAGAATGGCATGCGTCACACCGATAAGCTATGGGGCGGATATGCCCTGATACAGGATGACAGCTTTTTTAAGCTGGGACAGGACAGTATGCTGCTGTCTGATTTTGCCGCACCGCCTGCCCGGGCGAAGATTATGGATTTGGGCTGCGGCAATGGCGCATTGGGCGTGCTGTTATGTGCCCGGCATTCCCATGTCACGGTTACCGGTCTGGAAATCCAGCCGGAGGTGGCAGCGCTGGCACAGGAAAATGTGGAATTGAACCGGCTGCAGCAGCGGATGACCATTTTGCAGGGGGATTTAAAGCAGTATAAAAGCCTGTTTCCCACCGGTTCCTTTGATTATGTCATCTGTAATCCGCCATATTTTGCACAAAACAGCGGCTTTGGCGCAAAAGGACAAAACCGGCTGCATGCCCGGCAGGATGTCGGTTGTACTGCGGCGGATGCAGTCAAAGCTGCAGCATATCTGGTGAAATTCGGTGGACGGGTTGCCTTTGTCTATCGGCCGGAACGGGTCTGTGAATTGATTGCGGATATGAAACAATGCCAGCTGGAGCCAAAACGGATGCGGTTTGTCCATCAGCATGCAACAGCTGTACCGTCAGCCGTTATGATAGAAGCACGCAGGGGCAGCGCACCGGGCGTACAGGTATTGCCGCCGCTGCTGGTATGCCATCCGGATGGGACACAGACGGAGGAATACCGCAGGATTTACCATAAGGAGGAATTTTGACCATGCCTTCCGGTACATTATATCTGGTTGGAACACCCATAGGAAATCTGGAGGATTTGACCTATCGTGCGGTTCGTATCCTGAAAGAGGTTGATTTTGTTGCGGCAGAGGATACCCGTGTCAGTGGAAAATTATTGCATTATCTGGAAATCAGCAAACCGCTGGTCAGCTATCATGAACACAACAAAAAACAACGTGGGCCGGAGCTGGTGCAGCGCCTGCTGCAGGGAGAAACCTGTGCACTGGTGACGGATGCGGGCATGCCTGCCATCAGCGATCCGGGTGAGGATCTGGCAAATTTATGCCATGAAGCAGGAATTCCGGTCATTCCGGTTCCGGGCGCCTGTGCGGCAGTCAGCGCATTGGCGCAAAGCGGTCTGCCATCGGGAAAATGGTGCTTTGAGGGCTTTTTGCCCACAGCAAACAAACAGCGTAAGGAACGTCTTGCGGTATTGAAACAGGAAACCCGTACCTGTATTGTATATGAAGCGCCACACCGGCTGAAAGCCACCATGCAGGATCTGGCAGAACAGCTGGGAGACCGGCGGGTGAGTATTTCCCGGGAAATCACCAAGCTGCATGAGGAATGCCTGCGCATGACGCTGACAGAAGCGGCGGCGTATTATACGGAGCATGAGCCGCGGGGAGAATTTGTGCTGGTGATCGAAGGCGCCAGTGAGAATCCGGAGCAGGCGGCAGCCAGCCAGATGGAGCAGGCCATTGCCCTGACGGAAGAGCTGACCGCTGCAGGACTGACTTTGCGTGATGCGGTCAAACAGGCAGCCAAACAGACCGGCGCACGCAAGAACCAGCTGTATCAGACCATGCTGGCGCGCGAAAAGAGCGAATAAAGCAGAAAAGCACCCGAAAGGGTGCTTTTTTTGTCGAGGTATGGTATAATCATTATGTTGTCACCCCCATTCCGACAACGGAAGGAGGTGTTTTGCATGGATCAGCAGAACGGTATGTCGTTCCTGATTGCTGTTATGGCAAATGTGATTTCATATCTCATCTGCAAGTGGTTAGACAGCAACGACAGTGACAACTAACCCAAAAGTGGAACGCCCGGAGGTCGCATCTCCGGGCGTTCTTGTGTTTTGCATGGCAAAACGTTATGTCGTTTGTACCTGACTATAGTATATCATATGCAATGGATAAAATCAATATACAAAAAAATACAATTTGTATAAATATATTAAAATTATACGCATAAAAAGACGGCGGAAAAGCCGGACGTTGGGGGCATCCGGCTTTTCCTGTACAAAACTTAAAGGGGGGTAAAAAGAGAGATAAAAGAAAAAAATCTTTTATGCAGTCATTTCTGACTACTTTAACAGTATAAACGATTTCCGTGTATTTTGTGTGAACGATTGTTGAAAAAAATTATTTTCTCTCCGTTTTTTTTTCTTCGTCAGAGAGGACAGCCTTAGGCGTAACAATATAACTGGCGGTTGCGGTGCAGACCAGCTTGTCCGGCTGGTCCTCCATCCATGCACGGGCAGTGGTATGGTAAATTTTATGCCCCTGGAACGTAATGTCAGACTGGACAATCAGAGAACCGCCAATGCGGCCCGGGCGCAGGAAATTGACTGTCATGGAAGCGGTAGGGCACAGGTGGAAATCCGCATTATAATACACCAGCAGACCCATGCCCATATCGACCATGGCGCTGATTACACCACCATGCAGCCAGCCCATAGGATTGCGCATTTCCGGCTTCAGGCGATACCGAACCGTACAGGATTTTCCATCGTCACTGCATGACAGGAATTCCGGTGGAATGCGGTGGTTGACAGAGCCGGGCTGTGCGGAGGAACGGCGGTTGATGGCAACACGCAGACGCTGTTCGTGGTACATTTGATCGTTCATGATATATCATCCTTTAACTCCTGGAACTAAAGCATAGTGTAGCATGATATGAAATTGCTGTCAAACCGGCACGAATCGGTTGTTTTCAGCTGATGATTATGCTATACTATGCCGTATAAGTACGGAATTTGTCTGATTTATGCGGAAAAAGAGCAGAAAAAGGTTGTCGGATAAAAAATTATGAAATGGATTCTATCTCTTTATCATCAGTATCAGGCCGTCATTTTATACCTGTTTTTTGGCGGATGTACAACCCTGATAAACATTGTCTGTTATTATGTATTATACCAGCACGCTGGCGTGAGCAACCTGTACAGCACCATTCTTGCATGGCTGGTATCGGTATTGTTTGCCTATGTGACCAACCGGACCTTTGTGTTTGACAGCAAGGCTTCGGGCTGGCATGCATTGCTGGCGGAGCTGGCGGCGTTTTTTGGCTGCCGTCTGGCAACCGGTGTACTGGATACGGTGATTATGGTTGTGGCAGTTGACCTGATGCACTGGAACAGCCTGTTGTGGAAGGTTTTGTCTAATATTCTCGTGATTATTCTCAATTATGTCGCCAGCAAATGGCTGATTTTCCAGCCGAAAAAATGAGATCCGATTCATATAAAAAACACCTCCCATTTCGGGAGGTGTTTGCTTTTTGCCCTCAGCCTGCGGAGCCAACGGCAGAGCCGGAGCCCTGTTCTACATATGCCTCCGCATCGAATCCCAGATAGGTATTCACATTATATGCGGTGATCTTGTCATATTCTTCCGTGGTTTCCACTTCCATGGCTTCGATGATTTCATCCATCTTATCCTGTACCATCTGCTGGCCAATGGCAGTCTTGATGGTGGATTCATCCCCATTGCCGGCGTTGCTCAGGTAGGCGGAGGTATCGGTCAGAGCCTTTTCCTCCAGATCCAGCTTTTCAATGATGAACCAGCCATAGCCTTCGTAATATACCAGCTCGTTATTGATGGTATTCGGTTCCATAGCAACAACAGCCTGGTAATATTCATCTACCATATCGCCTTCGGTGAAGTAATAACCGGTATCCGGCTGTGCGGTATCGGTATTGTTTTCCTCCCACAGGTCATCAAAGCTGTCCGGATTTGCCTTTGCCTTGTCCAGAATGTCCTGTGCCTTCTTCTGTGCGGCAGTCAGCGCGTCACCTTCCAGCGCGTTGCCCTCATCATCCGTATCCTTAATCAGAATGGACTTGGCATGCAGGTAGGTGTTATCAAACCGGTCCTTGATGGTGCCTTCTTCATAATATTTTTCAATGATATCATCCATGAGCTTCATGGTTTCATTGTTTTTGTCATACAGCTCCTCGGTATAACCATAGCTGTTCAGATAGGTTTCAAAGGGATCTTCATCGCCCTTGACAGTATACTTGAGCCAGCGGGTAAAGCTGCCGGTCTTGGAACCCAGTGCTTCACGGTTGGTATTCTTGTTTTCTTCCAGTTCCTTTTTGGAATCCTTGCTCAGGGTAACGCCTTCATCCTTTGCCAGCTGTTCAATGGCACGATACTGCTTTACCTGGTTCAGGCAGCCTTCCTTAATGCTGGAAAAAATCTGCTCATCTGCCATGGTGCTCATATCCATGCCAAAGGAATTTTCATAATACATCATATTGTAGACAATGTATGCTGCCAGCTCACTGGAGTGTATCTCTTCCCCATCAATGGTTGCTACCACCGGTGTATTGTCCTTCTTGGAGCAGCCGGTCACGGAAACCAGCATGCCGACACAGAGCAATCCGGCCAGCAGCATGGAAATAAATCGCTTCATGTTTGATTCTCCTGTTCTTTTTTTAAAATCCCAACTTCAGCACCATAGGATCGTATTGTATCATCCATCGGTACGTTTTTTGACTTACCTGTCCATTATAACACCATTATACCAGCGGCACAATTGAAAAACCGTAAATTTTATGTGTATAAACTGTGTATCCGGCTGTCAGCGGATGGAAATGCCATTGCTGCGGCGGTATTCACGGGGAGAGATGCCGGTTTTTTTGATAAACAGATTGCTCAGACTGCCGCCGCTTTCATAGCCTACCTCATAGGCGATGTCGGTCACAGACAGGGTGGTTTGCAATAACAGCATTTTTGCCTTTTCCAGCCGGGTATTGATGACATATTCCATGGGGGAAAAGCCGGTATGCCGTTTGAATTCATGGGAATAATGGCAGGCGCTCAGATGGGCCTGCTGCGCCAGTTCCCCAAGGGTAATGGGTTGTCCCACATGGGCACGGATATACTCCACCGTCTGGTGGATGGGATCACTGGCCCGGGCGGGATTGCCGGCGGGCAGGGACAGCCAGGTGAGCAGCTGGTAAATGCGCAGGGAATCTGCCGCTTCATTGCCAAGGCCATGCCTTTGGTAATCCTGTACCATATCATATAACTGCTGGCCTACCAGCACATTTTCTTCCCGGCGCAGGATGGGGGAGGCGGCAGAAATAGCATGTACCAGGGCATGGGCATTGCAGCCGTCAAAATGCAGGTATAAAAATTCCGCTGCCGGGTTGGCGGCATAGCTGTGGGGACGGTCACAGTCCAGTAGGATCACATCCCCCTTTTCCGCATGATATTGTACGCCATCATAGTCCAGCAGCATGTTTCCCTTGCGCAGGAACAACAACAGGGGATTGGCATAACCGTCACGGCTGACACGGTAAGAACGGTCACAGTCATAGTGTCCGCATAAAACCGGATAAAAATACAGCTCCTTTGCCTTTACTGTGGCGGTCAGCGGCACACAGATGGAATGGGGCAGGATGCCCGGGCCGAGCTCATACATGGGCTATCTTCCTTTCCGCAAAATTGATGATGTTTTCCATTATATCCGCTATGTACGTTTTGTCAAGCGTGTTCTATAATACAGACAATGAATCCGAAAGCAAAGCAGAATAAACCGCAGATAAACACGAGATTCTGCTATATTTCCCTGATTTATCTGTATGCTTTTGATTCACAGCGGCATCATGATTCTGTCCGGAAAGAATGGCCATGCCGCAGAACGTAAGTAAAAAATCGTTGCAAAACAAGAGAGTTGAACGTTTATACAAAGACCGAAAAAAAGATGTTGTTGTATGGAGAAAGGATGTACTGACCATGTATATTGGAGAGAAACTGATTGACAGAGCACCGTTCCGCTGGGGCATTGTAGGAGGCGGCAAGACCTCCCAGGTAGGCTATAAGCACCGTCTGGGCGCCATGCGGGATAACACCTCCTTTGTCCTGACTGCTGCTGCATTTGATGTGGATGCGGAACGCTGCAAGGAGCTGGGCCGTAACCTGTGCATGGATGAGGATCGCTGCTATGCGGATTACAAGACCATGTTTGCGGAGGAAGCAAAGCGTGAGGATGGCATTGAAGCCGTTGACGTAGCAACCCCGAATTTCCTGCATTATGAAGTAACCAAGGCGGCACTGGAAGCCGGCCTGCATGTCATCTGTGAAAAGCCGTTGTTCTTTGAAGCAGAGCAGGGTGAGGAAATCAAAAAGCTGGCAGAGGAAAAGGGCAAGATTGTCTGTGTTACCTATGGCTTCTCCGGCTTTGAGATGCTGCAGCAGATGCGTTCCATGGTTACCTCCGGTATGCTGGGCAAAATCAATATGATTGACCTGCGGTATGCCCATGGCTTTGGCTGTGACCCGGAGGGTGATGTCAAATGTGAAGGCCAGAAATGGCGTGTGGATCCGTCCAAGGTAGGCCGTGCCTTTGTTCTGGGGGACCTGTCTACCCATACCTATTACATGTCCCAGCTGATTTGCCCGGATCAGAAGCTGAAGCAGGTACTGTGTGACCGCCAGGCATTTGTCGGTTCCCGTTATCCGCTGGAGGACAATGCCTATGTATTGATGCGGTATGAGGATGGCGCAGTGGGACGCATGTGGTGTTCCTGTGTCAATGCCGGTGACATGTCCTCCCAGCATATCCGTATCGTAGGCTCCAAGGCTTCGCTGGAATGGAATGATGCACGTCCGGATGTGGTGCATTACCAGATTCAGGGCAAGCCGGAGCAGCTGCTGTACCGTGGACTGGATTACCTGGCACCGGAAGCACAGGAAGATGAGCGCATTGGCGCACTGCATTACACCGGCCTGATTGACTCCTGGTCCAACCTGTACAAGCGTTTCGCGATTGCCATGGACGCAAAGGATCGTGGTGATGAGGAAACCCTGCGCAAGCTGGTTTACCCGGATCTGGAGCATGGCATTGACGGCATCAAGTGGATCAATGCCTGTGCAGAGTCCGCAGACAAGGGCGCTGTCTGGGTGGATGTGAAGTAAAACCGAACCAGAGCCTCCCTCAGAGGGAGGCTTTTTTTTCTGCCCTATTGCATCCCTCAGCGGAAAAGAGTAAAATAAATCTGGTTTATAGGGGAAATACTACAATACCGCGTAAGCGTCAAAATTTATTTCCTAGAATTTCGATAGGGTAGTTGAAAAGTATACTGAATTGGTGTATATTAAAGGGGCAATAGAACATATAACGGCAGGCAGCAGGAGCTGCTGTGCCTCTTTGCATATATTGTAATGTTAATCTGACGGGAGGATTTTAAAAATATGGAACGTGTTGTTTATTCGGATAATGCGGCTACCACGCCGATTTCCAAGAATGTATACAATGCAATGCTGCCATATCTGACCAGTGGGTATGGCAATCCATCCAGCCTGTATACGCTGGGACGGGAAGAGAAAAAGGCAATGGATCAGGCACGTGAAGCGGTTGCCCACAGCCTGAACTGCGAGCCGAATGAAATCATCTTTACCTCCGGCGGTTCCGAGGCAGATAATCTGGCGATTAAGGGCCTGTTTTTCTCCGGCAAGCTGCCGAAAAACAAGCGGCATATCATCACCAGCACCATTGAGCATCATGCGGTGCTGTATACCTGTGAGTTTATGGAGCGCATTGGCTATGATGTCACCTATGTCAATGTGGACGAGCAGGGCCATCTGAAGCTGGATGAGCTGGAGGCAGCCATCAATGAAAATACCGCACTGGTTACCATCATGGCGGCAAACAATGAAATCGGCACCATTCAGGATCTGAAGGCAATTTCCGATATCTGCCATAAGCATGGCGTGCTGTTCCATACCGATGCGGTACAGGCCATGGGCCATATGCGCATTGATGTCAAGGAACTGGGCATTGACATGCTGTCCATGTCCGGCCATAAGCTGCGCGGCCCGAAGGGTACCGGCGCACTGTATTGCCGCAAGGGCATTGTACTGGAGCCGCTGATTCATGGCGGCGGACAGGAACGCGGCAAGCGCAGCGGTACGGAAAATGTTGCCGGTATTGTCGGTCTGGGCGAAGCAGTCCGTTATGCGGATGAAAATCTGGAGAGCAGCATGGCATATGTCACCAGGCTGCGTGACCGCCTGATTGAAGGCGTACTCAAGATTCCGTACACCCAGCTGACCGGTGATCCGGTGAATCGTCTGCCGGGTACCGCAAGCTTTGTCATTGAATGCATCGAAGGTGAATCGCTGGTACTGCGTCTGGATCTGGCAGGCATTGCGGTTTCCACCGGTTCTGCATGCTCTACCGGTTCGCTGGATCCGTCCCATGTGCTGATGGCAATTGGCCTGCCTCATGAAATTGCACATGGTTCTCTGCGTGTCACTCTGGGTGAGCAGAACACCGAGGAGGATGTGGATTACCTCATTGAAAAAATCACGTATGTGGTCAAGACCCTGCGTGACATGTCCCCGGTATGGGATGAAAAAATCAGCGGTCAGCCGATGCTGAAGCTGTTTGACAAGTAAATGATATCAGGCAAATGGTAGAATATACCTTTTCCAAGGCGCCCTCCCGGAGGGAGCTGTCCGCGCCGGCAGCGCGGACTGAGGGAGTAGATTCATACGATTTGCAACTGGAATATACAAAGGAGTTATAGATATGGAATACAGCGAAAAGGTAATGGATCATTTTGCCAATCCGCGCAATGTTGGTGTCATTGAGGATGCCAATGCAGTTGGTGAAGTAGGCAACGCCAAGTGTGGCGACATCATGAAGATGTATATGAAGATCAATGACGAGGGTATCATTGAAGAGATCAAGTTCAAGACCTTCGGCTGCGGCGCAGCAGTAGCAACCAGCTCCATGGCAACCGAGCTGGTCAAGGGCAAGACCATTGAGGAAGCCCTGAAGCTGACCAACAAGGCAGTTGCCGAGGCACTGGATGGTCTGCCGCCGGTAAAGATGCACTGTTCTGTGCTGGCTGAGGAAGCCATTCAGGCAGCTCTGACCGATTACTATACCCGCAAGGGCCTGAATCCGGCAGATTATATCAAGAAGTAAGAAAAAAACGAACAAACGAATATCGTCGAAGCCAGCCGCATACATTTGTATGCGGCCTTTCGGCGTATGGTTTGGAAAATGTGTGATTTTTTCTGAATTTTTGAAGAAAAATGCCTCCCTCTTGGAGGAAGGTGGATTCAACGCAGAGCGCCGAAGACGGAGGGAGTAGAAATATTCATCGGCTGTATCAATCCTAACCTCTGTATGAATTTGCAGGATAGATGGAACTCTCTCAGTCACGGCTTTGCCGTGACAGCTCCCTCCTCTGAGGGAGCCTTTGTACCGCTAAGACAACACATGATATCAAGGAGTATTTCCCATGGAGCGTATTGCCCAGCTAATCACAGATTTAACCGAATATGACACCATACTGGACAGCGTCCGAAACCGGAAAACACCGGTGGAGGTCACCGGCCTGTCTCCGATCCATAAGGCAAATCTGGCTGCCGCGCTGGCTGGCCAGCTGCACCGGCAGGCGGTTGTCATCTGTCCGGATGAACTGGCCTGCGACCGTATGGCACGGGATCTGGAAGCCTTTTCCGACCGTGCGGTTGCGATTCTGCCCACAAGGGAATTTGTTTTCCATAATATTGAATCGTCTTCCCGTGAATATGAACATAAACGGATTTCTGTGCTGTGTGATCTGGCAGCAGGCAAAAAGACGGTGGTCACCACGGTTCCTGCCCTGCTGATGGCTGCCATGCCGCCGGAACAGCTGAAACAGGCTACCTTTACCATTGAATTCAGCGGGGAATATGATACGGAACAGCTGGTGAAGCAGCTGTTGCTGGCGGGCTATCGCCGGTGTATGCAGGTGGAAGGCGAAGGACAGTTTTCCCTGCGCGGCGGCATTCTGGATATTTTCGTCCCCGGTGAAGGCAATCCGGTGCGTATTGAATTTTTCGGTACCGAAGTAGATACTATGTCTTATTTTGACATCGGTTCCCAGCGCCGTACCCGTTCGCTGGAAAAGCTGGTATGCCTGCCGAATATGGAGGTTTTACCTACGCTTGCGCCGGATGGCATTCCCGGACTCATCGCACAGATTGAAACAATCATTGCCTCCCGCGGCAAAAAGCATCCGGATCTGGACCGCAATCTCCGGCGGGATATTGAACGCCTGAGCAATGACGGCATTTTCCCTGCCGCGGACAAATATTTGCCCTATATCTATCCGGAACTGTCCTGCGCAGCGGATTACATTCCGGAGGATGCCATGGTATTTGTCGACGATTTCCGGGCAGTGCGGGAAGCTGCCCGCGTCTTTGACCTGCGGATGAAGGAGGATATCGAAGCCCTGCTGGAACGGGGCCAGCTGTATGGCAAACGGGCGGTATATCACAAAACCCTGCCGGAAGCCATGGAAACCCTGTCTCAGCATCCCATGGTTTATCTGGAAACCTTCCTCAGCTCGGTACCGGAATGTCCGCCCAAGGCCATGGCGGATATCATGGCAAAACAGCTGCCCCCCTATTCCGGCAATGTTGCCGCAGCGGCTTCGGATATCCGTGCCTATCAGGACATGGAGTATCGTGTCATTGTACTGTGCTCCGGTGAAATGCGGCGGACAACCATGCGGGAAATGCTGGAGGAACAGGGTGTTTCCGCCAAGGTGACCGATCGTCTGCCGGCTCCCGGCCGGGTCAGCATTCTGGATGGCAGCCTGTCAGCCGGTATGGAATATCCTGCCCTGAAAACTGCTGTGCTCACCGAAGGGCAGATGCTGGCGGCACGCAAAAAATCCAGAGAGAAAAAGAAAAAATCCAACCGCGACCATGTGCGCAATTATACTGACCTGACCCCCGGCGACCTGGTTGTCCATGAGCACCATGGCATCGGACGCTTTGTCGGCATGGAACGCATGCGGGTAGAGGGTACCTATCAGGATTTCGTCAAAATCGCCTTTGCAGGTACGGATTTCCTCTATGTGCCTGCCACCAGTCTGGATTTGATTTCCAAATATATCGGTGCAGGCAGTGACGCGGCGGAAACCGGACGGGTGAAGCTGAATAAGCTGGGCGGCACCGAATGGCAGAAAACACGGTATAAAGCGAAAGCGGCGGTCAAGGAACTGGCAAGCCAGTTGATTGCCTTATATGCGGAACGGGAACGCAAAAAAGGCTTTGCTTTCCCGAAGGATGACAGCTGGCAGCATGAATTTGAAGCGGCCTTTGAATATGAGGAAACCGAAGACCAGCTGCGCTGTGTGGATGAAATCAAAAAGGATATGGAATCTGATCGTCCCATGGACCGCCTGCTGTGCGGTGATGTGGGCTTTGGCAAGACCGAGGTTGCCCTGCGTGCGGTGATGAAATGTGTGCTGGGCGGAAAACAGGCCGCCATTCTCGTACCTACCACCGTACTGGCACGGCAGCATTATCTCACCTGTCTGAGCCGGTTTTCCGGCTGGCCGGTCAAAATTGAAATGCTCAGCCGGTTTAAAACTGCCAAGGAACAGAAAATCATTCTGGAAAAGGTGAAGCAGGGACAGATTGACCTGCTCATCGGTACCCATAAGCTGTTCAACAAAAGCATGAAGTTCAAGGATTTGGGCTTGCTGGTAGTGGATGAGGAGCAGCGGTTTGGCGTATCCCATAAGGAAAAATTAAAGGAAATGTCCCGGCAGGTGGATGTACTCACCCTGTCGGCAACGCCGATTCCCCGTACGCTGAATATGGCGCTGTCCGGTATCCGGGACATGTCCGTACTGGAGGAACCGCCGCAGGACCGGCATCCGGTACAGACCTATGTGATGGAATATGATACCGGCGTGGTAGCGGAAGCCATGCGGCGGGAATTTTACCGTGGCGGACAGACCTATTACCTGCACAATCAGGTGGAATCCATTGATACCTGTGCGGCGAAAATCAAGAAAATGCTGCCGGATGCGGAGGTTGCCGTAGCACATGGCAAGATGAGCCAGCGGGAGCTGTCACGCATTATGACACGCATGAGCGATGGTGATATTGATATTCTGGTATGTACCACCATCATTGAAACCGGCATTGATATTCCCAATGTGAATACATTGATTATTGAAAATGCGGATAAAATGGGACTTTCCCAGCTGCATCAGCTGCGTGGCCGTGTAGGACGTTCCGCAAGGCATGCCTTTGCATATTTCACCTTCCAGCGGGGCAAGACGCTTTCGGATATTTCCCAAAAACGCCTGAGTGCCGTGCGGGAATTTGCGGAATTTGGTTCCGGCTTTAAAATTGCCATGCGTGATCTGGAAATCCGTGGTGCGGGCAATGTACTGGGTGCGGAGCAGTCCGGCCATCTGATGAATGTGGGCTATGACCTGTATCTGAAGCTGCTGGAGGAAGCCGTACTGGAAGAAAAGGGCGAAAAGCCCCGTACCAGCACGGATTGTACCATTGAGCTGCTGGTCAATGCCAATCTGCCGGAGAAATATGTGGCGGATTCCGGCCAGCGTGTGGATTTGTACCGGCGTATTGCGGCCATCCATACCGAAAGCGACCGTGCCGACCTGCTGGATGAGCTGATTGACCGCTTTGGCGAGCCGCCGGCATCTGCGGTGGCATTGTGTGATATTGCGCTGCTGCGTGCCAATGCGGCAGCACAGGGCATTACGGAAATCCGGCAGCAGGATGGACGGATCCTGATAACATGGGCAAAGGAAGATACTGACCTGCGGCGTATGGCCGCCCTGTGTGGTTCCAGACAGTTCAAGGGCCGGTTGCTGCTCAATGCAGGGGAACAGCCCTATCTTTCCCTGCGCATGAAGCCAAAGGAACGGCCCATGCAGCTGGCACGGGAGCTGGTACAGATATATGCACAGACCGGAGAAAAGGCGTGAGGGAGGCAGTCTCCCTCCCTGCCGTTTGCCGGCGGGATTCCCTGTCAAAAAATAGGCAGAAAATCGGGATACAGGTCCGGTTCCTTTGTGTACACTGTAGAAAATTGCGAATAAACTGTTAAAAACACGTAAAATCCTTGAAATCATCACATAAAAGTGTTATCTTTTGGAAAAGTAACAATATGATGATTCAGGTCAGGAGGGGTTCGGCTGTGAATTTTATCTTACATATGAATACGGCGATTATTACCGTAATTTCCGTTTTGTATATGTATCAGATGGCATATATCGGCATTGTTTTTGTGGGCGAGCTGGTGCAGAAACACCGCAGGAAAAAGCATGCGGGGGAACCGGTGAAACAGCATCGGTATGCGGCATTGATTTCTGCCCGCAATGAATCCAATGTGATTGGGCAGCTGCTGGATACCATCAATTCACAGAATTATCCATCTGAGCTGCTGGATGCCATTGTCATTGCGGACAACTGTACCGATGATACCGCACAGGTTGCCAGAGACCATGGCGCGATTGTCTATGAACGCTTTAACACGGAAGAAGTCGGCAAGGGCTATGCCCTGAATTATGCCTTCCAGCATATTGCGGAGGATATGGGTGACAGCTATTATGATGCCTATGTCATCATTGATGCGGATAACCTGTTGGATGAGAATTATTTTGCGGAAATGAACCGTACCTTCAGCAAGGGACATCGGATTATGACCAGCTACCGCAATTCCAAGAATTTCGGCAGCAACTGGATTTCCGCCGGATATTCCCTGTGGTTTATGCGTGAGGCGAAATTCCTCAACAATGCCCGTATGATGCTGGGTACCAGCTGTGCGGTTTCCGGCACCGGTTTCCTGGTTGCCAGTGAAGTGATCCGGGAACGGGGCGGCTGGAATTACCACCTGTTGACGGAGGATATTGAATTTACGGTAGATACCGTCATTCGGGGGGAAAATATCGGCTATTGCAGTGGTGCGATGCTGTATGATGAACAGCCCACCACCTTTGAACAGTCATGGACCCAGCGCATGCGGTGGGCCAAGGGCTTTTACCAGATTGTGGCGAAATATGGCAGCCGGCTGAGCGGCGGTATTTTTACCAAGCATCGCATCAAGAAATTTGCCAGCTATGACCTGACCATGACGGTCATGCCGGCGATGCTGGTGACCATTGCGATTCTGGTCTGTGATCTGGTGATTCTGCTGATGGCAGCCTTCGGCTCCACCTATATGCCGCATCTGCTGCAAAGCATGCTCAGCTCCCTGCTGTTCTGGATTGTGGGCTATTACAGCTCCCTGTTCTTTATGGGTGCGGTGACCATGATTACGGAACACAAAAAAATCCGCAACTGTCCGATCTGGAAGCGGGTGCTGTATACCTTTACCTTCCCGCTGTTCCAGCTGACCTATCTGCCCATTGCCGTGGCTGCCCTGTTCCGCAAGGTGGAATGGAAGCCGATCCGGCATGAGGTTGCCAAATCGCTGGATGAGGTGCGGTGACAACAAAAGATTTGAGAACCGGTATATGTGCCGGTTCTTTTTTATTGCTGAGATATTCTGTTCTGTGAATACATACTCTTCCTGCAAAGATGGCACCATTGCTAAGTTAGCCGGGGGCTCGCTCTCGCTTCGCTCGGCTGCATTCAGCAGCACGCGACCTCTTTGCAATCTCCCTCCTTTACCCTCATTGGTACGGACCGCCGTCTGCTCCCATACAACAAAAGCATCCGGCGGTCATGGGGATTGGGGACAGAGAGTTTCAAACTATACCGCCAACTTTACCGGCTAGGATACCAATGAAACGGTTGCGAAAAAAAGCCTCCCTCAGAGGAGGGGGGTGGATTTGTCCGAAGGACAAAGACGGAGGGAGTTGAAAAAGTAAATCTTTTCCTCTCAGATATTATTTGATAGTGAAATTTTCTCTTACAACTCCCTCAGTCACGGCAGAGCCGTGACAGCTCCCTCCAAGAGGGAGCCTTTGGCCTGATAAAGCCATTTCATTTACTGCCTGCCATCTCCCTGTGATTGTTTCAAATTTTGTCACACAATGTTCACATAAATGACGTAAAATGAAGAACAATGAAACCGGAAACAGGGAGGAGTACCATTATGTTCACAATATTGATTGCCGATGATGAGGAACGGATTCGCAGGCTGGTGTCGGATTTTCTGCGCCGGGATGGCTATACTGTCCTGCAGGCGGCAGATGGCGGCCAGGCCATGGAACTGATTGACCAGCGGCTGAATACCATTGACCTGATTATTCTGGATGTGATGATGCCGGTATATGATGGCTGGAGTGTGCTGCGGCATATCCGCGCCAAAAACAGAGAAGTACCGGTGATGATGCTCACCGCGCGGACAGAGGATACCGATGAGGTCTTTGGCTTTGATCTGGGTGCGGATGATTACATTACCAAGCCTTTTTCTCCGATTGTGCTGTCTGCCCGGGTCCGTGCCATTGAAAAACGCCGGCACCAGCGGGACAATGGCGTCTACCAGTCCGGGGATCTGGCCATCAATGAGGTACGCCGGGAGGTCTGTGTGGCAGGCAAAACCGTGGATTTGACGCCTAAGGAATATGAACTGCTGATTTATTTTAAGAACAATCAGAACATTGCCGCATCCCGTGAAAATATCCTGAATGCCGTATGGGGCTATGATTATTTTGGTGATCTGCGCACCGTGGATACCCATGTGAAAAAGCTACGGGCCAAGCTGGGGCCATGTGGCAAAATGATTGAAACCGTGCGGGGCTTTGGCTATCGGTTTGAAGGGGAGAAGTCGTGAAAACCGGGAAAAAACATCGTGGGATTCATTCCCTGCAATTCCGCTTTTTCAGTTGTATCGCATTGGCAGCGGCCATTTTTGTCATTGTCATGCTGTTGTTAAACCTGTTGTTTTTCCAGCAGTATTATTTGCTGCAGAAAAAGGCGAAGCTGACAGCAACCTACAAAGAAATATACTTACAGTATAATAATAATACGGATATACCGGTTGATGCGCTGCGGGAGCTGGAAAATCGCAATGGTATCCGTATCAGTATCCTGAATGTCTTTGGACAGTCGGTATATGATACCATTTACCAGTATGACCGTGACAGCCGCATCGGCAGTGGACTGCTGGACCCGTTCGGGAGATCCATTTATGTCTATGATGAAGAGGAGCTGCAGGAAAAGGGATATACCTTTTCGCGGTTAAATGAGGTCAACGGCAGGATCACCTCCATTGCGTTGATTGGCAGGCTGGGCAACCAGTACACCATCCTGCTGCGTATTCCAACCACCGCATTACAGGAAGATCAGTCGGTGAATTTTATCTTCCTCATGTTTTCCGGTCTGATTGCCCTGCTGGTCTGTCTGCTTTCCGGCTATCTCATCGGCAGGAACTTTACACGCCCGATTTCGGAGATGACAGAAGTGGCGGATTCCATTGCCCGGCTGGATTTTTCCAAACAATATACGGGAAAAGACGGGGATGAGCTGGGGGAACTGGGCAGAAGCCTGAACCAGATGTCAGATATACTGGAATCCTCCATTCAGGATATGCAGCAGATCAATGCGCAGCTGCAGCGGGAAATTGAAGAAAAACAGCATATTGATGACATGCGGCGGGAATTTATCGTCAATATTTCCCATGATTTAAAGACGCCGATTGCCTTGATTCAGGGCTATGCGGAGGGTCTGCGGGTAGGCATCAATGAATCTGAGGAGGATAAGAATTATTACTGTGATATCATTGTGGATGAAGCCAGACGCATGAACCATCTGGTACGGCAGCTGCTGGATTTATCCCGGATTGAGCTGGGCAATACCGTGCCCAATCTGTCGGAATTTGACGCATATGAGCTGGCAGAAGCTGTGGTGGAAAAAACACAGGTCATGTGGCAGGAAAAACACCTGCATGTGGATCTGTCCGGCATCGGGGAAGAAATCCTGCGGGCGGATTATGACATGCTGGAGCGTGCGGTGATGAATTACATGACCAATGCCATTGACCACACGCCGGAGGGCGGACTGATCCGTCTGGCAACAACGGCAGATACCCGGCATATGGTACTTACCGTGCGCAATCAGGGCAGTATGTTAGACCCGGAGGAAATGGATAACATCTGGGAGAAATTTTATAAGCTGGATAAGTCCCGTACCCGTGTCAGCGGCGGCGGCTCCGGTATCGGTCTGTCCATTGTCCGTGCGATTATGCGGGCACATGACGGCGGCTGCGGCGTGCGCAATGTGGAGGATGGTGTGGAATTTTATCTGTCCCTCCCCCGCACGGAACCGCAGCAGCAGCCGGAGGCATGACAGGTTTTTCGGCAAAACAACGGAAAAATCAGCACATTGCTACTTGGTACACAGGGGACTGTGTGCTATACTGGTATTGTGATGATGTCATGATGATAAAACGAAACATAAAGGAGCATTTGCAGAACTGATGCAGTTTCAAGATTTAGGTATTGATGCGGAGCTGCTGCGCGCGCTGGATGATGCGGGCTATACCGTGCCCACACCGATTCAGGAGCAGGCAATTCCGGCAGCCATTGCAGGCAGGGATGTACTGGGTCTGGCACAGACCGGTACCGGCAAAACCTGTGCCTTTGCCATCCCGATTTTACAGAAATTAAAAAATGAAGAACGGCTGCCGGGCTTTCCGCCCATCCGTTCCCTGATTCTCACCCCCACCCGTGAGCTGGCCATCCAGATTTATGACAGCTTCCTGACCTATGCAAAGTATACGGATATCCGCTGTGCACTGGTCTATGGCGGTGTATCCCAGTATAACCAGACCGAGGCCCTCAGCGCCGGTGTGGATGTGCTGGTGGCAACGCCGGGACGGCTGAATGACCTGTGCGGACAGGGCTATATTGATCTGGAGGACATTGAACTGTTTATTCTGGATGAAGCCGACCGTATGCTGGATATGGGCTTCATTGATGATGTGGAACGCATCATCAAGCGCATGGGTGAGCATGAAATGCAGACCCTGCTGTTTTCCGCTACCATGCCAAAATCGGTACAGTCCCTGGTCAAGCGGCTGCTCAAGGAGGATTTTACCCGGGTAGAGGTCAATCCGGTATCCACCACCGTAGAGACCATTGACCAGTCGGTGTATTTTGTCGACCGGGAAAACAAGAAAAAGCTGCTGCTGTATACCCTGCGTGACCCGGAGCTGGATCGTGCACTGGTATTTGTGCGTACCAAGACCGGTGCGGACAAGGTTGCCCGTGAGCTGAGCCGTTCCCGTGTGGGGGCGGATGCCATTCATGGCGATAAATCCCAGATTGACCGGCAGAATGCGCTCAACCGCTTTAAAGAAGGGAAAATCCGGGTGCTGGTTGCCACGGATATCGCGGCGCGCGGTCTGGATATCAGTGAGCTGTCCCATGTCATCAATTATGATGTACCCATGGAACCGGAAAATTATGTGCACCGTATCGGCAGAACCGGCCGTGCGGGACATGGCGGCATTGCCATTACCTTCTGTCAGGCGGATGAGGTGCCATACCTGCGGCGCATTGAGAAAACCATTGACAAACAGATTCCGGTACGGGAGGACAATCCCTATCCCATGCAGGAAAAGCCCCATGAGGGCAAGCCTTCCCGTGGACGCTCCCGTTCCCGCCGCGGCGGACGGAGCAGACGCAATCTGAACAACAATAAGCCCCAGAATGTGGAAGCGGCTGCGGAACAGCCGGCAGAGCAGGCAAAGGAAAACAATCGTCCCCGTCGTCCCAGACGCAGGCGGAAAAAACCGGCAGGTACACCGGAGGCATAAAAAAATTCCGGAAGGAAAAATCCATTCCGGACAAATACAGGACAATCCCATGGAGAGCCGTAGTTTTCCATGGGATTTTTGTTTCTTTTTTGAGAAAAACAGGGGAAAAACCGGTTTGACAGGCGGGAGGAATGCTCCTATTATATCAGTCAGGCAGCTCACCAATCCATATATAAAAAGGAGGTTTTCCCCGTCTTGGCAACTCCAACCATTTCCAGTGCGCAGATTGACGCACTGGAGCATCTGATTACCGCGCTGGAGGACCGTCCCGCCATGTCCGCCGCGGATCTCAAGGCATATTTTGATGCCAGTCCCATCCAGCTGATGCAGGCACATAACCGGCTGGTAAAGGCATTGACTGGTACGACAGCGGCTGAAAATCTTGGTTTTTCCGCCACAGCAGGCATTTCCGGTACCAATATCCAGGCCGCAGTGGAAGATGTCCAGCAGCAGCTGGCAGATGTGGCACTGGGTTCTGTACCGAATGGCTCGATTTCAGAGGAAAAACTGTCGGAAGGCATACAGAATAATCTGGCACAATTGCCATTTATCAAGGAAACGCTGGTGGATCTGCAAAGTGCTGCGGCAAAAATCCGGCCATCCGGTGCACAGTTCCCATTGATGGTATATGTCTCGTCAGAAACCTGTCTGGATACGGAAAAGGATGAATTATCTACGGCGGCATTGGGATATTATTATTCCGATTCTGTCTATGATCTGGGGCAGCAGTTAGGCTGGCTGTGCCAGTGGAAACGGCAGACTATGCCCTCAGAAGCATTCCTTGCCAAACAGAATATTACAGAAATTCTGGAAGACCCGGTAACACGGGATGAAATTGCACAGCTTCCGGCTGTATTACAGCTGATTCAGATGTCCACGGCAGTTTACCGTGCCTATCAGGCTTCCATGGAAGAAGAAACATAAAGCAGAAACCTCCCGTTTTACCGGGAGGTTTTTTTGTCTGTTTTTTTATTTTTACCCGGCTTTTCCGGCAGTTCCGGAAAGCATTCCTGTGTAATGGCAGAAGCAAAGGCGGTCAGGGTATCGGTCAGGTCCGTCAGGGTGAGCAGGAAAGCAAGAGCGGCTTCCGGCGTATCCACATTCATATCATTTTCTTTCATCATCTGTTCCAGTGAACGCATCAAATGCGTACTGACAGCATCCCGACGTTCCAGTTGGGTATTGAAGCAATCGGCCAGCTCCTTTGCACCGCTGCCGCTCTGGGCAATGCCGGACAGGATACGTTTGATCTGGGTGATGGTCAGGGTATTTTTGAGGGAATATACCGCAAGCATCTGTAAAATATGCTCTTTGGAATATTTTTTACCCTTGACCGGGGCGATGACACCGGCTTTGCTGTAATTATGGATCATGGTACGGGTTAAAGGTTCCTTTTCGCCCTCATTGCCCAGATGGGTGCTCATCAGGCTGATAATCTGATCCATATATAAATCCAGCTCCGGGATATCGGAGGGGCGCAGTTCTTTGGTTTTCATGCTGGCTTCCAGCAGTGCGCGGATATCGGTAGACATAGGTTAACGCTCCGTTTCATGGGGGATATGGGAAGGGATGCCGTTTACCCTGCCGCCGTGTTGCACACCGGCAGGTCGCCGGCGCTGATGGCATATGCCGGTATGCCGCAGTATTTCATATAGGGCAGAAGCTGCTGCAGGACAGCGGCGGTATTGGTATTGCTGCCAAAGCGTACTGTCACAGCGTTGGTGGTATTGATTCCGCGGCTGATGGATGCATAGGCGTTTTCAGCAGACAGGGCGGTTTCCCGTGCAGTGATGTTCCAGTCCCACAGCCGGTATCCGGCATTCATAAGGGCTGCTGCCTGCTCCGGGGTAATATTTCCGCTGCTGCCGCCGGCAATCCGTACCAGGTAAGTCGGTGTGCCGGTAATCACAGAAAGCTGTTCATTTGCCGTATTCAGCATCTGGATGGTGTTATAGGCGGAAGCCTGTTCCGCCGTCAGCAGGAAACCAATGCTGTTGCCGTTGCCTGCAATATGCCGCAGGACATCATCCGATGCGTACAGGTCATTGATGGGGACAAAGAAGGTTGCTGCTGTATGGTAGCTGGACAATGCGGACAGGATAGAATCTGTCGCAGTGCCCAGGTCACTGTCCACCGTCAGATAGACAGCAGAGGGAATATTGGCGGGCATGGTATAAAATGTATCCGTCGAGATCAGGCTTCCCGGCAGGTACAGGATACCGCCGCCTGAGAACGGGAAAAAGTTGGAAGAACCGGTATTCGGTGTGGAAGGACGGATGGGATTGGGGGTGGTTGGCTGGATCACAGTAACCACACAGGTAGCCGTCAGTCCGCCTGCCTTCGCTGTAATCAGGGCTGCGCCTTTCTTGATTGCAGTCACTCTGCCGTTTTGATCCACACGGGCAACAGCCGGGGTGCCGGAGGCCCATGTGACCGGTGTCCCCCTGGGGGTGACATACGCCTGAATGGTCTGTACTGCACCGACACGCAGGGTCAGTGCTTCCGGATTGACGGCAAGACTGCCGCCGGTGACACGTACCTTACAGGAAGTGGATTTGCCATCGGCTGTTGTGGCGGTGATGGTGGCATTACCTGCCCCGGCACCATGGATTTTTCCGTTTTTATAATAAGCAATGGAGGAATCACTGGATTTCCAGCTGATTTCGCCCGGATCCATACCGGCCGGATCGGTTACAATGGAAACCGCCTGGCTGGCGCCGATTTTCAGGGACAGGGAAGCGGGCTGGATGGAAATACCGTTGAGGACATCCTCGGAAACCGTCATTTCCACCGAAGCAGTGATACCGTTTTCCGCTTCTGCCGTAATGGCTGCCTTGCCGGTGCTGACAGCGGTTACCGTGCCATCATCGGAAACAGCCAGTACATCCGGATTGTCCGAGGACCACCGGAGCGTGGTTTCCGCCTGCTCCGGCAGGATTGTAGCCTGAATGGTCTGGGTTTCCCCAACCTTCATGGTGCCAGCGGCTTCCAGCTGTACTTCCGTCACAGCATAACCGGAAACCGTAATGGTAACCGAAACAATCCCCTGTGTCACAGCCCGGTATACCCTGGTGGTGCCTTCGCCTACGGCAGTTACCAGGCCGGTTTCCTCCACGGTGACAACCGTTTCATCGTCACTTTTCCAGCTGCTGGCCGTTGCATCCGGCGGGGCAGGCTCAGAGCCGGGCTCCTCCGGCAGTTCGGCATCCGGCGCGGAACCGGGGGTTTCCTCCGGTGCACCGGAATCGGGTTCCGGCTGTTCCGGTTCTGTGGTTTCTACAATTTGCAGCTGAACCCGGTCAGCCACCTTCATGGTATAAAGCTGCTCTTTTTCCGGTTCAAGGGCAAGCGCCGGAATGGATGCCTGCTGCTGGACTGCCGTATCCTCCCGGGGCAATGCTGCTGCCAGTACGCCGCATAACAGCAGCCCTGCCAGCACAAGACAGCCCAATCGTTTGATATGTTTCATGATTTTCAACTCCTGCGAAAAGGGAACATCATAGATTCGGATAGATAAGCTTATTATACCGCAACGGTGGGTATTTGTCACTGGAAAATTCACAGAAGCAATTCCGGTCAATTTTTATTCATTTTACATGATAAGCATGTATATATCCTGTGTTTGTATGATATTGATAATATTTTATTTATTTGTTGAATATATCGGTGATTCATGCTGTTTTCATCAGTCTGTCTGTTTTTATCGTTGCGTGTGTTGCGGGAAAATGGTATAATATAAAGCATACATTTCATAACATCAGGAGGCCGTCATGAATGTAGATACATCAATTCAACAGTTTTTAACCGGACAGAGTGCGAAGGCGTATGAGGTATTCGGTGCGCATGCAGACCATCAATATGGCAAGGACGGCATTGTATTTCGTGTCTATGCACCTTATGCTGCCAATATGGAGCTTGTAGGTGAGTTTAACAACTGGGAAGGCTGGCAGATGCATCGCCGCCCGGATGGTGTCTGGACGATTTTCTGTGATAATATCCCTTATGGTGCATTGTATAAATATCGGACCACAACACCCAGCGGGGAAAAGATTGACCGTGCGGACCCGTTTGCCTTTTATTCCGAGCTTCGTCCCAGTTCCGCGTCACGGGTATGGGATATTGACAACTATCATTGGCGGGATGGCGAGTGGATGGAATACCGCCGGCAGGATTTTAAAAATTATACCCGTCCCATGAGCATTTATGAAGTCCATGCAGGCTCATGGCGGCGCATGCAGGAGGGAAAGGAACAGGCTCCCACCGCAGAGGAACGGGAATTCGGCCGTATGCTGACCTATCGGGAACTGGCGGACCAGCTGATTCCCTATGTGAAGGAGCATCATTTTTCCCATATTGAGCTGATGCCATTGACGGAGCATCCCTTTGATGGTTCCTGGGGCTATCAGGCAACCGGTTATTTTTCCGCGACCAGCCGGTATGGCGATCCCTATGGGCTGATGGAATTGATTGACCGCTGCCATCAGGCGAAGATCGGTGTCATTCTGGATGTGGTTCCGCTGCATTTTGTGACGGATTTCTTTGGCCTGCATCAGTTTGACGGCGGCTTTGTGTATGAATCCGCCAATCCGGACGAACGGTATACCGAATGGGGAACCGTCCTGTTTGATTATACCAAGCCCCATACCCTGTCCTTTATGAAATCCTCCCTGGATTTCTGGATCAATTATTATCATATTGACGGATTGCGGTATGATGCGGTATCCCAGCTGATTTATAAAAACGGTGAGCCGGGACAGTTCAATGACAATGCACCGGGCCGGTGGTTCCTGTGCAATACCAATTTCTATTTGCAGCAGACCTATCCGCAGGTCATGCTGATGGCGGAGGATTCCTCCAATTACCTGAAGGTAACCGCCCCGCCCCAGTATGGCGGACTGGGCTTCGATTATAAATGGGATCTGGGCTGGATGAATGACACGCTGGAATATCTCGGCATGCATCCCCATGACCGGTATCATGCCCGCAATATGCTGATGTTTTCCATGGCATATTTTTATGATGATTTGTTTATCCTGCCTCTGTCACATGATGAGGTGGTACATGGCAAGCGTACCATTATTGACAAGCTATGGGGCGATTATGACCAGAAATTCAGCCAGCTGCGGCTGTTGTACCTGTATATGTGTGCCCATCCGGGCAAGGTGCTCAACTTCATGGGCAATGAGCTGGCAGAATTCCGGGAATGGGATGAAAACAAGGAACTGGGCTGGAACCTGATGACCTATCCGGTGCATGATGCGTTTAACCGGTATTGCCGGGAGCTGCATACCATTGGCGCAAGCCATCGGGCATTGTATGATACGGAATATGACCCGCGTGCGTTCCGCTGGCTGGATACACCGGGCAATCCGCCGACGGTATTTGCCTTTGCCCGCCGTTCTGCGGACGGGAAGCAGACGATTGCCTGCGTCATGAACTTCGGCCTGCATCCGGAAACCGTACGGGTGCCCGCAGGCAGCTGGCGGGAGCTGGTGAACAGTGACGACAGCCGGTTCTCCGGCAGCGGCGTGGTGAATGAAGGCGAAATCACCGGGTCTATCCAGCTTGCGCCGCTTTCCGGCACGATTTTAGTGATGGAACAATAAAGCGTAATGCTTTCGTATCAATTGTAACTCTATGCAGACCGATATCTTTTCATAAGCTGTCCTGTTGTTCTGTTAGGAAGAAGCCTTTGGATCATACGGTTCATTTTGCCTGATGAGATGCCAATGAAATGGTTTGGCAAAAGCCTCCCTCTTGGAGGGAGGTGGCATTTGCGTCAGCAAATGACGGAGGGAGTAAAAAGTATCAACCGTAACTGCTGTACAGACTTGTAAGTGGGATGGAACTCCCTCAGTCGCCTGCGGCGCCAGCTCCCTCCTCTGAGGGAGCCTTGTCTGTTTGCATTGACAGAGATGTGGAACGATTTTATTAATAAAGGGAAACCCCGGAGGTGGCTCTCCGGGGTTTCTTCACGTCACTGTGTCAATATGGATGTCACAGCTTTCATTCTTGTTCCGGAATGCACCGCCTTTCTTTTTGCTTGTTTTTAGCACTCTCTTGCATCGAGTGCTAAAATTAACAGTTTCGTAACAACTTTTCTCTTGTAATTCCGCCTTGACAGACTTATAATGCAATCGAAAAGAAATCCGGAACAGCAGACGCAAAGCCGGTCTGCCTGTTTTCTCCGAAGGAGGTTGTTCAAATGAATGCACAGAAGTTTACCCAAAAATCCCTGGAAGCAATTCAGGACGCACAGTCGTTATATAATGAATATGGCAATGCGGAAATGGGACAGGAACATCTGCTGCTCGCCCTGCTGCGGCAGGATGGAGGGCTGATTTCCCAGCTGATGACCAAGATGGGCATAGATGCGTCTGCCATGCAGCAGCAGGTACAGCAGTCTGTGGAACGGCTGCCGCGTATTTCCGGAGGACGGGATGCCAGCCGGATGTATGTCACCGGTGACCTGCAGAAAACCCTGAATCAGGCGGAACAGAATGCCGAACAGATGAAGGATGATTTTGTCTCTGTGGAGCATCTCTTCCTCGCTTTGATTGATACAGCTGCCGGTGCGGTACGTGACCTGTTCCGCAGCTATGGTATGGATAGAAACAAATTCTTACAGGCATTGTCCACCGTGCGGGGCAATCAGCGTGTCACCACCGATTCCCCGGAGGATACCTATGATGCACTGAAAAAATACGGTACCGATCTGGTGGAACGGGCACGGCAGAAGAAAATGGACCCGGTGATTGGCCGTGATGATGAAATCCGTAATGTCATCCGTATCCTGTCTCGTAAAACCAAAAACAATCCGGTACTGATTGGTGAGCCGGGTGTCGGCAAGACCGCCATTGCGGAAGGTCTGGCACAGCGGATTGTCAAGGGCGATGTACCGGGTACCCTGAAGGATAAAACCATTTTCTCTCTGGATATGGGTTCTCTGGTTGCCGGTGCAAAATATCGCGGTGAATTTGAGGAACGCCTGAAGGCTGTCCTCAATGAAGTCAAAAAGAGTGAGGGTAATATCATCCTGTTTATTGATGAGCTGCACACCATTGTCGGCGCCGGTAAGACCGATGGCGCCATGGATGCAGGCAACCTGCTCAAGCCGATGCTGGCCCGCGGCGAGCTGCATTGTATCGGCGCTACTACCCTGAATGAATATCGCCAGTATATCGAAAAAGACCCGGCACTGGAACGCCGGTTCCAGACCGTACTGGTCGGTGAACCGACCGTGGAGGATACCGTTGCCATCCTGCGTGGCCTGAAGGAACGCTATGAGGTTTACCATGGCGTTAAAATTCAGGATTCCGCACTGATTGCGGCAGCAACCCTGTCTAACCGGTATATTACCGACCGTTTCCTGCCGGATAAGGCCATTGACCTGGTGGATGAGGCCTGTGCGATGATCCGTACGGAAATTGATTCCATGCCGACCGAGCTGGATGTTATCCAGCGTAAAATCATCCAGCATGAGATTGAAGAAGCTGCCCTGAAAAAGGAAGATGACCAGCTGTCTCAGGAGCATCTGGCAGAAATCCAGAAGGAACTGGCAGAAATGCGGGAAGAATTCAACTCCATGAAGGCCCGCTGGGACAATGAAAAGAATGCCATTGGCAAGGTACAGAAGCTGCGTGCGGATATTGAGCAGATGAATGCGGATATTGAGCGTGCAGAGGAGCAATATGACCTGAACAAGGCAGCGGAACTGAAATATGGCAGGCTGCCGGAGCTGAAAAAACAGCTGGCTGAGGAAGAAGCCAAGGCAGAAAGCAAGGATGCACATACCCTGTTGCGTGACCGTGTCACCGAGGAACAGATTGCCCGTATCATTGAACGCTGGACCGGTATTCCGGTTGCCCGGCTGATGGAAGGCGAACGGGAAAAGCTGCTGCATCTGGAGGATACTCTGCATGAGCGTGTGATTGGACAGGATGAAGCGGTCAAGCGTGTATCCGAAGCCATTCTTCGTTCCCGTGCAGGCATTCAGGACCCGAACCGTCCGATTGGTTCGTTCCTGTTCCTGGGCCCGACGGGTGTCGGTAAAACCGAGCTGGCAAAGACACTGGCAGCAACCCTGTTTGACGATGAAAAGAACCTGGTACGCATTGATATGTCGGAATATATGGAGAAATTCTCCGTATCCCGTCTGATTGGCGCACCTCCCGGATATGTAGGCTATGAAGAAGGCGGCCAGCTGACAGAAGCCGTCCGGCGTCATCCGTATTCCGTTGTGCTGTTTGATGAGATTGAAAAGGCACATCCGGATGTATTCAATATCCTGTTACAGGTACTGGATGACGGCAGAATTACCGATTCTCAGGGCAGGACGGTAGATTTCAAAAACACCATCCTGATTCTGACCTCGAACCTAGGTTCTTCCGCCCTGCTGGATGGCATTGATGCGGGTGGTGAAATTCGTGAGGATGCCCGGGCACAGGTAAATGAATTGCTCCGCCGTTCCTTCCGTCCGGAATTTTTGAACCGTCTGGATGAAATTGTATTCTATAAGCCATTGACCAAGGAAAATATCACAGGCATCATTGATCTGCTGATTGCCGGTCTGAGCAGGCGTCTGGCTGACAAACAGCTGTCGGTTGAACTGACCGATGCAGCCAAGCAGTATGTCATTGACCATGGATATGACCCGGTATATGGCGCACGTCCGCTGAAGCGGTTCCTGCAGCGCAATGTAGAAACGCTGTTGGGACGTACCATTATTGCAGGAGAAATTGCTGCCGGCACCAAGTTGCTGGTGGATCTGCAGGATGGTGCATTGACTGTAACTCCAGTTTCACTTTCCTAATGATACCTTGAAACCGTTACTTTTTACAGGTAACGGTTTCATTTTTTTGCAGAATTTTGGTATATTTATTTGCCTTTTGTATTGACAAAACGAGTGACTTGTTTTATTGTAATATCAATCTGAATTTTATAGCACAATAACAGTATTCAGGGGGAATATTGTAGCTAAATCAATGAAATATGGGGGATAGATCCATGCCGCAGGGGAAATTGGGACCATATAATTACATCAATATCAAGCTGGAGGAAATCGAGCAGGATATTCGGGAAAGCGGGAATGCTGTTCTAGCATCTATGCTGCATCAGCTTCGGGAAGGTGAAACCGATGCCATTGAATATATCGGTCTTGCTTACCTGTATGGCAATGATGGACTGGCTGCCGATTTTGACAAGGCATTTTCTATTTTGCAGCTTGCAGCACAGGGAGGCAGCATTATTTCCCAGCATTATCTGGCGGACTGTTATGCCTATGGCATCGGTATGCCGGAGGATTTAGAAGCTGCACGGAATTATTATCAGCTTTCCGCACAGAGCTCTGTTCCGAAAATACGGGAGGCCGCTTTACAGCAGCTGGAATGGCTGAAACAGCAGGATTAACCGGAGAGACGCATTGCGTCTCTTTTTTTATTCCCCCATTCAGACCTTTCCCCTGGGAGAAAAAGCTGGTATACTATATAATAAGGAAAAGGGGGAAGAATAAAGCGGAAATTGTCTTTGGTCGAAGGAAGAAGATGGAGGGAGTTTTTCCAGCGAATGTATCAATCGTACATTTGGCGGAAACCAGTTTTATCCTGCGAACTCCCTCAGTCGCCTGCGGCGACAGCTCCCTCCTCTGAGGGAGCCTTTGGTGCGATAGTTCATAGTTGAATATCATGGAAAAGAGAACCGAAACGAAAGTGTAAGAGGGGCAAACCGACAGACCAGTATGTCTGGCGGGTTTGCAGTGCGCGGGAGTGTACAGTTGGTTTTCTCTTGCTTCTCTTTTCCAAAAAAAGCAGATTATATAACGGAAAAGGGAACAAAAGACAAAGCGGGAGAGGGGCAAACCGACAGACCAGTATGTCTGGCGGGTTTGCAGTGCGCGGGAGCGCACGGTTGGTTTTCTCTTGCTTACTTCTCTTTTCCATAAAAAGAGAAGTAAGGAGAAGCGTATGGAAACAGGAAAATTACTGACCGAACGGGTTGCAGATGAAATTGTCCGGAATATTATCGGCAAAGAACTGAAGCCGGGGGATAAATTGCCGAATGAATTTGAGCTGGCATCCAAGCTGGGTGTGGGCAGAAGTACCGTGCGTGAAGCCATCAAAACACTGGTCAGCCGCAGCGTGGTGGAAATCCGCCGTGGCGCAGGTACCTTTGTCTCTGCCCGCAGCGGTGTGAGTGAGGATCCATTGGGCCTGCAATTTCTGGATGATAAAGTACGTGTGGCAACCGACTTGCTGGAATTGCGGTTTGTTGTGGAGCCGCGTCTTGCATCGCTGGCAGCAGGCCGCAGCACACCGGAACAGCTGGATAAGCTGATGCAGCTGTGTGATGCATGTGAAAAGAAAATGCTGGCAGGTGAGGATTTTTCCAAAGAAAATACCGCATTCCATGCCGCTATTGCACGGGCTTCCGGTAATATTGTCGTACCCAATCTGGCTGTAATCCTGTGTGGCCCACCCTCTATGCTGCCGGGTATGCCATCCCAGCAGGCACGGGAAGAAATGGCCCGCACCAATCGGGAAATACTTACAGCGATTGCCGCACATGATGGCATGGCTGCTTATGATGCCATGCTGCTGCATCTGGCACAGTGCCGCCGCAGCATTACGGAACAATCACTGAAATAAATTTTGATTGAAGGAAAAGAGATTCTTATGTTAACCGTTCGTTTGATGACAGAACAGGATCAGGCATATGTCATGCCGCGGGTCCGACAATTTTATGCATCCGATGCTGTTGACCATGCCGTACCGGCAGAGGTATTGCAGCAGACCTTTCAACAGGCTGTATCCGATAACCCATTGATTACCGGTTTCATTCTGGAGGTGGATGACGAGAAGGCAGGCTATGCCTATATTACCCATCTGTATTCCTCAGAAGCAGGTCCCTGTATTATGATAGAAGAACTGTTGATTGAACCTTCTATGCGGGGACAGGGGCTGGGACAGGCGTTTTTCCATTGGCTGTTTGATGCCTATCCGGATACTGCCCGGTTCCGGCTGGAAGTTACGCCGGAAAATCCCCGTGCACAGGCATTATATGAACGACTTGGCTTTGTACCGCTCGGATATCGACAGATGATACGCGAGCGATAAATGCATAGATTTTTTTTCATCAATAAGGAGGCATCTATCATATGGATCTCAAAGAAATAGAACAACAGACCCAACAGGCTGTGTCCCAGGTACTGGAACAGGCAAAACTGAAAATGGGTGATGTATTTGTCATTGGCTGCTCTACCAGTGAGGTGGGCGGCGAGAAAATCGGTTCCGCATCCTCTATGGATATAGCCGATGCTATTTATCGTGGTGCATATGGCGTACTGGAATCCCATGGCATTTATCTGGCTGCACAATGCTGTGAACATTTAAACCGTGCCATTATTCTGGAGCGCCAGGCGGCAGAGTCCTGTGGCTATGAACCGGTCAATGTCCTGCCGCAGCCTAAAGCAGGCGGTTCCTTTGCCACAACCTGCTGGCAGAATTTTGTGGAGCCGGTTGCAGTGGAGCATATCCGTGCCGATGCAGGTATGGATATCGGCGGTACGCTGATCGGCATGCATTTAAAGGAAGTTGCTGTACCGGTACGCATTGAACAAAAGACCATCGGTGAAGCAAACATCCTGTGCGCAAGAACACGCCTGAAATTCATCGGCGGTGTCCGCGCACATTATCAGGAGGATAAGCTGTAAGGAAAAAGGCTCCCTTTGCATGAGGGAGCCTTTGCTTCTTGTCGTTCTAGTTACCTGCTGAGATATGCATAGAATGGGCTGAATGACAAAACAAAGAGAAATGTACAGAAAATGTAACAAAACTACGTGTAACAGGCATATACGAGAGGATAAAATACAGGATTTCTGTTGTGCAATCTGACAAAACCACGAAAAATGCGGAATTTTGTGTTGACTTTCTTCTCCCTAAGTGGTATCCTAATCAGGCACTCAACGAGAGCGACACGGAAAAGCAAAACATTTGGCAAGATTACTGGCCGGGAGGCAAAAAAGTGCTTGACAAATCGGTTTGAACATGTTAAACTAATTGAGTTGCCGCTGAGAGATCAGCGACCATGACAAAAACGATTTGAAAAAGAAATGAAAAAAGTTCTTGACAAACCGATGAAGTCATGATAAACTATAAAAGTTGCTGATGAGAAATCATCACAGCGAATCGAACCAAAACTTGAAAAAAGTTGAAAAAACTTCTTGACAAGCTTGCGGTTCGGTGATATAATAAGAAAGCTACTACGCTGAAAGGCGAGCGGCGAACATTGTACCTTGTAAATTAAACAACGTGAACTTGAACGAATTACAAACCTGAAATTCTTTTGAAGTTTTATACTCAGAAAGACAACCGGAAG
>SFJM01000050.1 GCA_004555915.1 Clostridiales bacterium | reverse complement strand
ATGCCAGATGAAGAAATACGAGATCACCGACATTGTCCATCCCGATAACCCGAACCTGCACCGCATTCGCGCGGTGACGGATCTGACCGAGGATGTCCTTGCCGGGATGCTCGGCGGCTATGTGGAAAGCTATGACAACCTCGACCAAGAGGGTCGCGCGTGGATTTCGGAGGATGCCATCGCCTGTGAAAACGCAGTTGTCTGCGGAGACGCAGTCCTTACAGATCGCGCCGTTGCAAAGGGCTGCGCCTATGTCGGAAAGAGCGCCACCATAACAGGAAATGCGACTGTGCAGGATGATGCCATCGTATGCGGCGGGGTCATTATGGGAAAAAGCTGTGTCTGCGGGTATGCCGTGATTCGGCAGGATGAGCAGACACTGTGCGCACCGACCATTGACGGCAGCACCCGCATCTATGGCGAAATTTCCGGCAATGTAGTCTGCCGCGGAAATGCCGTTGTCCTGCCCGGCACCAAGCTCGACAACAGGACGCAGGACTGCTTTGTACTCGAAGATGACCGTGTTTCTGTGCAGACGGCAAGCCGGACCCCGCCCCCGAAAGAACTCTGTACCCATGATTTTGAACGATAAAACGAAAGGAAGATGTCTTTGACGAACACTCCTGAAACGCTCAACATTCTCAACCCTGATTTCCGGATGCCCGAACACTGCGGCGGTGACCGCTGGTCGATCCTGCACGGGGATTCTTTGCAGATTCTCCGTCAGCTTGAACCGAACAGCTTCGATGCCATCATCACCGACCCGCCCTATGCCAGCGGCGGCAGCAGCCAGACCACCAAGAACCGTAGCACCAACGAGAAGTACAGCAGCATGAGCAAAGAAAAGGCGCTGCCCGACTTCGATTCTGACCAGATGGATCAGCTGAGTTGGATGTTCTGGACAGCTGCATGGCTGCAGGATGCCCGCCGCATTGCCAAGCCCGGCGCGCCCGTCTGCCTGTTCATCGATTGGCGGCAGTTGCCCGCCATGACGCTGGCTTTGCAGTGGGCGGGCTGGACCTGGCGCGGTGTAGCCGTGTGGGATAAGGTCGCCAGCCGCCCGCAGAAAGGACGCTTCCGCCAGCAGTCCGAGTACATTGTGTGGGGGTCCAACGGCAAAATGCCGCTTGAGAGAAATGTTGGGTGTCTGCCGGGCGTGTTCCGTTACCCGAACCCGCAGAACCGCATCCATGTCACCGAAAAGCCCTTGCCGCTTATGCGGGATGTGGTGCAGATCTGCGAGCCGGGCGGGCGCATCCTTGACCCCTTTGCCGGGGCAGGCACCACCGTGCTGGCCGCTGTGCAGGAAGGCTATGAGGCTGTCGGCATTGAAATGTCGGACGCCTACTTCCAATGCAGCACTGAACGGCTGAAAAATGCCCTTGAATCCGAAGTGAATCAGAACTGATTCACTTTTGACCGCCAACTTGAAAATAGTGAATCAAATCTGATTCACTCCCGAAATTCAGAAAGGAACCACGAAAATGAAACGACCGTGGGCTTTTATCTGCGCCAGCGAGGGCGCGACCTCCAAACATCTCCGCAATTATTGCCGCGAGGTGTACCTGCTGGGCTACCTGCCTGTATGCCCCAAATTGCAGGACAGCCAGTATTTGGTGCTGGAAGATGCCGTGGAACGCAGCGAATACACCGCCATTGTGCGGGATAAGCTGCTGCGCTGCCCGATGCTGGTGGTATGCAGCCGCAATCAGGATGCGACCGCCAATGCGCAGATCGGCTTGGCACAGAAATACAACCGCATCGTGACGACCTTGGACGGTTTGAAGAAAGCCGTTTCGGAGGGCGACGACCTTGTGTCATGAACCGTTTTGCGGGGTGTCGTGTTTTGCTAGCATAGCGTTTGGATATCCAAACGCACCTTTGGGGTGATCCCCAAACCCCCGCTATGCGCAGACGCGGTCATGTCATTCCGCTGCGGCTGAACGAGCGCGAGTACCGCCATCTTTGCGAGCAGGTCAAAACAAGTGGACTCTCGCGCGAGGAATACCTGCGCTCCCTAATCTTGGGCAAAGAAATCCATCCGCGCCCCTGCACACACCATGCGGAACTTGTGCGGCAAATTTCCGGTTTGTACAACAACGCAAACCAGCTTGCACACCGTGCCAACAGCACGGGCGTGGCGGGGCAGCAGAGCGTGGACGAGATGACGCGCATTGCAAAGGAAGTCTGGCTCACAATAAAAGAAAACTACTAGGAGGCTCTATGAAATATGGCTTACACATCCGTGATCCCTGTCCGCCGTCTGGATCGGGCGGTGAAGTATGTGATGAACAAAGAAAAGACCACGGCGGTATCCTTGCAGGACGCCCTCGACTATGCCGCCAACCGCGATAAAACAGAGCAATCCTGCTTTGAAAGCTCGTATGCCTGCACGCTGGAAACCGCCTTTGCCGATATGCGGCAAACCAAGGAACGCTGGCACAAGTCGGGCGGTGTGCAGGGATACCACCTTGTACAGAGTTTTGCTGCGGGCGAGGTCTCCCCCGAACTGGCGCACCAAATCGCAAAGGAACTGGCAGACCGTGTGCTGGGCGGACGGTACGAATATGTCATTGGTACACATCTGAACACCGGGCATATCCATTCGCATATTGTCTGGAATTCGGTCAGCCGGATAGACGGCAAAAAATACCACAGCAACGGCAAAAACTATGTAACGCAGATTCGCACGGTTTCGGATGAACTTTGCCGGAAATATAAGCTGTCGGTCATCGACACCGAGAACTCAAACCATGTGGCAAAGCCCTACGCCGAGTGGCTGGCGGAGAAAAACAACCAGCCCACATGGCGCACGGCTATTCGGCAGGATGTGGACGATGCGATTCAACAAAGCCTTACATGGCGGCAGTTTGTTGCAGCACTGCAGGATAAAGGATACGAACTGCGATTCAACCGCAAATACCCGGTACTGCGCCCACCCGGAAAGGAGCGCTTTGTTCGGTTCAAAACGCTGGGCAAGCGGTATACGCCAGAAGCAATCCAGACGCGCATCCTGTATCCACGAAGCTACCGCCCTTATGTTGAAAATCCACCAATAATCCAACATGGCCGTCTGCGCAGCGGGAAGAAGCCTTGCCGCAAGCTGACCGGGCTGCGGGCGTTGTATTATCGCTATCTATACGAATTGGGTGCGCTCCCTCGCAAGCCGAGCCGTCCAAGTTATGCTGTTCGGCAGGATACTTACAAGTTGAATCAACGCATCCGTCAGATGGAATTTCTATCCCACTACAGCATAGATACGCTGGCACAGCTGGAAACTTACCGACAAGCCAAACTGGGTGAAATTATCCAGCTCACTGCAGAAAGAAAATCGCTGTATAAAACAAACCCAGACAGCCCACGCATCCAGCAAGTCAACACAGCCCTAAAGCAGCTTCGCCAAGAAGAACGTCTCTGCCGCAAAATCGCGGAACACTCCCTAGAGGTGCAGCAGCACCTCACCGAAGCCCGCCGCGACCGCGCTGAACAACAACAGCGCGAACAGGAACACGAGCGTGACCGCCATCCCAACATTGATTTAACACTGTAACCATGAAAGGAAAGATGCCTATTGAGCGCAACCGTACTGTGGATGACCTCTTGAAAAATAACAAGACCTGTCCGGAAGAAAGCATCTACCAGATCGGCACGATAGAGGAATCCGTCTCACCGGAAACGCTCTTTTCCATCGTCAACGAGTTCTATGAGGAATTTGAGGACGAGGGGACGCCCCACATCCATGAGCGGCACGTCTTTGACTGTGAGAACCGCTACGGGGAACTGTGTCCCCAGCAGGAAAAGGCGCTGGAAGAACTGGGCATCCCTCTCCCAAAACCGGAGCAGCCCAAAGGAAAGCACAATAACCGGAAACAGACTTTCGATGCAGTCTGCCGGACAATCCTGTTTGACATTGCCAAACGGCATGGACTTCATCTGGAACAGGAGCCGTCCTATGGTGGGCGTGACTATCTGGAAAAGCAGGATTATATCCTGATGAAGCAGAAAGAACAGATGGCGGCGCAGGAGCAAAAGCTGGAAGAACTGACGCTCAAAATCGAGGATGTGGAGACGCTGTTGGAGGATGTTTCCGATGTGGCCTATGACAAGGCAGTGGAGGTCGTGACAGACAAGGTACGGGAACAGACCCAGCTTGAGGATTTGGAAGTGATCGAGAAATACCGAAAGAGCGTGGTATCCCCCAATGCAAAAAATTCGCCGGAAGTGGTGAAGATTGCAAATACCCTACTGGGAAGGGCACGGGAAAAATTACAGCAGTCCGCAGAAAAGATTCTCAAAAAGGTGCAGGCTGTGCTGCTGAAGCCGGAGGTCAAGCAGGCTGGCAAAGAGCAGATTAAGAAAAAAGCCAGAGAATCCATCAAAGAGAAGCTGACGAAAGGCAAATTGGACGCTGACCGGAAGAACCGGGAGCGATGGGAACGTGAGGGGCGGATCGCCCCGACAAAAAAACAGGATATGGAGTTGTAAGGCATCTGATTTTCTGAGGAAACCGGGTGCCTTTTGTTTTGTTTGGAGGTGGGGAAATCGAATGTATTTGAAACAGTAAAGCAGTCTGTCACGACAAGACAGGCTGTGGAATTTTATGGGATTCCAGTAGGACGGAACGGGATGGCCTGTTGTCCTTTTCACGATGACAGGCATCCCAGCATGAAGGTGGACAGGCGGTTCCATTGCTTTGCCTGTCAGGCGGATGGGGATGTGATTGATTTCACTTCCCGCCTCTTTGGGCTGAACAGTAAAGAAGCGGCCTTGAAGCTGGCGGAGGATTTTTCTATCAGCTTTGACACCAAAGGCCATGATCCGCCCCAAAAGAGAATTATCAAAAGAAAAATCAGCGAGGAAGTGCGATACCGGCAGGCGGAGCAGAAATGCTTTCGGGTGCTGTGCGATTACCTGAGTCTGCTGGAACGCTGGAAAGAAGAATATGCTCCCAAACAGCCGGAGGATGACTGGCATCCCCTGTTTGTGGAGGCTCTGCACAAGCAGCCATATATTGAATATCTGCTGGATATTCTTCTATCTGACAGCATAGAAGAACGTGCTTCCGTGGTTGCTGAGTATGGAAAAGAGGTGAGGAAAATTGAACAGCGAATATCAGAATTTACCGCCAGCCACCCGGCAGGCAGTGATGAGTGTAGCCGAAGCCATCGCGCCGGAACAGAGCGTTGATGATGTGCGCCAAAGCCTTTCTGTCACCGATAAGAGAAAAACCGCCAATACCATCGACAACTGCCGGATCGTGTTCTGCTGTGATCCGCTCCTGCGGGATGCTATCCGGTTAAATCTCCTGACCGACCGGGTGGACATTGTACGGGATTTGGGCTGGCGCAGGAACACCAGCGCCTTAACAGATACCGATGTGAAATATCTTCTCCTCTATTTTGAGCAGAACTACGAGCTGACCAGTGAGAAAAAGAGCACAGCTGCACTTTCCATTGTAGCAAACGAAAATTGCTATCACCCGATTCAGGATGTGCTGAACAGCCTTGTCTGGGACGGGACACCTCGCATCCGCTCCTGCCTGCACCACTTTCTTGGCGCTGATGAAAGCGACTATGTGGAAGAAATGCTGAAACACTTCCTGCTGGGCGCTATCCGCCGGGTATTCCGTCCCGGTTCCAAATATGAGGAAATGCTCTGTCTGGTAGGCGGCCAAGGTGCCGGGAAGTCCACTTTCTTCCGCCTGCTGGCAATCCGGGACGAGTGGTTTTCCGATGACCTGAAAAAGCTGGACGATGACCGGGTGTTCCAGAAGCTGCAAGGCCACTGGATCATCGAGATGTCGGAAATGCTTGCCACCAGCAGCGCAAAGAGCATTGAAGAAATTCGCTCCTTTATCAGCCGACAGAAGGAAACCTACCGAACGCCTTATGAATCCCAGCCCAAAGACCGGCTGCGGCAGTGTGTGTTCGGCGGTTCTTCCAACACATTGGACTTCCTGCCGCTGGATCGGGCCGGGAACCGGCGCTTTCTCCCAATCATGATTTACTCGGAGAATGCGGAGTTTCATATTTTGGAGGACGAGGATGCTTCCAGAGCCTATCTTTTGCAGGTGTGGGCAGAAGCCATGACCATTTACCGCAGCGGACAGTATTCCATGAAATTCAGCAAGAGCATCCAGCGTCAGCTGGTGGAGGTGCAGAAGGACTTCATGCCGGAGGATACGGAGGCCGGGCAGATACAGGGCTTTCTGGAACACTACACTGGGAACATGGTCTGTTCCAAGCAGCTGTTCAAGGAGGCGCTGGGGCATACCTTTGACCAGCCGAAGCGGTGGCAGCTGCACAATATCAACGAGATCATGAACACAGTCGTGACCGGCTGGAAGCCTTTCTCCAATCCCAGGATGTTCGCCGGGTACGGCAGGCAAAAGGGTTGGGAATGTGACAATTTCGACAACGAACTGTCCGACAACGAAGGCGGATTTGTGGAACTGAGCGAGGAAGAATGCCGCCAGCTGGAACTTCCGAAGGAGTGGATTGCCTGAGAATGATGGTCTGTTGCCAGTTGGTTGCCGGGTTCGTTGCTGGCAAATCTATGGTTTTGATATAGAAAAAGCCCATAAATAAAGGATTTTTCACAAGTATTTTCTGTCCGGCAACGAAAGCAACGAGATTTTACAAGAAAACTTATCAAGCAAAGATTGACAGTCAGATATTCATTTACAGGTTTTTATAGGCTGGTTGCCGGACTTCGTTGCCGGCACACGGTTATCTGGACTGTCACACTATGGAGGTAGCCTATGGAGAAAAACAAGAAGCAGAATAAAAAAGTCCGGTTCGTGGTGGTTCGGGAGTTTTCCGGGGACAAAACCATGCGGGAAGCCTTTGAGCAGCTGATCGAGCGCCAGACCTGCGAACACTTCGAGGAATGGTTAGAACATCGGGAAATGGCACAAAAAGCGGCGTAAAGCGGTTGAATCAGGAACGGGGACATGGTATTATAATGGTATTGTGTCCCTGTTCATAGAAGGAGAACACTATGAGCAGGAAAAAACAAGTCAATCAAAAAATCACAGCGCTTTACTGCCGTATCTCTCTGGACGATGGCAGCGATAATGAGAGCATGAGCATTAGCAACCAGAAACTTATGCTCCGGGACTTTGCCGAAAAAAACGGGATGTTCCAGTATGAGTATTATGTGGATGACGGTTATACAGGCCGCAACTTCAACCGCCCTTCCTTTCAGCGTATGATTGCTGATATTGAGGCGGGAAAGATTGGCTGTGTCATCACAAAAGACCTGTCCAGACTGGGCAGAAATTATATCGAGGCCGGCAGCTATATCGAAATCTTTTTCCCCAAACACAATGTACGATATATCGCCATTACAGACGGAGTTGACAGCCTGACCCGCCAGGAAATGGACATCACGCCCTTTAAGAATATCCTGAATGATATGTACAGCCGGGATATTTCCAAAAAGGTGCTGGCGGGGCGTATGACCCGTTCCCGGCAGGGAAAGTTTTGTGGTGGGCAGCCGCCTCTCGGATTGATGCGTGACCCGGATGACCGGGGGCATTTGATCCTTGACCCGGAGACGGCGCCGGTGATCCGAAAAATCTATGACATGGCGCTGGACGGCTGGGGCTGTATGCGGATCGCAAAGCAGCTCATGGATGACAAGGTTCCTATCACGAGGGTAAAGAGCAATACGGAATGTGACGTCAACTATTATGCGTGGGGCGGTGCAAGGATCAGTCATATCCTGCGAAACCCATTCTATAAGGGCGCACATCTGGTCTGCCGGACACATCAGAAAGGGATTCGTTCCAACACCTATGACATTATCCCCCGTGAGGACTGGGAAATCATTGAGGATTGCCATGAAGCAATCGTTTCCCCGGAAGAATGGGAGCAGGTGCAGTCAATCATTGACCGCAGACCTACCATTATGAAAGGCAACTCCTGTCCCTTCTATAACCTGTTCCACGGTATCATTTACTGTGCTACCTGCGGAAAGTCCATGCAGGTGCGGTATGAAAAGGTGGGCAGAACCGGAAAAAACCGTTTTACCGGCGAGATGCGGGAGCCGATTGACAAGGCGTATTATATCTGCCAGACCTACAACCGGCTGGGCAAGAACGCCTGCACCAGCCATAAGATCGAGGCAAGGGATTTGTATGACCTTGTTCTGAAGGACATTCAGGAACTGGCGGCACAGGCTCTCAAAGATGCCGACGCATTTTATCAGCGACTGAGCAGCCGGATGGAGCGCCGGTATCTGATAGACGCTTCCCAGACGCAGAAAGAACGCCAGCGGCTGGAAGCCAGAAATCAGGAGATTGACGGGATGTTCCTGAGCCTTTACACCGATAAGGCTAAAGGGATACTGACCGAGCAGCGTTTTATGAAGCTGACGGCGGCGCTGGAACAGGAGCAGGAAGCCAACCAGAAGCGCCTGCAAGACCTGATGTTGATGATGCGACACTCTGACGAACAGGAAAGCGAAGTCCGCACCTTTATCCGGGAAATCCGGCGCTACGCCGCCATTGAAGAACTGGACGAGGCGGTGCTGAACCGGCTCATCAGCAAGATTCTGGTGGGTGAAGTCAAGAAGATTGACGGACAGAAAGTGCAGGAAGTCAGGATCATTTATAACTTTGTCGGAGAAATCCCGGAGATTACAGAATAATCAGTGATCCCCATCTCTCAATCAATGAGGGATGGGGATTTTTTCTTTGCCGTCGTCCGGCAGATGTTACATTAAATTTTCCAAAGTGGATTGCAATTATAATTCATTGATTGTTTCAGTAATTGCCATGTTTCGAATCCGCTTCGCTGGGGCATGAACCGCAAGAGCTGCGGCAGCAAATACGAATAGAATGATAAGGCAGAGCGTCATTCCTGGCAGATGCCATGTCATGCCAAAATAGCGTGTAATGAGTCGAGCGTACAGCATACGGCTCAGCAGCAGACCGGCAATACAGCCGACAATCAGCCCGGAAACAGCATAGGTAAAGGCTTCCGCAGCAACCATCCGAGTAAGCTGACTGCCATCCATTCCAATTGCACGCATGACGCCATACTGCTTTGTACGGGCAGAAACGCTCATCGAAATGCTGTTGACAATATTAAAAAGAGAAATCAGTCCAATAATCGCCAGAAAACCATATACGACAATTCTGGAAGCCAGATAGGTAGCAGCTTCCTGCGAATTACGCTCTCGCACATCCGATACAATGATCTCGTCTGTTGCAAGGTGGGCAATTTGCATTACAGTCTGCTCTGTTGCTGAATCGTTCAGCAAAACGCCGATCATATTATAGTTCTGCGCTCCGACCAGACGGTCAAATAGCGCCTGTGGGCAGATGACTGTAACATCATCCGGGAACATTCCCTCCGAAAAAGCCCCCACAATGGTAAGGTCTCTTCCGCTTATATAAACGGTATCTCCAACCTTCAACGGGTTGTTTTTATTATAGATCGTCATGACTTCGTTGCTGCTGGCTGCCTGATCGGCCATCCTGCCTGCTACAACGAGATCCCTGCTTTTTTCCATCATAAAATCATCGTAGGAACCCAGCACCACATGCTCTACCTCTTTCTGCGGACTGCTGGCAGGAGTGTTGGTAAGACCGGTTGCGCCCCAGACATACCCAACACCCGGAATCGCACGCAGCTGTTCTGCCATACTGCGGGACAATACCTGTTCGTTTCCGTACCCGTTCAAGAGAATATCCGGCTGCCACGGAGCTTGACCGGGCAAAAGCAAGCCGGCAAATTTAAGCAGTACAGAAAAGCAGAGCACCAAAACAATACTGAGTGCAAAAGAAGATGTCATTAAAAACAGGTTCTTTTTACCGGCAATGGCGTGATGGGCTCCCAACGACAACTCGATTTTTCCAAAGCTATAGTTTGAAGCATGACGCGAAGCGGAAAGATTCTCTCCCGTGCCGGAGACCGCCGCCACAGGTGAGACCCGTGCCGCCCGTCGCGCCGGTGACTCTGCCGCCAGCAGGACGGTCACGATACCGACCACGATGCCACTGACTAAACCTACAGGACTGATTTGAAAAACCGGTGTTGTGGAAAACTCGCCACCGATGCCATAATGCAGCGCCGCGCAAATGCTCCAGCTGGCAAGTGTGCCAAGCAGAACGCCTACGGGCACAGCCGTTTTGCACCAGTTAAGCGCTTCTAAACGGACAAATCGGATAATTTGAGATTTGCTCATGCCGATACAGCGCATCATTCCGAAGAACTGGATTCGTTGTGCCAGATTGCTGTTCATGCTGCCGGAGATCATCAGTACACCTGCCAGAAGAACCAGCACAAACAGAACTGCGGCAAGGCTGTAAACATTTTTTGCGGCGCTGCTATCGCTATGTCCGGCGATAGCCATCACACCGGTGTTTTCTGAGACAGCATTTTCCGGCAGGTTATGCTGTGCCGTCAGTTCCGGGATTGCTTTAGCTGCCTTAGACGCGCTGGTAAACTGGACATAATATGACGTTTGAAGATTATGGACGTTGTTCTGCTCCATCAGCGCTGCAAATGCTGTGCGCGGCAGGTAGGCATCCATCAAAGAATATTGCCCGGAATAGTAGCTTTCCTCCACACCGCCCAAACCGGACACTGTAAAATCCCAGTCTCCGGACGGCGTACGTAGTGTAACAGTGTCCCCAACTGCAACTTGAAGGACACGCGCTGCATTGCTGCTGAGCATGATTTCGCCCATTCCCTGCGGAAAGCGTCCTTCGGCGGCACCAGTTGAATTCATTGTCAGATAGGATTCATCAATACCATAAAGTACAACCCTTTTTCCGTCCATGCGGTAGGGCAGTTCTCCGTCCGGGTTAAATATCGTAACTGCACCAATCGAAACCACATCATCCCGCTCCGCAATTTTCAGGGCTGTTTCTTGAGAAATGCCGTCCAACTCTATGTGCCAACTTCCGTTTTTGCCGGTCATTCGGTCGCTTTGGGTTCGAATCATCATATCCGCCACGCTAAAAATTGCTGTCACCAGAAATATCGAAATAATGACACACAGAATGGTCATCCGATTCTGCCGTTTCCGCACCTTTGCAGAGATCGGCACAAGGCTTAAATAACTTTTCATTCCCGGCACCTCCCAAAATCGGTGAGGTTACCGTCCGATACCTGCAATACCCGGTCAGCCGTTTGCGCGATACTACGGTTGTGGGTAATCATAATAATCGTCTGCTCATACTTTTTGGATGCTTCTTTCAGCAGGGCAATGACCTCGCTGCTGTTCTGGGTGTCCAGATTGCCGGTCGGCTCGTCAGCCAGGATCAGGGCTGGCCGGGTAATGAGCGCACGGCCAATCGCCACACGCTGCTGCTGTCCGCCGGAGAGCTGGCTGGGCAGATGGTTCCGGCGCTCTTTCAGGTTCAGTACCGCAAGAAGTTCTTCCAGATATTTCTTATCCGGCTTCTGGTAGTCCAGCAGCACCGGGAAGATGATGTTCTGCTCCACCGTTAACTCCGGCACAAGGTTAAACGCCTGAAAGATAAAGCCAATGTTCCTGCGGCGGAATACCGTCAGCTTGCGCTCGTCCATGGCAAAAATGTCCTTACCGTCGATCAGCACCTTGCCGGTCGTGGGCGTGTCCAGCGCGCCGATCATGTTCAGCAGCGTACTTTTGCCGGAACCGGATTCCCCCACGACGGCCACATATTCCCCCTTGGGAACGGAAAAACTGACATCCTTCAAAGCCTTGACTGCGGTTTCTCCGCTGCCATAGGTCTTACAAATGTTTTTGACCTCTAATAAATTCATCGTGCATATACCTCTTTCTTCATGTTTTGCGAAATAGGCGGGCTGCTTTTGTTTTTCCTGCCTATGAGGAAAGGATAGCACCGAAATATTACTGTAACCCTACACTCAGCCTACAATTTTGTAGGAATTAAAAAATTCATGGTGAAGGTCGTGCCTTTTCCAAGTTCACTGTCCACCTCAATCGTGCCGCTATGGGCTTCCACGATGGTCTTTGCCAGCGGCAGGCCCAGCCCGATGCCCTGCTTGTCCTGGGAAAAGCGGCTGCGGTAGAACCGCTTGAAAATATGGTGCAGGTCCTCCGGATGGATGCCGCAGCCGTTGTCCTTTACGGCGATCTGAACGGCATTGGGCAGAGCTTTCCATGTAATATGAACCGCGTCGCCGCTCTCCGTATGGTCGAGGGCGTTTTTCACGATGTTGTCAATGGCCTCGGTCAGCCAGTCGCGGTCGCAGAAAAGAAGGACCTCCTCCGGGCCGGACAGGACAAGTTCTTTATGCTCCTGTTTGGCCCGGTATGCGAAATGCAGCTCAACATCCCGCAGCATATCCGCCACATTCTCGGCCCCCTTTTCCAGCGTGACGGAACCGGCGTCCAGCCTTGTGATCTTCAGCAGGCTCTGCACCAGCGTTTCCATGCGGTCAAGCTCCTGCTCAGACAGGTCAGCAAATTCTTTCACGGAGGACGCTTCTATATCTTCCTCATGAAGCAGGCCATTATAAATATTCAGTGCCGCCAGCGGTGTTTTCAGCTGGTGGGAAATATCGGAGATCGTATTTTTCAAAAATTCCTTTTCCCGAAGCTCGTTATCTGCGTGGGCGTTCAAAACCGCCGCCAGGGAATTGACGGAATGGAACAGCCGATATAGCTCCCCCTCACTGTCGCATTCAATACGTGCGTTGCTATCCCCGTCAAGATACACATTGATCTGGGATACCGCCTGTTCCATGATCTTATTCTGCTTTTTGAAATAGGAGCAGCAAACCACCCATATAGCCGCCGCTGCCAACAAAAAAATAAACAGTAGGCACAAAGAAAGCCTTTGATAGCGCAGCCATAAAAAGCCCTGTGCCAGCAGGAGGGATGCTGCCCAGATAACCGATACCGCAAGAAACAGATTTCTGATATCCTTATTTGCAAGTATTTTCATAGGCTGCCTCACCCTACTACATTCCATTTATAGCCCATGCGACGGACGGTCAGGAGCATCTGCGGGTCACTGGGGTTATCCTCAATCTTCATGCGAAGCCGCCGCATATACACGGTGAGGGTGCTACTGTCGATATAATTTCCGTCGCAGTCCCACAGTTTATCTAATATCTGCTCCTTGGTAAGCACCGTATTGGGGTTTCGCATAAACAGGCACAGCAGCTTGTATTCAGCAGCGGTCAAATCCAACAGCTCCCCATTTTTGAAAGCCTGACCCTGCAGCAAAAGAACCTTGATTCCGTTCGATTGCAGTTCTGTGTCCGTTGCGCTGAAATCCTTTGCACGGCGAAGCAGGGCATTGACCCGTGAAACCAGGACTCCAAGCTTGAAGGGCTTGGTGATATAGTCGTCGCCGCCCATATCCAGCCCAATAATGATACTCGTTTCTTCGTCCGAAGCGGTCAGAAAGATGATCGGCACCTTGGAAACCTGCCGCACCCGTTTGCAAAATTCAAAGCCGGTGCCGTCCGGCAGGGATACATCCAGTACCAACAAATCATACCTGCCATCCGCCCACAGCGCATCCGCTTCTTTCAACGTTCTGGCAATATTCAATTCAAATCCCTGCTTCTTGAACGCAAAGGAAAGCCCGTTGATCAGGCTCAAATCATCTTCCAAAAGTAATATCTTACTCATGCTTCTGTTCCTTTCCCTGTTTCGTCCGGCCATCAATCGGCTTTTCCGCAGTTTTGGGAATCAGCCAAACACCGGCCATCTTTACAGCGCTGGGGATACGACCACCAGCGCAATAATAATTTACCCTACGAGGTGACACGCTCCATTTCTCAGCGGCCTCTTTCAATGTCATATAATCCATTTCGCACCTCCATCAAGTATATTATAGTTCTGCGTTTCGAACAATGCAAGGCAGAAAACATGAATAAGAAAAGGACAAGCACTATGAAAGACTGCTTTCTTTGATAGTGCTTGTCCTTTTTTGAATTTACCACTTGACATTGTGGCAAAGACCTTATGACCCCGGACGAGGTGCGATTGCTCGACAATAGCAAATGTATTTTGTTTATCCGAGGGGAACGGCCGATGGTGGACTTCAAATACAATTTGCTTAAACACCCGAATATCCGCTACACCGAGGACGGCGGCGCTGCTCCTTACGACTACACTGCCGCTGACAACGCGCGGGACGATTTGCCCGGCGCACCCGAAAATTACGAACTTCTGGACATGGACGATTTTCTGCCCGGAGAACCGGCTGAAATCCGCCCAACCATACAAAGAGTACGGAGGTCTACATGAATAATCATATGTACGCCGTCATGGTGTGCGGCATTGTTTTTGCCCTGCCCGCCTTTGCCGCAGATGACCCGCTGGTCGTGGTCGAAAATCTCTCCACATTCATCTTTTTGCTGATTCGCGCCGTAGGTCTTATCCTGCTGGGGTGGGGCATTGTGCAGGTCGGCCTGTCCCTGCAGAGCCACGACCCCAGCCAACTCAGCCAAGGCTTCCTGACGCTGGCGGGTGGTCTGGTGATTACGTTTGCCAAAGAAATCCTCGACCTCATTACCGCGTGAGGATTGCTCCAAGAGGAAAGGCGGCGATGCCCTGTGGGTGAGTCATGGATCGTCAGCAACTTAAACGCCGCGCTCTCCACATGGAATGACAAGCTGGCAGAAATATGGTTGCTGCTGACCGAAAGCCCGCAGACATTCAAGGGCGGGCAGGTCTGGGGCGTGATGATCGGCATTCACGGCGCTTTGCAGGCGATTGGCTATGGGCTGCTGGTGCTTTTCTTTGCTGTGGGCGTTATGAAAACCTGCGGCAGCTTTGTCGAGGTCAAAAAGCCGGAACACGCGCTCAAGCTGTTCATTCGCTTTGCGCTTGCCAAGGGTGCGGTGACGTATGGGCTGGAATTGATGCTGGCGGTTTTCTCCATCGTGCAGGGCATGGTGTCCACCATTATTACGCAATCGGGCAGCTCCGGTATGAGCAGCGTTACGCTGATCGGCGGGCTGCTGATTACGGTTTTATCTTTTACCATGATTCTCACGGTCTACGGCAGAATGTTCAGCCTGTGGATGTACGCCGCCATTGCACCGATTCCGCTGTCCACGTTTGCCGGGGAGCCCACCAGCAGCGTGGGCAAAAACTTCATTCGAAGTTATGCGGGTGTCTGCTTGCAGGGTGTGGTGATTGCACTGTCCTGCATCATTTTCTCCGCCATCTCGTCCAGCCCACCCGCCGTGGATACCGGTGCATCCGTTGTCACGGCGGTATGGACCTACGTTGGGGAGTTGGCTTTTAATCTGCTGGTACTGGTGGGAGCTATTAAGGGCTGTGACCGCATCGTGAAAGAGATTATGGGATTGTAAAGCAAAAGCGACGCACCATTATGGTGCGCCGCAAATATTATGCCTGATGATAGAGAA
>SFJM01000049.1 GCA_004555915.1 Clostridiales bacterium | reverse complement strand
ACAGCAGGCACTTGGGATAGGAGGCAGCCGGCATGTTTTTTGCCGCTGCAATCGCTTTCGGGTCCTTTTCCGGCTTGGACAGGTTGATGGTGATGTCCAAATCACCGTATTCTGTGGGAGCTACCCATTTGACATCCCTTGCAATGCGGTCACGGCGAATATAATTGGTATCCTGGCTGAATTTGTAGTACCAGTCGGTAGCTGCCTGCGGATTTTCCTCATACAGATCAAAGAATTTTTTCTGTACCTGGCTCGGCATCGGCGTAATGGCACCCATCAGCTTGGTGTCAAACAGGTCACGATAGACAATGCTGTTTTCTGTCAGCGCACCGGTTTCCAGGGCACAGTCGCATAATCGGTTCAATATTTCCGGCAGATCAATGTCACCGATCTCCTCCTGCGGTTCCTCATAGGAATCCATCTGCAGGGTTTCCAGCAGCTGATTGACTGCCCATGCTTCATCGGATGGAGCCAGCATGCCGGTACGGATGCCATAGGTAACCAGCTTTTTTACACTCATATAATCCAGCATATGATCCTCCTTAGTCCGCAAAGCCATTCGGATGGTTTTTATGCCAGTTCCATGCGGTTTCGATGATTTCCCGCAGATCAGCATGCTCCGGATGCCAGCCCAGTACAGTGCGTGCCTTTTCACTGGAAGCAATCAGCTGTGCCGGGTCACCTGCACGGCGGGGTGTAGTCTTTGCCGGAATCGGATGACCAGTAACTTCCCGGGCAGTATCAATGACTTCCTTTACGGTAAAGCCGACACCGTTGCCCAGATTGAAGATGTTGCTTTCGCCGCCCTTCATCAGATAATCCATGGCCAGAATGTGAGCCTGTGCCAGGTCGGTCACATGGATGTAGTCACGGATGCAGGTGCCGTCCTTGGTGTCGTAGTCGTCGCCGAAGATGGAGATAAATTCACGCTTGCCATTGGGTACCTGCAGAATCAGCGGAATCAGATGGGATTCCGGATTGTGTGCCTCGCCAATTTTGCCGGAGACATGTGCACCACAGGCATTGAAATACCGCAGGGATACAAACCGCAGGCCATGAGCCAGACCAGTCCATTTGAACATCTTTTCCATGGACAGCTTGGTTTCGCCATAACAGTTGGTGGGTTCGGTGCGGTCAGTTTCCAGAATCGGTACCCGCTCCGGCTCACCATAGGTAGCAGCGGTGGATGAGAATACGATTTTGTCGATGCCATGTGCCACCATGGACTCCAGCAGAACCTTGGTGCCGCACAGGTTGTTGTCATAATACTTCAGCGGGTTGGTCATAGATTCGCCCACCAGAGAGTTGGCAGCGAAATGGATGACGCCGTCAATCTGCTCATTGTCAAAAACAGAATCAATAAATGCTCTGTCACGGATATCCCCCTGATAGAATTTTGCCTGCGGGTGAACCGCTTCGATATGTCCGGTTTCCAGATTGTCCGCAATGACTACCTGTTTGCCTGCGTCAATAAGTTCATATACGGTATGGGAGCCGATGTAACCGGCGCCGCCTAATACGAGAATTGCCATGATAGTATTTCCTCCCTGTTGATTTATTCAGCCATGAGAACCACGCCGCCTGCCGGGCGGATGGTCAGAATATGGCACATATCCTTGCCCAGCACGGATTCCATGGTTGTTTTGAAATATATAAGCATATCATTGGGCACAAAGGCCTGAATGGTACCGGCAAAGCCGCCGCCATGAACACGTACTGCACCCCGGCCTTCCAGAATGGATTCTGCCAGTGCCAGTGCAATCGACATATCCTGATGCTCCGGATTGACACCGGTGTAGACATTCTGTAGGTACATGGCGGAAGAACGGCCGGAACGGCGAACCAATTGACGGAACCGCTCAAAGTTTCCCATTTCCAGTGCTTCCTTTTCCGCTACGGCACGGCGGGTTTCCGCAAAGAAATGCATGGCACGCAGCACGGCACGGTCACCCAGCTGACGGCGCAGGGACGGAATGGAACGGACAAAATCCGCTTCCGGTACATCACGCAGGACGGTTTTGCCAAAGGCTGCGGCAACCTCGCCCATTTCACGGGGAATGGCGGCATAATCACTGGTCAGCTCCGCATGGTCCCCGCCGGTATCAATGATACACAGGGAGTGCTCGCTGGCATGCATGTCATAGCTGATGCGCTGCACCTTCGGCTCTGCTTCATCCTGGAAATCAATTGCCACAATGCCGCCCACGGAGGATGCCATCTGGTCCATCAGGCCGCAGGGCTTGCCGAAGTAAATATTTTCCGCATACTGTCCGATTTTTGCGATATCCACAGCGGTCAGCTCGCCGCCGCAGAAGAAACGGTTAATCATAACGCCGATGATGGTTTCATATGCCGCGGAGGAGGACAGGCCGGAGCCGCTGAGCACATTGCTGGTCATGTAGGCATCAAAGCCACGGATTTCAAAGCCACGCTTATGTGCCGCTGCCGCAACACCACGGATCAGGGCGGCGGTACGGTTGGTTTCCTCCGGATGGGGCGTCAGGTCGCTCAGGTCGACCTCATCTGCCGGATAGCCCTCCGACTGGATACGGATTACCATGCTGTCATTGGGTGCCGCGCAGGAAATAATATCCAGATTGACACTGGCAGCCAGCACATTGCCGCGCTGGTGGTCGGTATGGTTGCCGCCCAGCTCGGTACGTCCCGGTGCACTGAACAGTTCGATTTCATCCGTGCGTCCGAAAGCAGTACGATAGCCGTCGATGACATGCAGCAGACGGCTGCGGTAAGGATCTACCGCCTCTATGCTGCAGCCATACACGCTGCTGATGGCAGCATCCATGCCGCCGGTTCGTAAAGTAAGTTCTGCTTGTTCCAAAAGAATCAAGACCATTCACCTCGTTTTTTGTCAGGTAGATTTTATCCATGGTTTATGTTACACTATATAATAAAACGATTTTGGAGATAGGAGGGATGTCCGGTGGAGGAATCCTATGTACGGACAATGGAAAGGAAACGACAGAATCAGGAGCTGTATCTGTGCTTTTGCGGGTATTCCCTGTGCCAGCCGGGACACAGCTTCGGACCGGCGGTCCGTCCCAATTATATTCTGCATTATGTATTAAAGGGAAAAGGGAGATATCAGCTCGGCGGCCGGACCTATGAACTGGAGAAGGATCAGGGCTTTCTGATTGAACCCAATGTCATGACGTTCTATGAAGCTGATCAAGCCGATCCATGGACATACCTGTGGATTGGCTTTGACGGTACCCGTGCCAAAAAGCTGCTGGAGGAAATGGGACTGACCGTGAGCATGCCCACCTTCCATGGGGACTGCGGGGAGCAGCTGCTGGATGTGGTGAAATCCATGCTGCACTGTGAGGCAGAGGATTTGCCGGACATGCTGGAGATGGAGTCCCTGCTGTACCGCTTTTTTGCCCATCTGGCACGGGATTTATCCAGACAGCGGGATATGGTTTATCCGGAGCAGCAGAATTATTATGTACGCACGGCGGTGGAATACATTCAGGAGCACTATGCGGAGGATATCCGGGTACGGGACATTGCAGAGCATCTGGAGATCAGCCGGAATTACCTGTCCACGTTGTTCCAGACTATCCTGCATACCTCGCCCAGCGAATATCTGGCCAATTTCCGTCTGACCCGTGCCAAAGAACAGCTGACCATTACGGCATTGCCTATCGGGACCATTGCGAGTATGTGCGGGTATCGTGACCCATTGGTGTTTTCCAAGGCATTTAAGCTCAAAACCGGTATGACACCATCCCAGTACCGCAAGACGACCCGTGAAATTCAGCACATGAGTATTGAGCAGATGCGCAGAAAAAAACAATTTTGATGACGCAAGACCGGCACAGTTTCCTGTGTCGGTTTTGCATCTAAAAAGAGAGAAAAAATAGAAAGAAGAGAGATAAGCAATTGTTACTGTGCTCGGAGCACAAAGATGCAGGAGTCGAAATCATGACTGACATGCTCCTTGCTTTCATCCGGCTGACCGGATGCGCCGTCAGTGGTGAGCAGACCTACATGCATCAACTCGTCACCATAATGACAGGATGCAGGGTTCTCACGGTAGCCCGTTACGTTGTAGCAAAGATTCGGGTCCAAGCCGCACAGCTTGACACGGTGATAGCCTGCGTTGACCTGATTGAGAATTTTATAATAACCTACCAGTGCGGTTTTCTTATCCTCGCTGACAACCATCCATGAAGCGAAATTGCTGTTGTCAAACGGGCTGATAAGGCGGTAGAATGTACCGAACTGCAGCACTTCACGATATTCCTTCATGAATTTGATCTGTTCACGTACCTTTTCCCGCTCCTCATCGGAGAGCTTGTTCAAATCGAGCTCATAGCCAAAGGTGCCGAAGTGCGCCACATTGGCACGGGTGTCAATGGGCGTGGTGCGGAAAATCTGATGATTCGGAACGGCGGAAACATGTGCGCCGATGCTGCTGATGGGATAGCACATGGAGGTGCCGTACTGGATTTTCAGACGCTCAATGGCATCGGAATCATCACTTGTCCAGCCCTGGGGTGCGTAGTACAGCAGACCCGGATCAAAGCGTCCGCCGCCGGATGAACAGGATTCAAACAGCACATGAGGGAAACGGGTGGTCAGACGGTCATACAGCTGATAAACACCCAGAATATAGCGATGGAACAGCTCACCCTGACGGTCAGCCGGCAGGGAAGCGGAAAAGGCTTCAGAAATGCAGCGGTTCATATCCCATTTGATGTAGGATACCTTTGCCTCGGACAGGATCTTTGCCATCATCTCATAGATGGCATCCACAACCTCCTGGCGGGTGAAATCCAGGACAAACTGATTGCGGCCATGGGAAGCCCGGCGGTTTGGCGTACAGATGCGCCAGTCGGGATGGGCACGGAACAGGTCTGAATCCTTGTTGACCATTTCCGGCTCAAACCATAAACCAAACTTCAAGCCCAACTGGTCAATGCGTTCCGCAAGGCCAGTGATGCCGTTTGCCAGACGATCCGGATTGGCAACCCAGTCACCCAGACCGGCGAAGTCGTTGCAGCGTGCGCCGAACCAGCCGTCGTCCAGAACGAACAGCTCCACGCCGTCATTCTTGGCAGTTTCTGCGATTTTGACCAGCTTATCTTCGGTAAAATCAAAGTAGGTAGCTTCCCAGTTGTTAATCAGAATCGGACGGGGACGGTCACGCCAGTAGCCCCGTGCCAAACGCTTCTGATACAGCTTGTGGAAGGTCTGGCTCATGCCGTTGAGGCCTTCGGTGGAGTAAACCATGACAGCCTCCGGGGTCTGGAAATGCTCGCCCGGTTCCAGCTTCCAGTCGAACTGGAAGGGATTGATGCCCATGGTAACACGGGTGGTATCCCAGCTGTCCACCTCTACCTGTGCCAGAAAGTTACCGGAGTATACCAGGCTGAAGCCAATGGCTTCGCCGGAAAATTCCGTGGTTTCCGGGCGCTTGAGGATGATAAAGGGATTGTGGTTGTGGGAAGAAGTGCCCCGGGTGGATTCCACACTCTGGATGCCTGCCTCCAGATGGCGGGTTTTCATGTGCCGTTCCCGTGCCCATGCGCCGGAAAAATGTACGAAGTCATAATTGGAATCCGGCAGATCCAGATTCATGCTCATGGCAGTGGTCAGGTGCAGATCCATGCTGCCGTTGTTCACAAAACGGGCGCTGCGGGCGATAACCGGGCGGTCAGCGAACAGGGTATAGTATAAATCCAGCTCTGCACCCAGAAGCGGGTCGCGCAGATGAAAAATCAGGGTCTGGGCCTCAGATTCCTGCTCGGTGTAGGTAGCCGGCAGGTTTTCCAGTGCCGGTTTGCCGGGGATAATCGAATGGGAGATATACGTAAAGTCGGTGATACGGCTGCCATTGGGCTGCAGGATCTCCAGAGCGGGATGCCGGTAGTCTGTGGTGCCGTAAGACGGATATTCCTGTTTGATGTGGTCGAGTGAGAATGTCTTATTGCCTTCAAACACATAGGAGGTCATGGGACGATGATTCATCTCCATCAGGTGGTCAAAGGATTCACAGTCACGGATGGCCTTGCCAAAATACAGGTTTCCCAGCTGGTCGTTTGGCAGAACCTTGATGATATAGCTGATGCTGTTGTTGCACAGATGGAAGGTGCGGCTGGATTCATGGTACAGGATTTGCATGGGATCGCCTCTCTCTTTACAAAAAAGTTGTTCTTCTGACTTATTTCGGTTCCGGGAAGGGCATGTTCTGCCCTTCCCAAAGCCTTATGTATGGATAGATAGGAACGGGTTGGTGAATGAAATTATTCAGCAGCCGGCTGAGCAGCGTGCAGAGCGTTGACCTCGTTGGTCAGCTCAGACAGTCTCTCACCCTTCAGCTTGTAAACGCACTTGAAGATGAGGAAGCTGATGACGCACAGAATGATCGGGATGACGAACATCAGGACGCGGATGCCCATAATGGTACCGGCGGACTGATGACCGGCTATGGCTGCGTTATAGCCAACCAGGGACAGGCCAACACCGGACAACAGACCGGTAACAGCCTGTGCAGCCTTCATCAGGAAGGTCTGCGCGGAGCAGGTAATTGCTTCGTTACGCTTGCCGAACTTCACTTCGCCGTAGTCGATAACGTCAGCGATGCAGCAGGTGGTGGTGCCCAGGGACAGGCCGGAACCGAAGAACAGGAATGCGCAGCATGCGATAACAGCAGCATAGCTGGTCGGGCAGATGTAGCCGCAGATTGCCAGGGCAACCATTGCGATAACCGGCAGGCCGCAGGCCAGGAAGTAAACCTTTTCACGTGCCAGATGGCGTGCAATAACCGGGAACAGGAACAGGCCGATCATCTCGAAGATGATGGTGAAGCCGAATACAGAGTACAGGTCAGCAGCCAGGCACACTTCCTTGAAGTAGTAAACAGAGAATGCCTTGAGCAGCTGGGTAGCCAGGTTGAAGGTCAGCAGCAGGCCGATGAAGGCAACCAGCTGATCGTTGTGGATGATGATGGAGAAGGTCTCCTTCAGACCGGTCCTGTTTGCTGTACCGGCGCCGGTGGTGGGCTTTTCCTTTACGTTGAATACGGTGATGCCGATGCACACGATGAACAGAACAACGATGCAGACAGCAATTGCGGTAAAGCCGGTTTCGGAAATGTTCAGGAAGGAACCGTCAGCCTGCTCCTGCATAACGGAGTTGTCGCCGAACATGTTGTTGAACATGTTGATGAAGCGCAGACCGAAGGTGCATACGATGAAGCCGCCAAAGGAAGCGAAGATACGCGGAATAACCGAGATGCTTTCGCGCTCATGCGGGTTCGAGGACAGGTTCGGCAGCCAGGACCAGTACGGAACGTCCATGATGGTGTAGGTCATGCCGTACAGGATGTACATAACGGAAACGTAGATGTACATGGTAGTGGAGCCTTTTTCAATGCCCAGTGTGGTGAACAGAAGAATAAAGAATACCGAGTTGACCAGCGTACCGATGGTCAGCCAGATGCGGAATTTACCAAAGCGGGTACGGGTGTTATCACAGATCATGCCCATCATCGGGTCATTGATTGCGTCCCAGATTCTTGCCACTGCGAACAGTACGCCGACGAATGCCGGGTTCAGGCCCAGCGTATCGGTAAAGTACAGCATCAGGAATGCGCCTACCAGATTACAGATCGCGTCCTTACCGATTGCGCCGATACCGAACGCATACTTCTGGCGAGCCGGTAGTCTGGCGGTATTGTTTTCATTTGCCATGATTCGTTACCTCCATGTTAGTGAACTTTTTGGTTCGAATAGAAGGAGTTTCGTGCACGTTATCCCCTTTTTCTGTCATATAGTATAAAGCATTGCTGCAAAAGAAAACAGCCTGATTTGCACCAAATACCAGTGAAAATGTTAACTGGAAGTAAAAATAAAATCGCGGATTTTCACTGTTTTATATAATTTTAGTAAAATTTACTGGATTAAAACGGAATTTTACCTACAAATCAGGGGATTTCTTTGGTGAAAATCCCTGTTTGAGAGGAACAAAACAGGGATTATGGTAAAAGGGAACAGATACAGTTTACCTGTGTTTACCCGAGGGTAAGTTCGATGGATTTGGCTATTGTATCCATAGGGATTTTGAGCTATACTATGCCGGTAAACAAAAAACAAACCGGCAGAGACCGGAAAGGAGGCGCATAGCATGAAAAACAGAGCCTGGAAGGAAATTGGTGCACTGTGCCTGTGCAGCACCATGCTGAACACCGGCATGCAGAAGAGCCGGGCCGCAACCGGCAGCATCCGTGGCCTGCGCAGCGGCAGATAACACAGATACCTCAAATGATCCATATAAAAACCCGCCTGTTCCCCGAAACGCTTGAGGAAAACAGGCGGGTTTTATCTTATTCTGTGTTTTCATGGCATTCCGCCGTACTGCGGCGTACTGCCAGGGTAGGCGGTATGACAACCTTCTGGGGGAACCGGCGTTCCGGCTGGTGGGCCGGGGTGGAAGCACGCTGCTGTACCAGGCGGACAGCGGTTGCCGCCATGTAATCCAGATGGGGGCTGATGCTGGTGAGGGCAGGCTCTACCACAGAGGACATAACGGTATCATTGAAGCTGACAATGCTCATATCCTCCGGGACCTGCTGCTGCAGCCGGCGCAGGGCATGGATGACACCGATGGCACATTCCTCATTCACGGCCACAACTGCGGTGGGAATGGTCTGGGGATTCCAGGTGCGCATCCGCATGAAAAATTCCTCTTCCACAGCCAACTGGTCACGCATGGGGACTTCTACAACCAGCTCACTGCGATACAGGCCGGCTTCCCGCATATAATGCTCAAAATACCGCCGCCGGGGCTCCAGGACAATGCGCCGGTGTTCATCTCCCAGGCGCTTGGGACCCAGAAAGCCAATACGGGTATGTCCCAGGGAACGCAGGTAATCCAGTGCCTGATGGATGCCCAGCTCGAAATTCAGCACGACGGAATCATACAGAAGCTCGTTTGGCGAGGAATCCAGAAAGGTAATGTTACTGCTCAGGTACTGCAGGGACGCAATCTGCTGATCGGAAAAATAACCGATGGCAATGATGCCGTCAATGCCGGAGGAGGACAGAGCATGATAGCCATCTGCATCCTCCCGCAGGGTAACGGTCTGCAGCTTTTGTTCAAAACAGGTTTGTTCTACGAAATTTTTTAAATAGAGAAAATAAGGATCGGTCATCTGCTCTGCAGGAGACAGCATTTCCGCAATGCCGATCACCATGCTGTCGGTGACAATGCGCTGGGAACGGCGTCCGGAGCCTCCGGCATATCCCAGCTTATGAGCCGTATCAAAGATCATGCGGCGGGTTTCCTCGCTGACGGTCATGGTCGGGTCATTGTTCAGCACACGGGAAATTGTGGCAATGGAAAAGCCGGTATGCTCAGAAAGGGTTTTCAGTGTTACAGCCATAGTATCAAGCCTCCCTCTACACCATTATTATAGGGAAAATATCCTGTGGAGGCAAGACAGAACCAGCCGGTTTCACAGCGGCTGCGCACCGTTTGAAAAAAGAAAATGTTTTATGAACAAAAGTGCAGGCTGCGTTATCGGGGGAGCAGCCCTTCTTAGACATAGAGCGAATGAGACCGGCCCCATTCATCCGTTCAATCCATCCGGGCCATCGGTAATGGCAGCCCCTGTCAGAATGGACAATCGGATGACGGCCCTCTGGCAGATCGGCAATCACTTGATCCAACATGGTGTTGACCAGATCGGCATTGGGGCGGGTTCCGATCGTCCAGCCCACAACCATTCCATCAAAACAATCGATCATGGCGGAGAGATATAGCTTGCCGTTCGAAAGGGCAAATTCTGTGATATCCGTCAGCAACTTCTCATACGGCTGATTTGCATGGAAATCGCGTAAGATGATGTTCTCTACTTCGGGTGTGATTTCCCCCAAATACGAACTATATTTTCGTTTCTTCGAGCGCAAAACCACCAGTTTTTCTTCTTTCATGATCCGGCGGATGATCTTCTCGGAGAGCATAATCCCTTTGCGCTTCAGCGCCAGATAAATGCGACGGTAACCATATATGCCCCTGTTTTCGTGAAAAATCGAGGTGATTTGTGCCCGTTGGGATAGATATTTGTCGGGTTTGTTCATAACAGCTTGCTGGTAATTGTAACTGCTTTTGGCCATCTTAAAACGGGACAGCAGCGCTGGCAGTGTATATTTCCCCTTCAAGGCATCGATGATCACTGCCTTTTCACGGTTTCTGAGTACCGTTAGATCGATGCCAGGGTCTTTTTTAAGACTGAAATGGTCTCCTTCAGCACATCTACTTCAAACTGCAGTTCCTGGAGTTGCGTTCGAAGATTTTCCAGTTCCTCAGATTCAGGCAATGCATGATCCTGAGGCAACGGCTCCCTTGGTATGATTTTTCTCTTCGCCATCAGACCCACCATCCCATACTTCAGATATTTCCTGCGCCAGACGTATATGCTCATACGGCTGTATCCGATTTCCCTTGATACATATTCTACATCTTCGCCTAATTCAAAGCAACGGTGAATTACCTCATATTTGAATTCTGCTGAGGGATGCCTTGGATGCCCCGGTGTGCTGCAGTGATGATCCATCTCTGTGGGAGACTCTTCTGTGTGGCCATGTCTGTTCTCTAACCCGGCTTTTTTGCGCTCATACCAGCGGTAAAGCGTAGACTCGCTCGGGTATCCTA
>SFJM01000017.1 GCA_004555915.1 Clostridiales bacterium | reverse complement strand
GGTATGATAGAAGTTTTCCTCATGATATTCCGGCTTCTCGCCTACAAACAGCGTGACAACCGGCTTCTTGCAGATGCTCAGGCGGTCGGAAATCTTCTGACGAACCTCCTGTGCCGGCGGCTTGGAGATGACGATGAGCACCTTCACGCTGTCATCGCTTTCCATGGCGTCGATCATGTCCATCATAGTGATGCCGCCGATTTTTGCGTTCAGGTCACGGCCGCCGATGCCGATGGCATTGGTAACGCCCTCGCCCAGACGGTCAATGATGGTGGTCAGCTCCTGAATGCCGGTGCCGGACGCGCCGATGATGCCAATGGAGCCCGGGTTAACCTTGTTGGTAAACGCAATCGGCACGCTCTGGATGATGCCGGTGCCGCAGTCCGGGCCCATGACCGACAGACCCTTGGCATGTGCCTTTTCCTTCAGTGCCTTCTCATCCTCGATGGTGACGTTGTCACTGAACATGAACACGTTCATGCCCAGATCCAGTGCACGGTCTGCTTCCAGTGCCGCATAAGCGCCCGGAATGGAGATGACAGCCAGATTGGCATCCGGCAGCTCCCGCAGCGCCTTGTCCCAGGACTTGACACTTTCCTTGCCCTTCTTGCCTGCCGCAGCAGAATTCTGCTTCTGGAAGAATGCGTCAGTTTCCTGCAGGATGGTATCCATCATGCTCTCATCATCGATATCCGCAACGATTACCATGTCATTTGCCGTGGAGGCCATCAGCTCTTCGGTATCCAGACCGCTTTGCTTAAAGATATCCTTATTGGCTGGTGTTGCCATCATAATGGAAACCTTCTTTACGCCTTCAATCGCAGAGATGTGGTTTGTCAGCAGCATCAGTACCACGGAGTCATGATAGCTGCCCTTTTTTACTACGGTTTTCAACATGTTTCCCTACACTCCTTGCTGTTATTTTTTAGATTATTTGTATGAAAAATAAATCTCTTGCACTTGGATCGTTGGATAATTTGACCTATTTTTATTATCACAGGAAATGTTATTTTTTTCAACTCCAACTATGGATAAAACATTTCTGTCGTTTTATCCACAATTACTTTCGGATTTCTCCTTGTATCGCCTTATTTCATGTTATAATAAGGATACAGTTCATTTGAACGCTGATTGCAAAGGAGAACATCATGCTCACAGAACGTAAAATCACGCTGCAGCAGACACCTTATGTCAAATGCGCCACCATCTACAGCGATCCGGATGTGGAACCCCGGGCACATATCCTGTATTTCCATGGCGGCGGCCTGCTGTATGGTTCCCGCACCGACCTGCCGGAAAAGCATCTGCTGACTCTGACCGGCAAGGGCTTTATCATTATTGCCTTTGATTATCCGCTCTCACCGGCTGCCAAACTGGGCTTTATCCGGGATGACATCCTGTCGTCCATCAACCGGTTTATCGAGAGCCCGGATGCCTATACCGTACATCAGCTTCCCTATTTCCTGTGGGGACGCTCCGCCGGAGCCTATCTGTGCCTGCTGGCTGCTGCCAGCGGAAGCCTCGTGCAGCCGCCGCTTGGCATATTATCCTATTATGGTTACGGCTTTCTGACCGATGGCTGGTTCAATGTCCCGAGCCGGTATTACCAGACCCTTCCGGCTGTACCGGAATCCTGTCTGGAGGCGCTGCCGGATTATATGCACGCGGACGGCCCGCTGGATACCCATTACAGTGCCTATGTCTATGCCCGCCAGACCGGCTGCTGGAAATCCCTGTTCTATGACGGACGGGAAAAATTTTTCTTCCTGGACTTCTCGCTGCGCAATTGTGATACCCTGCCGTGCCCGATTTTCTGTGCCCACAGCATGCGGGATACCGACATCCCGTTTCAGGAATTCCAGGCCCTGTGCCAGAAATACCAGGCCCAGCGGTTCATTGCCTCCGGTGACCAGCATGACTTCGACCGCAACGAATCCAGTCCTCTGACCCAGCGTCTGCTGGTTGCAACCCTTCGTTTTCTGGACACCTGTCTCCTTTAAGCAATGCAAAAATACCTGTTCTTGCAGAAGCTCTGCCCCGCAGAGCTTCTTTTTTTATGTTTTTTCCAGATAGCGTTTTGCGTTGGCCTCAGACCTGCGGCAGCCGCCTCCGGTAACCTGTGTGACTTTTCCATCCACTATGGTGACCTCCAGCTTGCAGGCATTGCGGCAGCCCTTACAGAAAAAGACCAGTTGTTTCTGTTCCATATCCTTTCCTCCTGCTCAATAAAGAAAGGGCAGGGTACAGCGCTGCACCCTGCCCTCAGGAATCACATTATACAATGACGGATATCGTTCCAGCCATTACTTGTCCAGAATGGTGCCCTTGCGGAAACGCTCGCAGGACTTCATATGCTTCATGCAGAAGTAGAATACCAGACCAGTCGGGATGGTAGCAGTAAAGAACGAAATATCAACATTGATCAGGCCGATGATTGCGCCTACAATGATTGCAATGATTGCCGCCCAGTTGACACCGGAATGGTCGCCATTTTCATCATACAGATCATCCAGATGGTCTGCCTTTCTTCTGTGAAGAATGAAGTAGTCAGTAATCAGGACAGCAAAGATCGGGCCGAAGAATGCGGTGTAGATCTTAACGAACAGATCCAGACCTGCAGCAGAGCTGTCGTTGGTCAGAATCCACGGGCAGGTGCAGACTGCCAGAATGCCTACCAGAATAACTGCAGTCTTATGCTTCATCTTGAAGGCATCCATGAAAGCATATGCCGGCGGAATGACATTGGAAGCCAGGTTGGTGGACAGCTGTGCAAAGATAATGAAGCTCAGGGTAACAACCAGAATGATCTTGTTGTCTACCATTGCATAGAATGCATTGATCGGGTTTGCAATGCCGGTAGCGGTACAAGCCATTGCGCCGATCATGCCCAGCATAACAGTAGACGGAACCATAGCGATAAAGTAGGAAGCACCGCGCTTGACAGCGGAATATCCACTCTTTACCTCTCGTGAATAGTCACCTGCATTCAGCATAACTGTGGTACTGTTGCCGAAGAACGCAATGATAGCTGCGATAAACGGCATGCCCCAGGTGCCTTCCTTGTGCAGCAGATTTTCTGCGATGACATCGCCCTGCTGGGTGATGCAGACATACAGCAGATAGAACATTGCCAGTACGATAACAACGCCGCCAATGTTGCCAACCCACTTGGCACCCTGGAAACCACGGATGGACAGGATGATCTGAATCAGCTGGAACAGCAGGAAGAACAGCCAGATGTTGTCATAGCCAAACAGAGCCTTTGCAATGTTGTTGATGGCAGAGCCGCCCAGCCATGTCTGGAAGCCATACCATACAATTGCGGGCAATCCTCGGATCATAACCGGCACGATGTTGCCCTTGGTGCCGAAGGCGCTCTTCAGCTGTACTGCATACGGTGCGCCGGTCTTGTAGCTGAACTGGTCGTTCAGGCAGATGCCCACAACCAGAATGGTGGAACCAATCAATACTGCCAGGAACAGCTGTAACAGGTTCAGGCCCTTATCCAGCTGTGCAGAGCCCATGGACAGCGTACCGATGGAGATACAGCCGCCGAGCCACAGCATGGTGTTGGAGCCCCAGCTCATAATTCGATCTTTCTCCTGAATCGGCTTCAGCGAGCTGGCTTCCTGCTTTGCGTTCTTTGTAGATTCGCTCATACATTTACCTCTTTTCTTTTCTCCATTTCTTTTTCTATCTCAGAAAGGCAATGCCTTATTCTGACCCTCTTTCTTAGCGGACCGGCGTGATATATGCGCCGTAGCCAATGGCATCTTCCTTGTACATGCCGTCCTCAGCCACAACCTTGCCGCGGATGATGGTGCATACCGGAGCGCCCTTTCCTTCCAGGCCGTCGAAGCAGGAGACATGACCCTTGGTCAGCAGCTTGTCCTGCTCGCACTTCCATGCCTTGTCCGGGTCCACAATGACAATGTCACCGTCGAAGCCCAGTTCAAAGGCACCCTTGCGTCCGTACAGGCCGAATACCTTTGCCGGATTGTAGTCCATGACCTTGGCAATCAGGGTCGGGCTCAGCTTCTTCTTATGGACAACCATGTCAAACATCATCGGCAGGAAGAACTGGATGGCATTCAGGCCGCCCCATGCATGCCAGATGTCCCTGGTTGCGTTGTCCTTTTCCTCGTCAGCTGCCGGGGAATGGTCAGAGCCCACACAGGACAGTGTGCCGTCCAGCACATAATCCCACAGCTTCTCCATGTCTTCCTTCTTGCGCATCGGCGGTGTGCACTTTGCCGGAGCGCCCTTTTCAAAGACGAAATCCTCGGTAAAGCCAAGGTAATGCGGGCAGGTCTCCGCGGTAATCGGCAGGCCCTCATGGATGGCATCCTTGACCACCTGTGCTACCATCGGATGGCTGACATGGCAGATATGCACACGGCCACCGGTTGCTCTTGCCATATCAATGACATTTTTGGTTGCAACATATTCGGTCCATACATCATGGGAATCCAGGAAGTCTCGAATCTTTTCCTGATTGGTTCTGCCTTCCTTTGCCTTTGCTTCCTTCTCCATCTCCAGCACCTGGCCGTATTCCTCACAATGGAAGCCGCACAGTGCGCCATAGGGCTTCAGAATCTCCAGCGCCTTGCGGACATTGCCCATGTTCACCGTCGGGAACAGGTCACCATTCGGACAGGTAAAGCCCTTGAATGCCGCTACGCCGCAGTTATGCAGGTCAACCAGGTCATTCATGTTGTTCTTGACAGAACCCGGCTGGTCGTCATAATCGCCTACGATACCGCCCCACAGTGCATAATCCACCAGGGAATGCTTGCTGATCTTGCCATACTTCAGGTCAAAGATCTCCTTGTTCATCAGGGACGGATCATTGTTCAGCGGCATGTCAATCAGAGTTGTGCAGCCTGCAACAACCGCTGCCCGGGAACCGGTTTCAAAATCCTCTCGGTATTCAAAGCCCGGTTCGTTCAGATGTGCGTGGCAGTCGATGATGCCCGGGAATACATACTTTCCAGCGGCATCAATCACCTTTTCCGCTTCCACTTCCGTGCCCTTTGCTACGATTGCTGCATATTTGCCATCCTTGATGGCAACATCAGCCTCATAGATCCGGTCCGGCGTGACAAGCTTACCGTTTTTCACCAACAAATCATACATAACTATTCCTCCATTCTATTTTCCTTATGTCTCAGCATAAGTTGAATGCTTTCAAAATGGTGCCGGATGCCCCGGGAGCTGCTGCTCACCGCCGGCATTTCACCTGTTATGTCTCAACAGCCGGATATCTCTCTCTTCTTCATCCGCCTGATTTTTGCAAAAAATATTGTTTTTCTGTTTTCTTTTGATACAATCATAGTAGACCAACAGCAAACAGAAAGGAATGATGTCATCCATGTATCCGATCCAGCGTACAACCGCCCTTGTCAGACAGCTGCTGTCTGCCCGGACAACCGGAACGGTACATTCCGTCTATCGCAAAACCATCAACCTGTCCTTCGACGGCACGCTGGTTGCCCTGCAGGCCGCCGGTTCACCGTTATCCCCTATCAGCCTGATTACCTCGCTGACCGGGCAGGAAATGTCCGATCTGCCGGTATCTGCCGGGCAGCCGGTTTCCCTGACTGCGGATACCATTCATCTGCCGGAAACGGCATTCTGTCTGGATGCCGCGGAAACCGTCGAAACCATGCTGATGCCGGTTTCGGAAAGCGATTTGCCTTCCCTCACCGCCCAAATCTGTTCCATTCTGAAACATTCCGCAAAAGGCGGTTTCCGAAACATTCTGTTTCCGTCGGACAAACCCACCCAGCTGGGGGAACAGCTGGTGCTGGCTGCCGCCGAAAACCATATGAATTTATGTTCACAAAAAATACGTTTGTTCCATTATACAACAGCCGCGCACAGCTTGTCCAGCATTATCGGCCTTGGCATCGGGCTGACCCCCAGCGGAGATGACTTTCTCTGTGGCGTACTGGCCGGCCTGATTCTCCGGGATTGTACCGATCATCCGTTTTCCACGGCATTGCAGGAGCAAATTACACAAAAGCTGCCGGATACCAACGATATCAGCCGGACATTTCTGCAATGTGCCCTGCAGGGCCAGTTCAGTGAAGCGGTCTGCTCCCTGCGCCATGCTTCCGATGCGGCACAGCTGTCAGCCGCCTTCTCCGCTGTCGGACATTCCTCCGGTATGGATACCCTGTGCGGAATCCTGTATGCCCTGACCCTGTCCCTCCCCGGCTGACGCTCTCGTCACCGGGGATTTTTCAGGGGGGGGCGGGTGCATGCGGCCTGTCCCGCACGCACCGGTACGCCCATTCTATGCCTGTAACCTGTGGTCGGTTTGATAAAAGCTTACTTTTCTGCAGCGTGATAGACATCCATTGCCGCAGAAACAGCCTCACCGGTTGTGACCTTGGCACCGTTTTTCAGCATAACTGCTTCCAGTGCGCTCAGCAGGATCAGGATGTTGCACTTCTGGCTGGAGTAGCCCATGTTGCCGATACGCAGGATCTTGCCATCCAGCGGGCCGAAGGAGGTTGCGATTTCAATGCCGAAGTCATTGAGCAGCATACCACGGATGTCCTTGCCGTTTACGCCTTCCGGAATATTGATTGCCGTTACCACCGGCATCTTGTTGTCGATATCGCCGAAGATGGTCAGGCCCATTGCCTGCAGGCCGGCAGTCAGCGCCTTGTCATTCAGCTTATGTCTTGCAAAGCGTGCTTCCAGTGTCTCCTGCATGATGCAGCGCAGTGCTTCATGTACCGCATACTGCATGCTGGTTGCCTCGGTATGATGGTTCAGGCGGCGCGGGCTCCAGTAGTCCTCCAGCTGTGCCATATCCAGATAGTTGCTGGGGATGCGGGTCAGCTCGCCTTCCACATCGCCGTCGGTACGGATGCCCTTTTCCACACGCTTTCTCTTGTTTGCAATCTCAGAAACTGCATCATTATAGGTAACCAGCGCGGAGCCGGACGGTGCGGAAATGCACTTCTGGGTACCGGCAATGCAGGCGGACAGCTTCCAGTCATCTACCTTGACTTCTGCGCCGCCCAGTGTTGCAACAGCATCCACGATCAGCAGAACGCCATAGCGCTCACAAATTTCGCCGATTTCCTTCAGCGGCTGCATCAGGGAGGTGGAGGTTTCGCCGTGGACAATGGCAACTGCCTTGTAGCTGTCCTGCTTCAGTGCATCCTCGATTTCCTGCGGGTCAAAGACGGTGCCCCATTCTCTTTCAATCATGGTAATGTCCGCACCGCAGCGCTCAAGGATTTCCGCCTGCAGATAGCCAAAACGGCCATAAGCCGGAACCAGAACCTTGTCACCCGGGCAGATGGCACCGGTAAGGATGGTTTCCAGGCCACCACGGGAGGTGGTATCTACCAGATAGGTCTGCTTGTTCTGTGTCTGGAACAGGCGACGCTCCATCTCCATGGTTTCATTCATCATAGCAGTGAATTCCGGGTCAAACTGGCCGATAATCGGGGTAGCCATGGCACGAAGCACGCGCGGTTCAGCCGCAACCGGGCCCGGGCACATCAGCAGACGCGGAGAGGGATTGATTTCATTGAATTGCATAGTAAACGCATCCTTTCTTCCAGTAAATTCCTTTGAAAAAAGCAAAAGAATCCCAAGGAAGTTTCCTTCTTTGGAATTCTTTTATCTTTATTCTGTTTACAAATAGTATTGTAATTCCTTTCGGCCACTTATGCAATGACCAATTTTACGGAAATTTTCCACATTTTATTATCCACTTTAGACAAAACTCTGTTTATCTCCAACAAACATCGTTTTTCAGACATGATGTCCTCTGCAGACATCTTTATATCCGCAAAAAATTCCGTACCTGAGATATATTACACCATTTCCTCATGCTTTTCCAGCAGAATTTTCATTCTTTTTTATCCATTGTGGATAATATTTTCGACGCCCTTTATACTTTTTAGGTAATTTGTCGTCGATGCGTGGGATTGTCCCGCATTTTTCTCGTTTTCTGTTGGCAATAATGTACAAATCTGTTATAATAACTGTATTCCTATTGATTCAGGAAAAAAAATAAACGATAAAGGAGATTTGACATATGACTCAGGTTCATGTAATGGATCATCCGCTGATTGTTCACAAGCTCTCTCTTATGCGCGACAAGTGTACCGGCTCCAAGGAGTTCCGTGAAGCTGTTTCCGAAATTTCCTCTCTGCTCTGCTATGAGGCTTCCCGCGAACTGCCGATGAAGGAAGTTGAAATTGAAACTCCGGTCGCTCATTCCAAGGTCAGCATCATTTCCGGCAGAAAGGTTGCCCTGGTTGCCATCCTGCGCTCCGGCATGGGCATGGTAGAAGGCGCACTGAAGCTGATCCCCAACGCAAAGGTAGGTCATATCGGTCTGTACCGTGATCCCAAGACCATGCAGCCGGTGGAATACTACTGCAAGCTGCCCACCGATGTTGCACACAGCGAGGTTCTCCTGTTCGATACCATGGTTGCCACCGGCGGTACCATGAATGCCGCTATCCAGTTCCTCAAGAACCACAATGTCCAGAACATTAAGATTCTGTGCATCCTGGCAGCAGAAAGTGCTGTCAAGTCCATCATTGAGGAGCATCCGGATGTCCAGATTTACTGCGCCGGTATTGATCCTGAAATCAATGAAAATGGCTACATCGTTCCGGGCATGGGCGATGCAGGCAACCGTATGTACGGCACCAAGTAATGCCGTTCTGATTTTCCCCCATCACAGATTCACTCCGCACAGTCCTGTTTACAGGCGTGCGGAGTTTTTTTATCGGCATAACGCCAGGACAGAGAACCGTGCAACCGGCTCCTCCTTACAGGCTTTGCTTCAAAAAGGCTTCCAGTTCTGCTGCGGCTGCCTCCTCCTGGTCACCTGCAGCGGTAATGGTAACCGTATCTCCGGCCTTGATGCCCAATCCCATCACAGCAAACATTTTACGGGCATCCGCCCCCTTCCCGTTCGCTTCAATCCGGATATCACAGGGGAATTCCTTTGCTTTTTTGACCAGCATCCCCGCCGGGCGGGCATGCATGCCCTTTTGGTCGGTAATCGTATAGGTAAAGCTTTTCATATCTGAGAACTCCTTTTTCATTCACATTCTGCCGGATTGCTGCTTTGCATCATGATGTGCCGCGCCCGGCGGAACCGACTATGCTTGCCCTTACTGTTCCCATATTCCCCGGAAATTATGAGCAGCGACAGCGCTGGGTTATGCCGTAAAAAAAGCAGAACACTGCAGACCAAACTTTCGGCCTGCAGCGTTCCGCTTGTGTTATTTTCCTGTTATCTGAAGGTGGAGAACAAGGATAACAGATAACAGAATCTGGAGAATTTTTCTATGGAGATGTCTATCAAAGACAGAGAATCTTTATGACAGTGTCAGCAGCTCATTCTTGAGGAAGGACTCCTTGCAACGGAATGCAATGTTGGTGGACTTGGTGCCGTCATATACGTTCGGATTTGCCGGCTCGCCCTTTTCAACCTGTGCACAGAAGTATTCCATTTCCTTGATGTATGCATCATGCCAACGGGTAACGAAATCCTGATAGCATTCACGGCAAACACCATGCTCGCTCATGACCTCCAGCAGGGAATCAGTCGGAACAGCGGAAATACGCAGGGTACCACGGGTACCAACGATTTCGGTTTCAACAGCGGAGCCATGTGCTGCTGCACGGCCTGCATAGAAGAATGCCATGGTCTCATTCTCGTTCTGGATCAGGCAGGATACGTTATCGCCGTCATCCCAATCCTTGTACTGCTTGAATTCATAGCAGCCGCCAACAGCCCACAGCTTCTTCGGCTCGGATTCAGTCAGCCAGCGGATCAGGTCGATATCATGGATAGACATATCGATGAACTGGCCGCCGGAACGCGGTGCGTACTCCAGAGTGCCCTGGATAATAGCAATCGGATCCTGAGAATAGCAGCGAACCAGAACGATATCGCCGATATCGCCACGCTTGATCTTTTCCTTTGCGATTGCGTAGGAATGGTCGAAGCGGCGCATGAAGCCCAGCATGAAGGTCAGCTCCGGATGAGCTTCTACGATCTTCTCTGCTCTCTTGCACTTTTCAACGGTCTCAGCCAGCGGCTTCTCGCAGAATACATGCTTGCCTGCGTTCATAGCCAGCTCGATCATGTCAACATGGGAATCGGTGTTGGTGATGATAGCAACTGCTTCAACGTTCGGGTCGTTGCACAGGTCAGCCGGATTCTCATAAACAGCGGAAACGCCCAGCTCCTCAGCAACTTCCTTTGCACGGGTAATGTTCTTATCGCTGATTGCAACCAGATCACAAGCCGGTACGCGGTTTGCGATGTTGCATGCATGCTCATAACCCAGGCGGCCTATGCCGATGATACCAATCTTCAGCTTTTTCATAATGTTACTCTCCTTTGTATATATCTCAAATATATCTTAAATGGATCTAAATTAAAGTCCGGTATGTTCCTTTACGTAAGCGCGTGCCATACGTGCATACTCAAGCGGATTTGCAATAGCCGGGTCCTGCTCTGCTTCTACAACCAGCCAGCCCTCGTAATTGTACTCATCCAGCAGCTTGAATACGGTCGGGAAATCTACACAGCCTTCCGGATCGCCCGGTACGGTGAATACGCCTTCCGGAATGGAACGCAGGAAGCTCTTGTTTTCCGCATAGCACTTTTCCATAGCAGCCTTGCGGACATTCTTCAGATGTACATGCTTGATGCGGTCATGATGCTTCTTGAGGATTTCAATCGGGTCCTCGCCGGAGAAGGTCAGATGGCCGGTATCATAAATCAGGCTGACATATTTCGGATCAGTCAGTTCCATCAGCTTGTCGATCTCACCGGTCTTCTGTACGGTAGTGGTCATGTGATGATGGTACACAATCTGCATGCCATTGTCATAGGCAATCTTGCCCAGATGATCCAGTCCCTTTGCCAGAACTTCAAATTCATCATCATTCAGAACACGCTTGTGGGAAAGCGGTGTATTCCACTGATGCTGGATGGAATAGCTCTGGTCGGATACATTGATGACCTCTGCGCCAATGGCCTTGAGGAAATTCATGTGGTCAACAAATGCTCTCTCATTCCACCACATTGGCTGCTCGTTAATATAGGTGCTGATCCATGCAGTGATTGCAGAAATACCACGGCGTCCAAATTCCTTATTCAGGATAGCCGGGTCACGCGGATACTGGCAGCCAATCTCCGTACCAACATAACCTGTTAATGCAATTTCACTGATGGTCTGCAGAAAGCTGTTCTCTGCGCCCATTTCCGGCATGTCATCTTCTGTCCATGCAATCGGTGCAATACCAATTCGAACCTTTTTCGGGTCTAACATATGGAATCTTCCTTTCTCATCTGTTTTCTGCTTGTTTCTTATCGTTGCATTTAGTATAACATCTGACAAAAAATTCTGCTTCCAACTTCTTGTTTTTTATGTTTCTCACAAACAGATTTTTTTCTTCCAATATATTGCTGTACAATCACAGGATATCCAGCCTCTTTTATGTAGAAACTGTCAGAATCTTGCGTTCCGGTTTGTTTCTGAAGAAAACCGCAAATCCATGATTTCTGCAACATCCTGCGATAGCAGATTTACAGGTACTGTCTGACAGCAGCTGCACCCATTTCAATGACTGCTTCCGCATCCATTGCCCAGTATTCCGGACGGAACAGCTCCAGGCATGCCGGGCCGTCATAACCTACGTCCTGTACAGCTGCTGCAACCTCTTCTACCGGAATCGCACCCAGACCCGGCATCAGGCGATGGCAATGGTCCAGAATGCCCAGCGGCAGGTCTTCGCAGTCATTGATGTGGAAGACAAACAGCTTTTCCTTGGGAATCCTGCGGATATAATCCACATCTGCACACTTGTCATGCAGGTATACATTGATGCAGTCAACGGTCAGGCCTACATTGTCGCGGTCAACAGCCTGTACAATTTCCAGTGCCTGGCGGACGCTGTTGCAGCACCATTTTCTGTCGCCGATCGGCTCAAAGGACAGCTTGACACCATATGGCTCCGCAATATCTGCCAGCTCATTGAGAACCTTCACGGAATCCTCAAAGACTTCCTTCTCGTTCTTGGTGCAGATTTCCGGAGTAACCGTCGGAACCACGATGATATACGGGTTGCCGATCTGCTGCGCGATTTCACAGCCGAAGGTAAACAGCTCCACGAGCTCCTTCCACTCCTCCGGTGTGCAGAAATTGATGTTTTCAATGGAATTGAAAGCAAAGGGCTTCAGATGGCTCTTGGCAAAAAACGCCTTCAGATCTTCCACGGTATGCGTCTTCAGATATTCCTTCAGCATATCCAGCCGCAGTTCGATATAGTCATAGCCGTACTTCTCGCACAGCTCCAGATCCTTCTCCACGGAGGAATTTTCCTTACAGGTTGCCTCGTTATAGCCTAATTTCAACATAACAAACACTTCCTTTTTTTCCTGCTCCCTGCACGCCGGAGCATGCAGGGAGACCTTTATGTTTCTAGCGTAGTGAATCTTTGATCCTATTGCCTGGCAGGCAGTCCAGCCGCCTGTAGCTTACATTTCGCCGCGTGCTTCGCGCTCTGCCAGCTCCTTCATGATACCATCATACTTGTTGTCCAGCTTATACAGGAACAGAACGACAACTGCAATAACCCATACAATAACCGGACCCCAGATATAGATATTCTGGATCATGCTCAGTGCAGATTCCGGCTGTACGACTGCTGTACCGGAGGAGCTGATATAACCAGCCGAATCCAGCAGCTTGGAGATGATTGCACTGGTGATGCCATTGCCCAGCTTAAATCCAAGGGCACCGCCGGCGAAAATCAGGGATTCCTGGCGAATATGTGTTTTCCACTGGCCGAATTCTACAACGTCACCCAGCATGCCGAAGACAACTGCTGTCAGCGGAGCTTCGCCCAGTGCACGAATGATGCTGGTAATCAGCGCCCATGTGAAGCTGCCGGAGTTCAGCACGAATGCTGCCTGTGCAACAACAGCTACAATTGCACCAGCCAGAGAAATCTGACGCTTGCCGAATTTGCGCAGCAGCATCGGGCAAAGCATTGCACCGATAACCAGTGTCAGGGCTTCTGCCAGATACAGAACGCTGTACATCCACGAGTCATTGTGGAACAGGTATTTGCAGTAATACGGAAGTGCGGTGCCAACGATGGTACCATGTACACAGGTAACGGTCCACAGGATCAGGCATGCCCAGAAATACTGGTTGGTCAGCAGCGCCTTGATGGCCTGTCCGGCAGATACCTTGCTGTCCTTGCTGTCCTGTGCTTCAATATGTACGGTTTCCTTGCAGCGTACAAAGCAGATAATCAGCATGATGAATGCCAGGATTACCCACATGGTCATTGCCTTGACCCATGCTGCCTGGTCGTCGCCGAACAGCTTGACAACCGGCTGAGTGAAGGTTACGGCGATGATACGTCCAATCGGTGCCATGGACATGCGGAAGACAGACAGCAGGTCACGTTCATGGGAGGAACGGGTCATCATCGTGGACAGCGTGCCGTAAGGCACGTTGATTGCGGTATAGAATACCGTTGTTGTCAGGTTATAAGTGATAAAAATGTACCAGAACTGCAGGGAACCCTGGGTCTGCGGTACAGTAAACAGTGCAATCGCGGAAACGCAGTATGGGATGGACATCCACAGAATCCATGGACGGGCCTTGCCCCATTTGCTCTTGGTCTTGCTGACGATAACGCCCATGATTGCGTCACTGGTTCCGTCAAAAATACGGGAAATCAGCATAACCAGGCCAACGGTTGCCACAGATACGCCTGCGTAGTCCGTGTAGAACAGTACCAGCAGGGCCGAAATCATACCGTATACAATATTACATGCGGTATCACCGAAGCCGTAGGCAATACGTGTGCCGACGGTCAGTTTTGGTTCCTTTCCCAGAACCGTTGCGCTGTTGTTATTCATAACTCTCTTTCCTCTCTGCTGCCCGCTTCCTTTCAGACAGCGCATCTTTTATATGTGAACAATCGCAGCACTCTTCTCACAGGTATATGGTCTGCCCCGGATGGTTTCCCATCCGGAGCAGTGTGATGTACGTCTTATTCTACTTCAGCGATCTTGACCGGACGGCCTTCCTTCAGGGACAGGGCTGCCGCCATAGCGATCTTAACCGGCTGGATGCCGTCAAAGCCATTGACCGGTGTCTCGGTGTCATTGAGTACCGCTTCGGTAAATGCCTTTGCCTCTGCAATAAATGCGTTGTTATAACGCTCCAGGAAGAACCAGGTCGGCTTAGCCAGCTCAACGCCTTCGCCGCTGGAAATCATGGCAGTGTTGTCAAAGTCATTGGAAACCTGTACACAGCCCTTGTCGCAGTGTACCTCGGTACGCTGGTCATAGCCGTAATGTGCGGCACGGCTGTTGTCGATAACGCCCAGTGCGCCGTTTTCAAACTTCATCATGATGATTGCGGTGTCCACATCATCATACTGGTCATAGCCTGCACCGGACAGCGCTGCACCGTAAGCGGTAACCTCGGTTACCTCGCTGCCTGCCAGATAACGTACCATATCGAAATCATGAATGGTCATATCCATGAAGATGCCGCCGGAAACCTTGATGTAATCCATGGACTGATGGTCCGGGTCACGGGAGGTTACCTTGACGATGTGCGGTGCACCCAGCTTGCCGGAAGCCACGGTATCACGGACTGCCTTATGGTTGTGGTCAAAGCGGCGAACAAAGCCTACCTGCAGCTTTACGCCAGCCTTTTCTACAGCTGCCAGTGCTTCTCTGATCTTGTCCAGCTTGGTATCAATCGGCTTTTCGCAGAAGATATGCTTGCCAGCCTGTGCAGCACGGATGATAAACTCCGCATGCGTGTTGGTGGAGGAGCAGATAAATACTGCTTCGATAGACGGATCAGAGAAAATCTTCTCCGGATCATCATAGCACTTCTCAATGCCCATAGATGCTGCCCACTCACGGGTTGCATCATTCATAAACGGATCTGCTACCGCATACAGCTCAGCTGCCGGAACAGAGTGTGCCAGATTTTCGCCGTGCAGCTTGCCGATACGTCCTGCACCCAACAGACCAATTCGTACTTTTTTCATCGTAAAACTCCTTCTTTCTCTTAAAATGATTTGTTTTCTGACTTCTTCTATCCTTTTGTTTACGTTTTTTATTATACCGGAAAATGTGAAAATCCGTTATTGTATTCTTGTGAGAAAAAACGGTAAAATCCCGTTAAAAATCGCGGCTTTCCAAAAAACAGTTTCAGATTCTTGCTTTTCCTGTTTTCTCTGGCTGTCCTGTATCCCGCCGGATCATTTGCACCAAAATTGCACCATCTTGTCACCATTTTGCTCCAAAATCGCAATTATTTCAAATTCTTGCTACATGTTCACGTGCACGCAACGGAAACATTTTGAAAGAATCGGTTTCTTGTTTTTTCTTTTTTCCGTAAATTTTTTCGCAAGATTATATAAAACTGTTGTTCCAATTTGTCGTATAATCAACCCGTAGGAAAGAAGGTGACCATATGCATTCCATTCATCCGTTTTCCAACCATTTTCGCGGCGACAATATACCGCAATTTCATATCAGCCATTTTATCAACGAGGAACACAGCAACCGGCATTCCCGGCTGCCGCATATCCATGAGGATTTCCTGGAGCTGTTTTATGTCTATGGCGGCACGGGACGGTATATGGTTGATGGTCATTCATATGACATTCAGGAAGGTGACATTGTCATCTGCAATGCGGGCGTACTGCATGGCGAAAATCCGTCGGACCCCCGACAGGTTCGTTCCTACAGCGTGGGCATCTCGCATGTCGCACTGCTGGGACTGCAGGACAATACCCTGTGTGAGGCGGATGTCTGCCCTGTCCTGTCCTGCGGGCTGCTGAAGCAGCAGGTCGGTGAGCTGTTCCGGCTGATTTACCTGTTATCCAATGATCCGAAAACGCTGGGAGAGACCTGCACTGCACTTTCCATCTCCCTCCTGCTGCTTACCTATGAGCTGCTGCAAAGCCGGGAACGCAATACGGTCATCCGGACGCGCACCTCTGCTTCCGCAACAGCGGACCGTGTCCGCCGCTATCTGGACAAGCATTACCGGGAAGCCCTGACACTGGAGCAGATCAGCAGGGATCTGCATATCAATGCCTACTACCTTTTCCATACCTTTAAAAATGAATTCGGCGTTCCCCCGATCCAGTATGCCATGAAGCGGCGCATTGGAGAGGCGCAGGGTCTGCTGATGGATACAAATATTCCCATCGGCGACATTGCCGATTCCCTCGGCTTCAGCAGTACCTGCCACCTGAATACCATGTTCAATAAATATGTGGGGATTCCGCCCGGAAAATACCGACAGTCCTTTAAAAATATGGAAGAATAACCCAGCTGCTGCATGCATCCAGCATGCAGCATTTTTCTGCCGAAATCAGTCATATAAAACACAATTATAAAAATAAGGATCGCTAAAAATCGCAGGATTATGTAAAAGATTTCATCTGTCCACATGCTAGAATAGGTTAGATTGGAGGTGAAGTATAGACATGCAGCACGACCTGCAGAAGCATTTTCGTGACGGACGCATGCCTGTAATATCGGTCAGTCGTTTCATCAACGAAGAACATAGTCAGAATTATGCCTTTTTTCCGCATATGCATCGGGACTATCTGGAGCTGTTTTATGTCTATCATGGAAATGGCCGTTATATGGTCGGGGGGAAAACCTACAGCATCACCGAAGGGGATATCGTGATCTGTAATGCCGGCGTATTGCACAGCAAGAGCTGTGAGCACGCGAAAAATCTGCGTTCCTACAGCATCGGTATCACCAACCTTGCACTGCACCTGCTGCCGGACAACTGGCTGTGCTCCTCAGATACAATGCCCATCCTTTCCTGCGGCTCACTTTCCAGGCCGGTGGGGGAAATTTTCCGCCTGGTTTACCTGCTGTCTTCCGATCAGCAGCATTTGGCTGATATCTGCAATTGTCTTGCCGCTGCCCTTGTACTTCTCACCCATGAGCTGCTGCAAAGCCGTGACAAGCACAAACCGCTGCCGGAGGAAAATGAAACCTCCGTCACCGCGGAACGCATCCGCCAATACCTGGACGAGCATTTCCGCGAAGCGCTGACACTTCCTGACATCGGAAAAGCGCTGAATATCAGCGAATACTACCTGGCCCATATCTTTAAGGATGCTTTTGACAGCCCGCCCATGCAGTATGTGATGAAACGCCGCATCGGCGAGGCGCAAAACCTTTTATCCGATACGGATATGTCCATTACTGACATTACCTATCATCTGGGCTTCAGCAGTGTGAGCCATTTTACCAGCTCCTTCAGCCGGTATGTTGGCACCAGTCCCGGGAAATACCGCCAATCTATCAATCACATGGATGATTAACCGTAATCCTGTCACCACCAATATAAACCATGCCCGGAGGGCCAAACAGCCTCTCCGGGCATTCATATTTAAAACGAAAACCGCAGCGTGCCGGTAAACCCATGGGCATGCTGCGGTTTGGTTTTTATGTTTTTGTTTTCTGTTTTCCCGTGCGAAGAGAGACTGCCAGTCCGCACAGGATCAGGATAATGCCGATGATGATATTGGCCGTGATCGGCTCTCCCAGCACGACCGCGCACAGCAGGCTGGCCAGCCCCGGCTTGATAAAAAAGCTCATGGAGCCCAGTCCCGTACTGACATGCGCAATCGCGTCAAAATAGCAGTAATATGCCAGCGCTGTACCGATCAGGCAAAGATACAAAAATTCCGGTACAATGGCGGACAGCTGGAACGCAAACGGGTTGTTCCCGTTCCCGGAAACCAGAATCGGTATCATGAGCAGTGCGCCGAGGATGGAGGACCAGGTAATCGTCACAATGCTGCCGCAGGTGCCGGAAACCGCCTTACTGCATACGGTGTACAGCGCAAAAGCAAGCATACCGGTCACAATCAGGACAATGCCGAACAGAAACCTGCCATCTGCCCGCTCCTGTCCGAACAGATGCAGACAGGTGGTAACCAGTCCCACAATGCCAATCCCAAGCCCCAGCAGCTTTCTCCAGCTGATGGCTTCCTTTAAAATCAACGCGGCGAACAGGGTAGTAAACAGCGGATTCGCACTGAAAATTACAGCAGACATGCTGGCATTGGCATAGGTAATGCCGTATTGCGCCAGATTCAGGCTGACGCAGACCAGACAAAAGCCCAGTCCTGCAAATTTCAAATAATCCTTTGCTCCCAGCCGGATGTTCTGCTGTTTCTGCTGTCGCCGTGCAAACGGCAGCAACATGCACCCGCCAATCAGGAACCGGTAAAAGGTCAGCTGTGCGGGTGAAATAAATGCAGCTGTCGGCTTGCTGACGGTCTCAAAGCTGCTGAATGCCAGAATGGCGACCACCAGGTACAGGATATACCGGACAGGGGTCCGTCCTTGATGTTGTCCCATGGATTGTTTTCCTCTTTCCAAACCGCCGGATAAAGACCACTGGACACCACAAATGTGATGTCCAGCAGGCCATTGGAACGATATATGGTAATATGGTTAAAGCGAAACTTATCCCTTGCGGGCAATTGCCTTTTCTGCAGCAGCAACAATATCGTCTGCAGTCAGGTTGTATTCCTTCATCAGGAAATCCTGCGGGCCAACCTGTCCGAAACGGTTCTGGATGCCCACACGCTCCTGCGGAACCAGGTACTTTTCTACCAGGACATTGGCAACTGCAGAGCCCAGGCCACAGGAAACCTGATGGTTTTCTGCGGTTACAATGGCACCGGTTTCCTTTGCTGCCTTGATGACCAGCTCCTCATCCAGCGGCTTCCAGGTATGCATGTCAATGACACGTGCGGAAACGCCCTTTGCTGCCAGTGCTTCCTCTGCCTTCAGTGCTTCGTCGACCAGAATACCGGAAGCAATGATGGTTACGTCCGTACCGTCACGCAGGGTCACGCCCTTGCCGATTTCAAAATCGGAGCCGTCTGCATATACGGTGGTGAAGCCCTTACGGATCAGACGCATATAGGAAATTTCCGGCTGCTTTGCCAGCTGCTTGGTCAGTGCATAGGTCTGTGCGTAATCGCAGGAATCAATGACAATGGCATTGGGAACCGTCATGTACAGGGCACAGTCCTCAAACGGCATATGGGTTGCACCGTTGAATGCTGCGCATACGCCCGGGTCAGAACCGATGACATGTACCGGCAGACGGGAATAACCAGCAGACAGGAATGCCTGGTCAAACGCTCTGCGTGCTGCAAAGCATCCAAAGGAATGGATAAATGCCTTGAGTCCGGTTGCTGCCATGCCGGCTGCCACGCCCATGGCATTCTGCTCTGCAATGCCTGCGTTAAAGGTCTGATTCGGGAAAGCCTTCTGCAGCTTTCCGGTATTGATACAACCCATCAGGTCACAGTCAATATGTACGATGCTGCTGTCCTGCTCCATCAGCTCCAGCATTGCGGATACATAGCCGTCACGGTTTGCACGGCTGTCCTTCTCATGCTTGCCAATCAGTGTATAGCTCATGATTCTTTCCCTCCTTACTTTCCACGGATTTCTGCCAGTGCTGCTTCTGCCGCTGCAATGGCTTCATCCCACTGCTCCTGTGTCGGCTGCGAGGAATGTGCACCGGACGGCTCGGCAAAGGTTGCGCCCTTGCCCTTCTTGGTATTCAGGATCAGTGCAATCGGCTTGTTCTTTGTCTTATAAGCCTCCTGTACCGCATCATAAATCTGCTCCACATCGTTGCCATCCTCTACATTGATGACATCCCAGCCGAAGGCGTCAAATTTTGCACCGATGCCCTTGCCATGGCTCATGACATCTGCCACTGCACCATCCAGCTGACGCTTGTTGTCATCCACCAGGCAGATCAGGTTATCCAGCTGGTAATGTGCCGCAAACTGTGCTGCCTCCCAGATTTCGCCCTCATCTGCTTCGCCATCGCCGATGGCAACGAATACATGGCTGCTCTTGCCCTGTACCTTGTTGCCCAGTGCTGCGCCTACTGCTTCACTCATGCCCTGACCCAGGGAACCGGTGGTCAGATCCACACCTGTTGTCATGGTGCGGTCGGTATGAGACGGGAACTTGGTGTTCGGCTGATTCAGTGTATAAGCACTTTCCATCGGGTAATAGCCCTTCAGACCCAGAGTTGCATACATAACCGGGCCGCCATGTCCCTTGGACAGGACAAACCAGTCACGATCTTCCCAGCGCGGGTTTTTCGGGTCAATGTTCATGACCTCGCCATACAGCACTGCCATGGCATCTGCCATGGACATGGAACCGCCCACATGACCGAAGCCGCGGGATGCGATTACCTTCAGTGTTTCCAGACGGATTTCAGCGGCAAAAACACGCAGTTCCTGCATCTTCTGCTTTTTATCCATAATGTCCTCCTTTTTTACCAAACGGAAGCCCGCCCGCATATTCTGCCGGACGGGCTTTTCCTTCCTGTTTCATCCTGCCGGAGCAGAACAAATATATGCATTCCCTTTATCCCGGCTCTGCCGTCCTGCCAGACCGGTACGGCAGAACCTATCCTAAGGGAACAACATTACCATGCTCAATCAATCCGTGCAATTGCCTTTGCCAGCTGCTTCTTCATAGCCAGATTGCCCTGACGGGAAATCATGATGCGCTGTGCCTGCGGAGAGCCTGCACCATGCATGGACTCCGGCAGATAGCCGACAGCTGCAGTACCCATGGTCATGTTCTCGATCAGACGCAGAACACGCATACGATCCTCGGTCGGAACGGAAGCAACGCCCTTCAGGTACTTCTCGATGTAATCATGGGTTACCGGGTTGCGGTAATCTGCCTCGGACGGCTGGGTTACCATCAGGCCGCCTGCCAGATCCTGTGCCAGACGTGCAATCTCATACGGGAAGCGGGTAACATTCTGCTTGCAGACGTTCGCCAGCAGCAGGTCAATCAGATAGTTGCCGGACTGGGTCTTGCTGCCCTGGGAAGAACATGCAATGCCGCATGCATACAGGGTTTCATTCAGATGAATCATCTCAATGATCTTGTCCTTGACATGGGATGCCTTCTGGCAGCCTGCCATCTCAACAGCCAGCTGGGTAGCGCCGATCAGGACGTCGCCTACACCAACCTTGCAGCCGCCGTAGGACTGTCTGTGGTAGCCTGCGAAGCGCTCAACGATCATGCCGGCAAATTCTACCTCGCCATTGAGGAAGATCATGTCATTCGGAATGAATACGCGGTCGAAGATAACCAGCACTTCGTGGCCGCCGTATACCTTGTTGCCAACGTCGATGTCGTTGTACTCCTCGGTCTTACGGGTATCGCAGGACTGACGGCCCAGAATCAGGGTGATGCCTTCTGCATCCGTCGGACATGCAAAGGAAATGGCGTAATCCTCATCGCCCTCACGCATGGAGATGGTCGGCATAACCAGAACATAATGGCTGTTCAGGTAACCGGTCTGATGTGCCTTTGCGCCGGTAACGTAAACGCCTTCCGGGGTACGCTCTACAACATGCAGGAACAGGTCCGGATCAGCCTGCTTGGACGGGGACAGGCCACGGTCGCCCTTGACGTCGGTCATTGCACCGTCTACGCCCCAGTCATTTTCCTGTACCTGGGTCCAGAACTTGACAAAGTTCTCATGGTACTTGGTGCCGCATGCCTGGTCGGTCTCATAGGTAGCGGAATAAACAGCATTTGCTGCGTCCATGCCTACACAACGCTGGAAGCATGCTGCAGTCTTCTGACCCAGCAGACGCTGCATCTTAACCTTCTTAATCAGGTCATCGGTGGACTGGTGCAGATGGGTAAAACGGTTTACCTTCTTGCCAGTCAGGTTGGAGGTTGCAGTCATCAGATCCTCATACTCCGGATTCTCTGCCAGCTCATAGGTAGCGGCAAAGGAGTTCAGGGACGGACGGACAATCGGATCATCCACTACATTCTCAACCTTCTCGCCCATGCGATACAGATTCAGATTCAGCTTGCGCAGGGATTCGATGTACTGTTCTTTTGTCATCATTGTTGTTCTGCCTTCTTTCTCTCTGTTTATATATCAAGCGTTTCACCGAAACGCTTTGTATACTCTTCTGCCAGCTCCGCACGGAACTTCGGATGAGCAACGGCAATCAGGCGCTTGGCACGTTCCCGCAGGGTCTGTCCACGCAGCTGTGCAACACCGTATTCTGTGACAATATAGTTGACATCACAGCGGCTGGTGGTTACCGGACCGCCGGTGGTAATGGTCGGTACAATCTTGGATTCCGACAAATCCTTGGTTGCAGAATGCAGCGCAATGATGGAGCGTCCACCCTTGGACAGGTTTGCACCGCGGACAAAGTCCATCTGTCCGCCGATACCGGAAATCTGGCGCAGACCAATTGCCTCTGCACAAACCTGACCCTGCAGGTCAACCTGTACACAGGAATTGATGGATACAACATTATCATTCTGGGAAATCACAGCCGGATTGTTGCACACATCAACCGGAAGCATTTTGATGATCGGGTTGTTGTCTACATAGTCATACAGCTTGCGGGAGCCCATCAGGAAGGTAACGCAGACACGGCCTACGTCACGCTGCTTGGCCTGTCCATTGATGACACCGCTTTCCAGCAGCGGCAGAACGCCGTCGGAAATCATCTCGGAATGAATGCCGAGGTTTTTCTTGTCTCCAAGGAAGGAAAGCACTGCATCCGGTACTGCACCGATGCCAAGCTGCAGACAGTCACCGTCATGTACCAGATCTGCAATGTATTTACCGATCTGGCGGTCCTCGTCGCTGATCTTGCCCGGCTTGGATTCCGGCAGCGGCTCCCAGGAGCACATGAACCCATCAATGTCTGTTACATGCACAAAGCTCTCACCAAAGGTGCGCGGCATGTTCGGATTGACCTCTGCAATAACCGTCTTTGCGGACTTGATTGCCTGCCAGCCATAGTCACAGGACAGACCAATGGAAACGAAGCCCTTCTCATCCGGAGGAGAGCAGGTAAATGCAAATACGTCAATCGGCAGCTCTCCGTTCCGAATCATAATCGGTACATCGGAGAAAAATGCCGGTGTATAATCTGCACGGTTTTCTGCGATCGCCTTGCGTGCCGGTGCGCCGACAAACAGGGCATTGTGGCGGAAATGCGATTCCATTCCCGGCTGCAAATATTCGCCGGAGCCGAGGTATACCATGTGCGCTACCTCAACATTGTGGAACTGTTCTGCCATCCGTGCCATCGTACGCTGGAAGATAATCGGCTCACCTACTGCGTGGCCGAGCATAACGCGGTCGCCATCCTGAATTTTGGAAACGGCCTCTTCCGGTGTCATGGTATGCTCTTTATAATACTGCTGCCATTCCATATATATCCAACCTTCTTTCTTCGGTCACGCTGAATCAGTAAACCGGGAAATAATTTTGCGGTAAAAATCCACGGGTGTAGGAGAGGTAGGTCCATACCGCAAGAAAGACAATCAAAATTGCGACAAGTATCCACCTGTTTTCCATCAGCTTCATACCCATGTCGCTCCTCTCTGTTACAATCTGCCGGTTCATCCCCGGCTTCCCCGATCCGGCTCCCTCCGGAGAGGGAGCCGGGTGCGCCGACAGCGCAGACGGAGAAAGGATTGTATCACCCATCATGCAATGTTATATGAATTAAAATGCCTTGCTGTAAATATCCAGAATATCCTCTTCTGTCAGCTCCACATAGTTGTTGTTCAGCAGGCGCTGCTGGGTTTCCAGTACGCTCTTTGTGTAAACCGGCAGTTCATCTGTGGTAACGCCTACTTCATGCAGCGGCTTCTTTTCCAGAACTTCGTCCATCAGCTTGTACAGCTCTTCCAGAGCAAATACCGGCTCTACATCCAGTTCCTTTGCCAGCAGCTCTTCCAGCTTGTTCAGCTTGCCGATCGGCTTCTTTTCCTGATACTTGCGCATAACATCCGCAAACATCATCTGGTTGGACTGGCCATGAGGAATGTGGTGTGTGCCACCCAGCGGATAGCTCAGCGCATGTACTGCTGCACAGCCTGCATGTCCAAAAGCAATGCCGGCAAAGTTGGAGGCACGCAGGAAGCGTGCTGCAAACTTCTTCCATGCATCACGGCTGCCATTGTCAACTGCTGCACGCCAGCCGGTCAGAATCAGGTGCAGGGCACTTTCCGAGAACAGCTCACTGATGGCACATGCATTCGGGCTCAGATAGGATTCCACTGCATGGATCATCGCATCAATCGAAGAGGTAGCGAATACGCCATAAGGCAGGCTTGCCAGCATGCCCGGAATCAGGGCTGCTTCCGTAGCAAACATAGCCGGAGATACGATACCCTGCTTGACGCCCTTGGTGGTGCGGTTGATGATGGAAATGTTGGTTACTTCACTGCCGGTACCACAGGTAGTGGGCACGATAACCAGCGGATGTACCTTTTCCAGAGAAGCCATCCGGTCATACAGGTCGTCCACACGGTCTTCGCTGGTCGCAACGGCAATTACCTTGGCAATATCAATGATGGTGCCGCCGCCAACTGCAATGATACGGTCATAGTTCTTATCCCGCAGCTCGTCGAGAATGGCATCCACCATGACATCCGTCGGTTCGCCCATGCCATACTTCTCCTGGAACAGGGTCTGGCAGCCAAGCTGCAGACGCTCGATGACCGGGCTGTAAATGTATTCATTGGTGAGAATCAGATCGCTCTCGCCAAGCTGTGCTTCCTTTGCGTAGGTAGCAAAATCTTCATATTCTGCGATGGCAGGAATCAGCTGAAATGCTTTCATGGTAACATTCTCCTTTAGATTTCCGGGAAATATTTTGCGTCTGCTGCAGTTACCCACTCATATTCCGGTACAACCGTGGTAACAATGTTCTTATCATCCTGCAGGCGGATGCACCACAGATAGTATTCTGCATAGCCCGGTGCTGCTGCCTGGGAATGGGTTACATTTTCCGGCATACCGGTCAGGTCATTGTTCTTTACCTTGTATGCATCGTCGCCGTACTCTGCCAGGCCATAGCCGTTCTCCGGCAGGAACTTGTAGTAGTACATCTCCGGCTCAACATGCTGGTGCGGCGGATAGGAGGACCACTTGCCCGGGAAATGTACCACTTCACCGATGAAGAAATTGGTCTCCGGGCAGTTGGAACGGTCAAAGAAGGTGCGTACCAGACGGGTGGAGCACTCATTCATCTGACCTGCACCGCGCTCCTCATTGGCGCTCAGGCAGTCCTCCGGACGCATCAGTCTGGACGCAAAGGTGCGCTCATTCGGGGTACGGCAGACAGCAACCTCTGCGTCGGTATTTGCAGTGATGGTGACTGCGGTATTCTGCGGAACATGCAGCAGGATTGCGCCCTCATGGAAGCAGTCCTTACGTGCAACCGTTTCCAGCTTGCCTTCCCAGTTGAAGGTAACGCCGCCGCTCAGCAGGTCATATACAACCTCCTGTGCATAGTCAAAGCTCATGACATCACCTGCTGCCATGGAGACCACGCCAAATTCCATGCCCATCATTTCCGGATTTTCTACTGCGGAAATCATCTTGTTGTAGCCCTTCTCAAAGGGGCCCTTTGCGGTATATTTCATAGTGGTATTCTCCTTTTGGGTATTGGAAAGCCGCCCGCTCATATTGGGGCGGCTTTGCCGGAAATAGGATAAGGTGTTAAATATAGTGAATTGGGGATTTTTAAAGAAACTCAGGCAGTATCGGAACGGTTTCTGTCAATGAAGTGTTCCCATATGCCATATATACAATAAACGATTCAGCCTGTTCTTCCGTTGCTCTCTGAAGGTTTTCCATACTGCGGGAAAACCCGCAGTATGGATACGTGAGAAAAGTGTATGTGCATGAGAATGCAATGAGTATGATATTTCAAACAGTAGTTGGTAAGAAATACGTGAGAGAATAGGAAGTGTTGTCAGGCTCAATACATTCTCGCCAATTGTCAGTTGTTCCGATCCGGGGAAGGGGATCATTCCCTTCCCCGGCGGATCGTTTAAAATTAAGAGAGAGTTGTCAATAAGCCTTCAAACCTGGTTGAATGGCCGGGATTAGTACATACGTGCTTCGCTGATGTGCTTGTCAAGACGCTTGCGTGCTTCCTGTACTGCCTCGGACTTGGAGGTGGAAGCAACACCAATGTGCCACCAGGATTCATAGCCTTCTGCCATGGTCTTCGGCAGAACCTTTGCATCAATGATGCAGGAACCGGTTTCCTTCTTTGCATCCTGTACAGCCTTGCGGAATTCATCCGGGGTCTTTGCATAGAATGCCTTCATGCCGTAGCCTTCGCCAACCTTACCGAAGTCGGTGTAGCAGTACTTGCCGTCCAGCTTGCCGGTCTCTTCGTTTCTGTAACGCATCTCAGTAGCCAGAGAACCAACGCCATTGCCCATCTGCAGGTTGTTGATGCAGCCGAATGCAGTGTTGTCGAATACAACGACGGTGATCTTTGCATTTTCCTGAATTGCAGTCGGGATTTCAGAGTTCAGCATCATGAAGGAGCCGTCGCCAACCAGAGCATATACTTCCTTGTCCGGTTCTGCCAGCTTGGAGCCCAGAGCGCCTGCAATTTCGTAGCCCATGCAGGATGCGCCGTATTCCATGTTGTAGGAATCCTTTGCGTCAGTTACCCACAGTCTTTCCAGGTCTGCCGGCAGGGAGCCTGCTGCTGCAACAACAATTGCATCGTCATCAATCTCTTCGCGCAGGATGCCAACTGCATTGGACTCTGTGATGGTACCGCCGATATCGTTGATGAAGTCAGTCATGATCTTCTCGGTCCAGCTCGGTACACACGGTACGAACTTGCCTTCGCCGAAGCCTTCGCCATGGTACTGTACGCCCAGAACGCTCAGGCGCTCCTTTTCCCATACGTCACGGATTTCCTGAATCTCGTTGGCATAGCCGGACTTGTAGCCGTCAGCCTTCAGCTTGTCATAAATCTGCTCCAGAGTTACCTTTGCATCGCCTACGCAACGGGTTGCGTCCAGCTTTTCTGCATGGAACTCAGAAGTGTTGATTGCCAGAACCTTGATATCCGGGTTGCGGAACAGAACCCACTTGGAACCGGTTACGAAGTCATTGAAACGGGTGCCTACGCCGATAACCAGGTCAGCATCCTTGCACAGTGCATTGGCTGCCAGACCACCGGTAACACCTACGCCGCCAACCGAAAGCTCAAAGCTGTCCGGCAGTGCGGAATGACCAGCCTGGGTCTGGGAAACCGGAATGTTGAATTCCTTTGCGAACTTCATAACGGTTTCGCCTGCTTCAGAGTAACGAACACCGCCGCCGGAAATCAGGAGCGGCTTCTTGGATGCCTTAATCAGCTCTACAGCCTTTGCAACCTCGTAATCATCCGCACCGCGGCGGGAGATATGATGTACACGCTTCTGGAAGAAGTAGTCCGGATATTCAAAGGACTCACCCTGTACATCCTGCGGCAGGCTGATGCAGACTGCACCACAGTTTGCGGTATCGGTCAGTACGCGGAATGCGTTAATCAGTGCCGGCATCAGCTGCTCCGGACGGGAAACGCGATCCCAGTACTTGGAAACCGGCTTAAAGCAATCAGAAGCGGTGATGCTCAGGTCGTTCGGGCTTTCAATCTGCTGCAGAACCGGGTCCGGCTGACGGGTTGCAAACGAATCAGACGGGAACAGCAGCAGCGGAACATTGTTGATGGTTGCGGTCAGAGCTGCAGTTACCATGTTTGCGGCGCCCGGGCCGATGGAAGACGAACAAGCGATGATCTTACGGCGGTTATGCTGCTTTGCATAGGAAATAGCAACGTGTGCCATGCCCTGCTCGTTTCTGCCCTGATAGACTCTCAGATGGCCCGGATCCTCATCCAGTGCCTGTCCAAGGCCTACTACCATGCCATGTCCGAAGATGGTGAAGATACCATCTACAAACGGCTGCTCAACGCCATCAAATTCGATGTACTGCTGGTTCAGGAACTTGACAACAGCCTGGCCCACTGTCATTTTGGTCTTACCCATAATTACTTCCTCCTCAAATCATGTGTATTTCCCTTTGGGGTTTCTTTGTTTTTGTTGTACTTAGTATATCGTTTCCACCAAAAATCTTCTTCCATTCTTTTGTTTTTTCACGAATCTGTCAATAAATTTCTTCTTTTTCAGATCCTTGCTGTCATTTCCATCCTCTTCCCCCCATTCCTTCCGGATTTTTTCAGGTTCTTGCTTTATCCTTCCACCGCTTCTGAAAAAATGTTTTTCCAATTTTTTAAATATCCTGCGATTTGTACTTTTTGCTACTTTTTTGGCACAAAAAAACACCGGAAAATAGGCAAAATTTACCCATTCTCCGGTATTCCAGTACAATTTATGGTTTTTTCTTTTTCCGTTTCCCCTTTGTTTTTTCCTGTTCCTGGCTGACGATGTAATTCTGCCGGTATTTCTTCGGCGGCATGCCCACATGCCTGGAAAACTGCAGGTTAAAATAACTCTGTGTGTCATAGCCAACCATTCCGGCAATCTGGGTCACCGGCAGGTCTGTGGTAATCAGCAGGGTCTGTGCTTCTCCAATCCTGCGCCGCAGCAGATACTGCATCGGTGAATAGCCGCTCATTTCCTTAAACACATGTGACAGGTAATACGGGCTTACATGCAGTGCATCCCCAATGCTCTGCAGTGTAATCGGTTCAGCATAATGTTCATCAATATAGGCCTTGATTCTCCGTCCCAGAATGGATGGCTCCGCAATGACCTCATCATCATTTGCCGCCAGCTTCACACCGACAATGGAAACAGCCTTGACCAGCAGGGCATGCATCAGTGTATGGCAAAACGCCTCTGCCCGTGGTTCCCCGGAGGACAGGCTGCGGAACATCATTTCACACAGGCTCCGCATGGTTTCAAAATCATTCCCGGTGGGAAAAACATAACCGGCATCATCCGGAACCAATGCATTTTCCCGCAGTCCCGGCATATGCAGCCCGCCTACTGCGACACAATAACTGCCTACTTCATTTTCCGAGCTGGATATCTCATCATGGACAACGCCGGAATTATAAATCAACAGATCTCCTGCTTTAACCGCATATTTCTTGTCATGAATCAGATAGGTACTTGAGCCGCTGCAAATGAGAAGCAGTTCAACAAAATCCTCATGGGCATGCATCACCCGCGGGTGTGCACTGGTATCCGGACGGATATCACTGACATACAGGAGTTTCGGCGAATTCTCCCCCACAAAAACCGGCTGAAATTCCTTTTTGACAAAGCATTGTACATTCAGGCTTTTATGTTCTGCCATACCATTTCACCTCTCACGTCTTCTTCCCGTTCTCTTCGGATAATGGTTTTATTATAGCAGAATTTTGAAATTTTTGATATCAACATTTTGTCTTTTCATTTTTGCCGTCGTCATACCGTGAACGATTGCCCTCCGTATGTCAAACATGGAAGCCAGTGCGGTCCCTGCCGCCATCCGCTGCTGTACCAAAACAGCCGCTGCAAATGTGCAAAATGAACGTTTTCCCTTCATCAGAGGTTTTACAGCAGCAATGTGTAACAAAGCAATGCTGCCAGATATCTTTCAGGCTGTATTGGAAAACAAAGCATATAACAAAAAATTTCCCAGTGCCGGGGAGGATTCAAAGCAAAAAACGCAGGCCTTCGCGACGGTATGATACTATCATTCCATAAAGATGGGGTTGGTGAATGCAAGGCACTGTTTCTGCCGTCCATAATATGTCCCAATCAAATCAGCACGCAGCCAACCGGCAGACAGGGACAATCGAACGCTGTGTTTTCTGTCCGCGGGACAGCGCATCACAACAGTTCCATTGTGTACCAGATGGATTTCCTCCGCACATACCTGGGAACGATCCCAGTCTTTTTCCATGACATCTGCCTGCAGTTCCAGGTCAATCTCTATTTCCCCCGAAGGAACAGCATCTCCGATTTCAATCCAGCCATCAGAACCTCTGCCCCGCATTGTCAGGAGTGGTCCTGTGGCAAGACAAACCCTTCCCCTGCGTATGGCATCCAGTATCGTTTCCGTTGTCAATACGCCTTCTATTCCCACATAGGTATGTCCATACGGCTTGCTGTCCTCCCGGTGCCAGTCCCGCCCGCTTGTTGCTGTAATCCGGCAGCCACGGTTGAGCAGCTGCTCCCACAGCTGCATGGCACGATAGCTCTGCACCTTGACCGGTGCCCTGTCCCGTGACCATACTTCCATAAAATCCACGGCATCCCAGTCCGCAACCAGGAATTCCCAATGATAACCGGTTTTTACGGGACTGGAAATTGCCAGCGGATGCGCAATGCCAACCAGGCCCTGATTGGCATGGATGGCTGCAATAGAGCGGTCTATATCCGGCGGTTTTACCCCGCGCCAGTCTGTATAACCCTGTTCTCCCAGCACCAGCATATGTCCCCAATAGGTTGTCCATTCAATTCCCGGAATTGGCACCAGTCCGCATTGCTTCGCCGCCGCTGTCAGCTCCGGCAGGCCGGAAACTGTGTTATGATCCGTACATGCAATGGCGGTAAATCCCCGCCGCTGTGCCGCTTCCATCAGCGCACGGACAGAAAAATCGCCGTCACTGTGCTGCGTGTGGGTATGTAATTCAACCGGATACCAGTTCATCTTGTTCTCCCTTCAATCCGAAGATGGCCTTTACATACAGGTGACAGCACCTCATGCAAATGCAGCATACCCGTCCATGCTCCGGCCATGGACACCGGGCAGCAAAAGCCGCTGGATGCATACCGGCAGGAAATTACATGCTCCTGCTCCGGCGCCCACCGATGCGCATTGCCTAAATATATCCCTTCTCTTGCCAGAGACAGGGTAATCAGATTTTTCACCGGCAAAAACTGTTCCGCTGTCATCGGCTCTATTTCTTGTGGATACCCGCCGTAATATCGTGTCACAGCTGCCTGTACTGCCGGCAGACAGATTTCTCTGGTTGCTTCTTCTCCGGGCGAATAGGTAAAGGAAACCACAAGCTCCTCTACCTCCGCCGGGCATTGAAAGGAAAATACGACATCCGAAGAGGTATCCTGTGAACTCCACTGATATGCCTGTTCCAACAGACAGACCGCTTTTGTTTCATGCTGCGGCGGCAGGGCCAGCGCCTGTGCAATCCGGCGCGTTGTGATGTTATGCACGCCCTGGTCCCGGAACCATGCCATACGCGATACTGTATTCACAGTCCAGACGGATAGTTTCAGCTGATGCCGCCGCACCATATCCAGTACCTGACGGTCAACAAAGCCTTCATAGGCATTAATCACCTGCACATCCGCCTCCCGGCACAGCCGGCACATCTGCTTCATTGCCTCCAATCGAAATGCAGGATTGCGCAGGCACTGCTCCTCATATCCCGGAATCTGTTCCTCCAAATTCCAATATACCTGTTGTGCCCGGAAGGCTGCATCCGGGATATGCGCCACATCCACCGTACCCGACAAGATCAGACGGTCTGTCATGCCGCTCTGCTGCGCCAGCGTCAATACCTGCCGTTCCAGTGCCGGTTCCTTTAAATCGCAATTGATTTTCATGGATGGATGCCTGCCCGCCTGCTCAAAGACCTCCTGAAGCGTCAGCGGATGTTCTCCCACCGTGTCATGTCCCAATACAAGCTCACCGGTACAGGGATGCCGCCGAATGTCAACTTCCAGTGCATCCGCCTGCGTGCCAAGTGCATAGCGGACAAACTGCAGGCTGTTATCCAGGGTTCCATCCGCACCGGAATGCGCGGTCCAATTGGTTTGTTTCATGTACGCCACTTCTTTTCTACATAAAATTTGCCCGGAAGCAGTTGTTTCAAACCACTTCCGGGCAGCCTTACCCTGCTTTATATGTATATTGTAAAACAGGCTCGGAATGTTACTGTTTTTCCCAATCCTGTTCCTTCAGGTTCGTATAAATGTATACGCCTGCGGAAACCGAGCAAATCAGGAACATGATAACCGACAGGGCTGCGGAACGGTTGTAGGCCAGATACTTGTTAAACTGGTCAAACAGCGCGATGCCCAGCATCTTCGGTGAATTGCCGCCCATCAGGTATGGCGTTGTGAACGAACCAACATTGGTCATGAATACGAATGTGGCTGCAATGATGACATCCTTAATGGAAAGCGGCAGAATCATGGAGGTGAAGGTTTTGAACTTGCCTGCACCAACATCACGGGCACCTTCAATGATGGAATCCGGGATTGCACCGAGGCCGGCAGTAATCATCATTGCTGCAAACGGAATGTTGAACCAGAGGTTCATGGTGATGATACCGCTTGCATGATACATCATGCCGAGCTTGATATTGGCACCGAACAGAAGTCCAATGCGGTTAATCAGGCCGGAATCACGGATAATGGTAATCATTGCGTATACGGCGCACATTGCCGGTACAAAACGCGGAACCAGATACAATGTACCAATGGTCTTTGCAATTTTGGACTTGGTAAAGCGCAGATACAGTGCCAGCAGATATGCCACAACGATAGCGATGGCAACAGTGACAAAAACAACGAACAGTGTAAACAACAGGTTTTTCAGCTGTGCCGGTTCCGTAAAGAAGTAGGCATAGTTGTCCAGCGTAAATGCACCGGTTTTTTCATCCTGAAAGCTCTGGATGACAGCTGAAATAATCGGGTAGGTAACGGTCAGCATAACGACGAGGAACGCCGGTATAACCATACCGTATGCCGCAAGGTTTTGTTTCAGACGTTTGCTCATATGATATTCCCCTTCGTTCTTATCCATACGTCGATATGATTATCCGAGAGTGCCGATCTCGTTATCCCAGCGCTCGTTGAAGTCTGTGGACAGGTCGCCGATGGACATGATGCGGAAGCTGCTGACATCCAGGTTTTCAACGTCCTCGAAGCCGGTCATGTCGATCTTGGAGGTATCAATCAGCGGGATAGCAGCCATCTGCTTAACCATAATTTCCTGTGCGGACTCGGACATCATGTAGTTGATGAATGCATATGCGCCTTCTTCATTGGAGCCGAAGGTCGGGATTGCCAGGGACTGGAAGGAACCGGTGAGTGCCGGATCAAGCTGGGTGATCTTGATGGTGTCCTTCAGGGTGCCTTCTGCACGCTGGGACAGAACCATGTCAGCCCAGTTCGGGCACATGTCGATTTCGCCCTGGTTCAGCAGATCCAGTGTACCCTGGTTCTTGTTCGGGTAAACGATGGAACCGCCGGAGGTGTACATATACTGATGCAGGTCTGCCAGATACTTGAATCCGTCATCCCATTTTTCTTCCCACTTTGCATCATCAGAGGTAATTGCTTCTTCATCCATGAAGTTGTATACAGAGGTACGTGCGAAGGAATCGCCAGCGCCGCCGGTGCCCGGTGTATTGTAAGCGAAACGGCCCGGATTTGCCTTCATCCAGTCAACCAGCTCGTCCCATGTCTTAGGCGGATTAGCAACCTTTTCCGAGTCATATGCCAGGACAACGGTGGTACCGCGGTACGGCTGAACGTAATCAGCTGCAACGCTGCTCTCCGCTTCAACGCCCTCTGCATTCGGAATCTTGCTGTCATCCAGCTTGACAAATGCTTCCTCACCGATCTGGGAAACAACCTTGGACAGGTCATCGCCGCCCAGGTCAACCAGGTCATAATCGGTATCGGTCTGTCCTGCCTTGGATGCTGCTGCCAGCATGTCAGTCAGGGTCTGGGTGCCGGTGCCGTTCAGCATGAAGTTCAGCTCAACCTCATACTTGCCTGCGTATTCAGAGTTTTTGTTAAAGTCTTCAATCAGTGCTTCATAAACCTCACGCACATTATCAGAACCGGTTGCCCACAGGGATACCTTGTTCTTGCTGGTAGAAGGAGCGCTGCCGTTATCCGAGCTGCCGCAGCCAGCCAGACCTGTCATCATCATTGCGCCAGCCAGAAGCGCTGCGCCAAATCGTTTCATTTTCATTCTTTTTTCTCCTTTTCTCGTCAATCTATCTGCAGGAGGTGTGACAAATTCCTGTTCATCCTCCAGGCAAATCTCATGTGAATGCCATCAGGTATTCGGGAAGGTGGTATGCTTGCCGATTTTCAGGCTGACTGCATCATTTTCCTTCAGCTGATCGCTGATATCGCGGTCAATGAAGCATTTTACCACATCATCGCCATGCTGTACGGTAAGAGAAACATAATGTCCCATCAGCATGATGGTACGGACGGTTGCATCAAGGTCTCCCTTTCCTGCGCCCTTCTCTACCACGATATCCTCCGGACGGACTGCAATGGTTCCATTTGCCTGCTTGATGAAATTCATCTCGCCGATAAAGGAAGCAACATGCAGGGTCTGCGGATTGTCATAAATTTCTGCCGGTGTGCCAACCTGGTCAAACTTACCCTTGTTCATAACAACAATGCGGTGGGAAAGCGCCATCGCTTCCTCCTGGTCATGTGTGACAAAGATAACCGTAATGCCCAGATCGCTCTGAATTTTCTTTAACTCTTCCCGCATCTGCTGGCGAATCTTGGCATCCAGTGCGGAGAACGGCTCGTCAAGCAGAAGCAGAGACGGCTTGAGAAGCAGGGAACGCGCAATGGCGATACGCTGCTGCTGTCCGCCGGACAGCTGGCCCGGATACTTCTTTTCACTTCCGCTCATGGAAACCAGCGCAAGCATCTTTTTAATATCCTCGTCTATGGTCTTCTTTGGAACCTTTCTGAGCTTCAGGCCAAAGGCAAGGTTTTCATAAATGGTCATATGCGGCCACAGGTTATAGCTCTGGAATACCATTGCAGTCGGACGTTTTTCCGGCGGCAGTGCAACAATGGATTTTCCGTCAATGGTGATATCACCACTTGTTACATCCAGAAAACCGCCGATTGTACGGAGAATGGTGGATTTGCCACAGCCAGACGGTCCGAGGAAGGTGACAATTTCACCCTCATACACATCAAGGTTAATATGCTCAACGCCGTCACCGTTGTCATATTTTTTGGTCATATCCTTGATCTGCAGTTTAATCTTGCGATCACTCATCATTCACTTTAATCCTCCAATGTCCTGTTATTTCATCTTAAAGCCGCCGGAAATCGCTTCTGGGCCGATGTATTTGCGCATCAGGAAGATCATGACTGCTGACGGGATAATCAGCAGGATTGCAAATACCGCACCGATCTGTACAGCAGAGGAATCGAGTACAATACCGTACATGGCAACCGGCATGGTCTGAATCTTTGCCAGACCGACGAGCATGGTGCCCTGCGCTTCTTCCATGGAGCCCAGGAAGGTATACAGTGTTGCAACCGCGATACCCGGCATGGCCATCGGCAGGGTGACCTTGAAGAAGGTGCGGATTGGCCCCGCTCCCACATCACGTGCTGCCTCCTCCTGCTGCCGGTGAACCGAACGGAAGGCACTGGATGGCAGCCATACCATGAACATCATGGAATTAATCATATGAATGATAACGACGCCCACATAAGTACCCATCAGGCCATATTTGTAGAACAAAACAGCGATGGAGGTGTAGATACCCAGCTTCGGGAATGCATTGGTCAGCAGGAACGACAGCATGAAGATCTTGCGTCCCCGGTACTTGAACCGTGCGATGGAATACGCCGCCGGGATGCAGAAAATCATTGAAACAATCGTTGTGACAATTGCAATCACGAAGGACTGGACGATGGAAGATACAAGACTCTTCTGGCTGAAGACATAGCCCCACCATTTAAAGCCCCATTCCTGCGGCAGGACATTGGGAACGCTGTATTCGTTGGCAAAAGCCAGCATCAGCATGTTCAGCAACGGTCCATAGAAGAACAGGATGAACACAGCGAGAAGCAGAAATTCCAAAAATTTCTTTTTTCCAACTGCATGGTAGAAGCGCCTTGGGTTTAACATTTTAAACATTAAGTTTCCACCCCTTTTCTTTCTTATTTCTCTTGTCTCCATGCTTTCCGGTATGAACTGGCCGCCTCGATTCATCCCGGAAATCATCCTTGTAAAAACAAACAAATCATGCTCTGCTAAAAAAAAGCAAAAAAAATCAAGCCATAACACAGAGATACTCCCATAGAAAAGGAATAGACCTCTGATTGCTTTGACTCGTTTCTCCATAAGCACTGTTTATTTGATTTGACCAAATTATAGCATACAGCCCGGTGTTCTGCAAGTCATTTTTTGCAACTCAAAGTCGATTCCTACAATTTTAACAGTTTTCTCCACGTATTTTTGTGCACTATTTTCATTTGTTTCTTTTATTCATTTTACCAGAAACTTCCGATATATGCTATACTGTTTATATTAAATATAGATAAATTTCTGTAAAATCTGGAAAAAGCAATTGTAAAACATGAAGAGGTATAGCATGATGACGAACAACAGATATCATTTTTCAGAGCTGCTGCAGGACTCCCCTGTGATCGCGGCTGTCAAAAATGACGAAGGCCTGGAAAAAGCACTTGCATCCGACTGCGCCGCAATATTCCTGTTGTATGGCACAATTTTAAATATTGCTTCACTGGTAGAGCATGCCAAGCAGGGAGATAAACTGGTCTTTGTCCATACCGATCTGATTGAAGGCCTGACGGGCAAGGATATCTCCGTGGACTTTATCGCGCAAAACACCCGTGCGGACGGCATCATTTCCACACGGATCAACTTAATCCGCCATGCAAAGGATCTGGGACTTATCACCATCCAGCGTTTCTTCCTGCTGGATTCCCTTTCCTTTGAGAATGTCCGCAAGCAGTCGTCCTACGCGGATGCGGTGGATATCCTCCCGGGAACCATGCCGCGGGTTACGGCACGCCTGTCGCAAAAGATCCGCCAGCCGATTATTGCCAGCGGCCTGATCGTGGACAAGCAGGACATTATGTCCGCCCTTTCTGCCGGTGCTCTTGCTGTCTCAACAACCAGCGAATCTCTCTGGTTTGTATAATGCTCCGGCGGTCATTTCCTGCTTGCCGAAGTGTTCTGCATATTCTTTTGAAAAAATCAACAAAAAATCCTCTTGCATTCCCGGGATTTCTGTGATATAGTGAGATCAAGCTGAAGTGAATATTGTTTTTGGAGATTTGAGTCAAAGTGATACGCCGTTTTTACGGTTGTTTGCTTTGGCTCTTTTTTTATCTACTCGACACATATTGACACAAAAAAGAAATGGGGAGGAGATTGTATATGTACGATATCACAATTGTTGGCTGTGGCATCATAGGTGCCTCTCTCGCCTATCAGCTGTCGCAGTATGATCTGCAGGTTCTGGTTCTGGAGAAGGAAAATGACATTGCCATGGGAACGACCAAGGCCAACAGCGCCATTGTGCATGCTGGCTATGATCCAGAGCCGGGGACGCTGATTTCCAGACTGAATGTCCGCGGTGCGGAAATGATGGAGGACCTTTGCCGGAAGCTGGATGTCCGGTATAAGCGGATTGGTTCGCTCGTGCTGGCATTTGACGAAAAGGACCGGAAGCATCTGGAAAAGCTGTATGACAATGGCATCAAAAACGGCGTGCCGGGTATCCGGATTCTGTCCGGAGAGGAAGCACGTGAAATGGAGCCGCATCTGTCACAACAGGTCTGTGCGGCCCTGTATGCCCCCTCTGCCGGCATTATTGATCCCTGGGGATTATGTATTGCGGAAGCAGAAACTGCGGTACGCAACGGCGTAACACTGAAGCTGCGCAACGGCGTTACCGGTCTGGAGCAGCGTGAGGATTCCGTTGTGGTGCACACCGAATCCGGCGACTATGAAACCCGGTATCTTGTCAACTGTGCTGGCGGCTGGGGACATGAAATCTGTGCCTTGACCGGTGAGACCGAATGGGAGGCTATGCCGTCCCGTGGTGAATATTATTTACTGGATAAATCCAGCGGCAGCCTGGTAAACCATGTCATTTTCCAGTGCCCCACTGCCGCCGGAAAGGGTGTCCTTGTCACCCAGACCGTGCATGGGAATCTGCTGGTCGGCCCCAATGCGGTTCCGGTGAAATCGCCATATAATCGCGAAACCAGTCTTGATGGTCTGGATGCAGTGGCTGCTGCCAGCCGTAAGAGCGTGGATGGCATCGACCTGCGCCAGTCCATCCGCACGTTTGCCGGTGTACGCGCTGTCACTTCAGAATCTGATTTTATCATTCGTCCTGCCAGAGCATGCCCGCGTATGCTGCATGTTGCCGGCATCAAATCGCCCGGACTGTCTGCGGCTCCCGCCATTGCAGAATATGCAGCCGGCATTCTGGCTGACATGGGTGTTACGCTGAACCAAAAGGCAAACTGGGACGGAACCCGCACGCAGATCCGCTTTAAGGAGCTGTCCCAGCAGGAAAAAGCAAAGTTGATTGCCAAAGATGCACGGTATGGACGGGTAATCTGCCGCTGTGAAACGATTACAGAGGGAGAAATCGTCGCCGCCATTCACTCCCCCATTCCTCCCTGTTCCATCGACGGCATCAAGCGCCGTGCGGGCGCAGGTATGGGCCGATGCCAGGGCGGTTTCTGCGGTCCGCGTGTGCTGGATATTCTGGCACGTGAGCTTGCGACAAACCCGCTGGATATCCTGCAGGACGGCGACGGAACAACTCTGCTGATTGGCGAAACCAAAGGAGGCACAAAGGCATGAAATACGATCTGGTTATTATCGGCGGCGGCCCTGCCGGCCTGTCCGCAGCCAACGCCGCATGGGAAGATGGCTGCCGTTCCATTTGTATTGTTGAGCGTGACCGCGAACTGGGCGGCATCCTGAATCAGTGCATTCACAATGGCTTTGGCCTGCACTACTTTAAAGAAGAACTGACCGGTCCGGAATATGCCGGCCGATTTATTGAAATGCTTCAGAACACCGGTGTGGATGTCCGTCTGGATGCCATGGTTCTGGAGATTACACAAGAAAAAGAGGTACATATTGTCTCCTCCGCCGGTGGATATGAGGTGCTGGAAGCCGGTGCTGTTGTTCTGGCTATGGGCTGCCGCGAACGTACTCGCGGTGCAATCGCCATCCCCGGCACCCGTCCTGCCGGTGTCTTTACCGCAGGTACGGCACAGCGGTATCTCAATATTGAAGGCTATATGGTTGGCAAGCGGGTGGTCATCCTCGGTTCGGGTGACATCGGCCTTATCATGGCACGCCGCATGACGCTGGAAGGCGCAAAGGTTCTGGCATGTGTAGAGGTCATGCCGTACTCCGGCGGCCTCACCCGTAATATTGTACAGTGTCTGGACGATTTTGATATCCCGCTGTATCTGTCCCATACCATCACCGACATCCAGGGCAAAGACCGCGTAGAACGCGTTGTTGTCGCCGAGGTCGGTCCGGACCGCCGTCCAATCCCGGGCACCGAAATGGCCTTTGACTGTGACACAGTCCTGTTGTCTGTGGGCCTGATCCCGGAAAACGAGCTGTCCCGCGGCGCGGGCATCCAGATGGATCCCCGTACCAATGGCCCTGTCGTATACGAAAACATGGAAACCTCCATGCCCGGCGTATTTGCCTGCGGCAATGTATTGCATGTGCATGACCTAGTTGATTTTGTCACTGCAGAAGCTGCCCGGGCCGGCAAAGCTGCAGCTGCATATTCTGCCGGCAAGCAGCTTTCAACAGACCATGTACTGGACATCCATAATGGAAATCTGGTTGGCTACACGGTTCCACAGCATATCCATATGGATGCATGGTTTGCTGCGGTGGATGTTTTCTTCCGTGTTCGTGCAGTCTGTGGAGAAAGCTGTATCACCGTCACGGATGAAACCGGCGCACAGATTGCTTCCTTCCGTCGTGAACGCATGGCTCCCGGCGAGATGGAAAATATCAAACTGCCTCGTGTCCTGCTGGAACGGGCACAGGGTGCCATCACTGTTTCTGTTGAGGAGGGCTCGAAATGACCAACATCATCTGTATTACCTGTCCAAAGGGCTGTCATCTGTCTGTTGACGAAGAAAACGGATATGCTGTTACGGGCAATTCCTGTCCGCGCGGCGCAGAATATGGCAAAAATGAGCTGCTGCATCCCGTGCGTGTTGTGACTTCCACGGTTCGAATTGACGGAGCAATGCTGCCCCGCCTTCCGGTCAAGACCGATCGCCCCCTTCCAAAGGAAAAAATGTTTGACTGTATGGCACTCATTGACAGCATCACTGTACAGTCCCCGGTAAAGGTCGGTCAGGTTCTGGCGGCAAATATTCTGGGCACAGATGTCAACATTGTGGCAGCAAAGACACTGTAACCGCAAAAATCATCATATTACGCGCACGAAAGAAGGGAATAACCAATGGGCGCAGAATTAGATTATCTCCGTGAACTAAATATACTATCCGTAACATTCCGGCTTGCACTGGCAATGATCAGCGGAGGAATGATCGGATTGGAACGCGGCCGAAAGCGCCGTCCTGCCGGATGTCGAACCTATATGCTGGTTTGTCTTGGTGCAGCGCTGACCATGCTGCTGAGCCAGTACGAATTCACTATGGTTTCCACGCATTGGGCCTCCCTGGCCGAAGATATCGGCCTGCGAACCGACGTTTCCCGTTTCGGCGCACAGGTAATTAACGGCATTGGTTTTCTCGGTGCCGGTACCATCATCGTCACCGGTCGCCAGCAGGTCAAAGGCCTTACAACCGCAGCCGGCCTGTGGGCCTCCGCATGTATGGGTCTTGCTGTCGGAGCAGGATTCTATGAATGCATTGCACTCGCCTTTGTCCTCATTTTTCTGTGTATCCGCATTTTCCCGATTATTGACAATTTTATTCGAGAAAATGCCAAAATCATGAATATCTATGTGGAATTTGAGTCTCTGGACAATATGGGAACCATTATCAATCGCATCAAAACACAGAATGTACAGATTTTTGATGTGGATATTGAACGCGGTCGGGAAAAACGCTCCCGCAATCCCAGCGCTGTATTTTCAGTTCATCTAAATCAGAGAAAAACACACACGCAGATCCTGTCAGCTCTTTCGGATATGGACTGTATTTATACCATTGAAGAAATATAGGGAGAGTACGCATATGTTATCTATTTTTGATGGATTCCGGTCAGTTACACTGGCAGCAATCACGCTGCGATTGGTTCTTGCCGTGATCTGCGGTGGATTGGTTGGAATCGAACGTGCATACAAGCGCCGTCCTGCCGGATTCCGCACCCATATTCTGATCTGTCTCGGTGCGGCAATGACTACACTGACCAGCCAGTACCTATACTTAAATATGCATTATTATACAGACATGGCACGCCTTGGCGCACAGGTTGTTGCAGGAATCGGTTTCATCGGCGCAGGCACGATTATCGTCACCCGGCAGCAGCGCGTGAAAGGACTGACAACAGCTGCGGGTCTGTGGGCTTCCGCTATTATTGGTCTTGCGCTTGGCGGCGGCTTTTATGAAGGCGGTATCATTACAACCTTCATGATTCTGATTGCGGAGCTTCTGTTCTCTAAGCTGGAGTATCGGGTACTGGATCATGTTCCGGAAATCAACCTGTACATGGAATACACCGACAAAGCATGTCTGGAAAATGTATTGAAGCTGTACCGGGAACTGGATTTAAAAATCCTTAATATGGAGATCACCCGCTCCAGAGGAAGTAAAAAACACAATGCCTGTGCTATTTTTACGCTTCGGTTGAACAAACGCTGCCCTGTTGAACGGGTAATTCAAATCGTCTCTTCGACGAAGGGCGTAATTCTTGCGGAAGAGCTCTGATATCTCCCGGTTTCCGCCTTTCCGTTTCGCTTAGTTTCCCTCTTTCCAAAAGGGCCCTGTGCATTGCAGCACAGAGCCCTTTTTCTTTTGAAATAAAACAGAGTGCTGTGAAGCTTTATGCTGCACAGCACCCTTGTTCTTTTATATCAATTTGTTTCAGCCGCACATCTCATCTGCCACACGGCAAAGGAGATCCGGATGGTTCGAAATAATGCAATCCACACCGCGTGTAATCATATCGCGCATGTTTTCTTCATCATTTACTGTCCATGTATTTACCTTCATTCCCCGGCCATGATACAACTGCATCAGCTCCGGCTGATATTGCAGCAGCATATAGCGTGGATGCATGTTGTCCGCATTGGAACGTTCAATGTATTTATCCATGTCCAGATACGGCTTATCATAAAGCAAGCCTGTTTCAATCTCCGGACAGAGCTTTTTAAATGCCTGCATGGAAATGTGGTTGAAGGATGATACAAAGACCCTGTCTTCCATCTTATGTGCATGAATTGCATCAATCACGCGCTGCTCCAGTCCTTCATAAAAAACCTCATAATTTTTCAGTTCCATATTGAGCAGCATCTTCGTTTCATCACAGAAATCAAGTAGCTGGTCAAACGTCCACATTCGTTGACCCGCAAACGCCGGAGACTTCCATGCGCCTATATCCAGTTGCATTAATTCATCATATGTGTGATCCTTAATCCATCCCGTGCCATTGGAGGTGCGCTCCAGGGTAGCATCGTGGAAAATGATTAACTCGCCGTCCTTTGTAATATGGACGTCACTTTCGATGCCATCCGCGTGCGTTTTTTCCACTGCCATACAGAAGGCCAGCGGACTGTTTTCCGGATAATCTCCGGAAAAACCGCGGTGAGCAAACAACAAAGGTTTTTTCATTATCATCGCCTCTTTCTTTTCAATAAAAAAGCACATGAAAAGACGAAAAATCTTTTCATGCGCTTTGCTCCAATAACTCCTTGCGTATTTATATTATACTCGTTTCTTGGATAAAATGCAACCTGAAAATATGTGTATGGCTCTGTTTGCCGAAAAATCTGCTCTCCATCATTTTAAAGCTGCAAGAACTTGCACCATCACTTTGTGTGAAAATGTTTGAATGCATATGTTTCAGGTAATTGAAACCATCAAAAAAAGTCACCAAAAAAGCCTGATTTCATACGAAATCAGGCTTCAAATGGAGCTGCTAGGCAGATTCGAACTGCCGACCTCATCCTTACCAAGGATGCGCTCTACCGACTGAGCTATAGCAGCATGTGAAGATTTTTCAACCTTCAGCATTATGGCGACCCAGAACGGGCTCGAACCGTCGACCTCTAGCGTGACAGGCTAGCGTT
>SFJM01000048.1 GCA_004555915.1 Clostridiales bacterium | reverse complement strand
TATCTTGTATACATATCGGTAAAGGAGGAGCATATGAGCACATTAGAATCGAGAATCGTCAAATATCCATCGAAAAAGCATAGCAAAGTAGTACCACTCAAGGCTATTCCGGGACATTTTGTCACCAACCATTCGCATATCAATTATTATATTGATTTGACAACAATCAAGTCCCGCCTGAGTGAAGCTTCTCAGTGTGCCCATATTCTGGCGCAGCAGTATGAAGACAGTCCGATTCCGATTGATACCATTGTATGTCTGGACGGTACGGACGTCATTGGTACGTTCCTTGCGCAGGAGCTGAAAAATGCCGGACATTCCATCCGCAACAAGCACCAGACGATTTATGTGATCCGCCCCGAACGTACCGCTAACAGCCAGCTGTTTTTCCGTGAAAATGTAGAGCCGATGGTTCGAGGGAAGAACGTGATCCTGCTTATGGCTTCTGTTACAACCGGTATCAGTATCCGTCGCGGCATTGAGTGCATGGGATATTATGGCGGTCTGATTCGTGGTGTAGCTACCATTTTCAGTGCAGTAAACTATATGGACGATGTTGCGGTCAATACTGTCTTTACCAGTGATGATATCCCGGGTTATGCTTCCTATGATGGAAGTTCCTGCCCGTTCTGCCAGAAAAAAATACCTGTAGAGGCTATGGTCAATTCCTTCGGCTATTCTAAGCTGTAATCGGTCTGCAGTACGTTTTCCTGCATTCTGTCAATTCTGAAAGAATCATGAAGACCTCTTATCCGATGGTGTTTTGTGCCCGCGATAAGAGGTCTTTTTTTCAATATTATGCGTGCCATTTTTTGTGGTATGTGTTATAATGTAACCAACATACCATATCCGTTTTCTATCATCGGATATGAAGCGTACAGGAGGGAAAATAGTATGGTCAATCGTTTTGTACTTAACGGCATTTCTTATCACGGCAAAGGTGCCATTCAGGAGATTCCCGGCATTATTCAGAGCAAAGGACTGCAGAAGGCATTCATTGCCTCCGATCCGGATCTGATCCGCTTCGGTGTCACCGCAAAGGTTACGGATCTGCTGGATGCCAACAATATGGCGTATGAAGTGTATTCTGACATCAAGCCGAATCCGACCATTGAGAACGTCAAGTCCGGCGTTGCAGCTTACAAAGCCTCCGGTGCGGATTACATGATTACGATCGGCGGCGGTTCCTCTATGGATACGGGCAAGGCCATTGGCATTATCATCAACAACCCGGAGTTTGAGGATGTCCGCTCACTGGAGGGCGTGGCTCCCACGAAGAATCGCACCGTATTTACCATTGCCGTGCCGACAACCGCCGGAACGGCAGCTGAAGCCACCATCAATTATGTTATTACGGATGTGGAGAAAAAACGTAAGTTCGTCTGTGTGGATACCAATGACATCCCGGATATCGCCATTGTCGATCCGGATATGATGTCCTCCATGCCGAAGGGACTGACGGCTTCCACTGGCATGGATGCGCTGACCCATGCCATTGAAGGCTATACCACCAAGGCAGCCTGGGCACTTGCTGATTGCCTCAATCTGGAAGCAATCCGCCTGATTGCGAAAAACCTGCGTGCCGCTGTCCGGAATGAGGACGAGGGACGGGAAGGTATGGCTCTGGGACAGTTTGTCACGGGCATGGCATTTTCGAATGTTGGTCTGGGCATTGCGCACTCTATGGCGCACACGCTGGGCGCGGTCTATGACACACCTCATGGTGTTGCCTGCGCTATGATGCTGCCAATCGTCATGGAATACAATGCGGACTGCACCGGTGAAAAGTATAAGGCGATTGCGGAAGCGATGGGCGTTGACACCGCCGGGATGGACCAGGAAACCTATCGCAAGGCCGCAATAGAGGCTGTCCGTCAGCTGTCCACGGATGTAGGCATTCCATCCAAACTTGAGGCATTGAAGGAAGAGGATCTGGACTTTTTGGCAGAGTCCGCGGCAGCGGATGCCTGTGCACCCGGTAACCCGAAGGATGCAAGTGTGGAAGACTTCAAGCAGCTGTTCCGTAAGCTGATGTAATGAAACAATAACTTAATTTGTCAAAAGTACGGTTGCTTTTGGCAGGCCGCCCCCATGGCAGACAGCGAAAATGCTGTCGCTGTGGGGGCATTTTTGTGCGCTGGATGCATGATTTGACACAATCAGGACAAATTAAACCATACAGCAGGATCATCTGGCTGGATTGGAAGCAAAGGCGGTAGGGATTAGTTTTGGCGACGAATAAAAAACACAACAAAAACGTGACACTGTATCAGACAGTCAGAGAAAATAAGGAAATCTGCGCATTCCTGCGCAAGGGCAATGAAAATCTCGGCGTGATGGGCTTCACCGATCATTCCCGGGCGCACTGCACGCTGGTAGCGGAACGCGCGGCAGAGATTCTGCGGAAATTTGACTACCCGGAGCATGACATCGAACTGGTCAGAATTGCAGGTCTCATGCATGATATTGGCAATGCAGTCAACCGTACACATCACGCGGAGTACGGTGCAATCCTTGCCAACGAGCTGCTGAAGGATCTTAAGCTGCCGCTGGAGGACCGTGTCACGATTGTCTCTGCTATTGGACATCACGACGAATCAACAGGAGGGGCGATGGACCCGATTTCTGCCGCATTGATTATCGCGGATAAAACCGATGTGCGCCGAAACCGCGTCCGGGAGAAGGAACAGGCGGCATTTGACATCCATGACCGGGTGAATTATGCAGTTACCGAGGCAAAGTTAAAAATTAATGCAAAAAAATCCACGGTTGCACTCAATCTCCAGATTGATGAGCAGATTTGCACCATGTATGAATACTTTGAAATCTTTCTTGGGCGCATGGTGATGTGCAGAAGGGCTGCGGAAATGCTGGGAGCGAAATTCAAGCTGACGGCAAATGGCAGTAAGGTGCTGTGAAGTGGCCTGTAAGACGCTATGAATACCTGCATCATAAAATCAAAACGAATTTTGTCAAAAGCCCGGCTGCTTTTGACAGGCTGTCCCCATGGCAGATGGCGAAATGCTGTCGCAGTGGGGACTTTTTTGTGCGGAAACATATGAAAATAAACCGTATTATTTTCCGTCTGTAGAAGCGGGAAAACTCTATGAGCGAAAGGATATGTTCAGGTGTTTTGCTCTGCATTTTGATATTATGTAAAATTTACGTCAAATGTTTGCAAAGATTTCGCTGTGTTTTTAAAAGAAATGTAAAATAATTGGTGCAAACAAAGGGTGGAAGTGTTATAATATTTTGTGCAGGTGCAGATGAAGTGCGCCGAGTCCGTACAGGTTTCCAATGCCGCACGCATTGTGAAACTGAACAGTTGATGTTAAGGAGAACATAATGGGACTAAATAACATTCTGTCGCTATGCGGCGGTCTGGGCCTGTTCCTGTTTGGCATGAAATATATGGGTGCCGGACTGGAGCTTGCTGCCGGGCCAAAGCTGAACAATCTGCTGGAAAAGCTGACACGAAATCCGGTTATGGGGTTTCTGCTTGGCGTATTTGTAACTGCCTGTGTGCAGTCGTCTTCAGCGACTACCGTCATGTGCATGGGCTTCCTGAATGCAGGAATTATGGATCTGATTCAGGCTGCCGGTGTCATCCTCGGTGCCAACGTCGGTACCACCATGACCAGTATCCTGATTGCATTGGATATTTCCTGGCTTGCTCCGGTCTGTATTTTTGCCGGTGCGCTGATGCAGATGTTCTGTAAAAAGAACCTGCAAAAGTATATCGGCCAGATTATCCTTGGCTTTGGTATCCTGTTCCAGGGACTGCATACCATGAGCTCTTCCATGTCCGGACTAAAGGATATCCCGGAGTTCCAGCAGTTTATTGCCAGCGCCACCAATCCGATTCTTGGCGTACTGGTAGGTATCCTGCTTTGCGCAGTGATCCAGAGCTCTTCCGCCGCTGTTGGTGTCCTGCAGGCACTGGCGATGCAGGGACTGATGCCGATGCATTTTGCAGCCTTCCTGATCTGTGGTATCAACGTAGGCTCGTCTGTTACACCGTTCCTGTCAGCCATTGGTGCGAAGAACAACACCAAGCGTGCAGCGATTATTTACTGTACATATAATGTGATTGGTGCGATTATTTTTGTACCGATCTGCATGCTGACGCCGTTTGTGGATATTTATGACTGGTTCACTACCAATACAGTGGTTCAGATTTCCATGTTCCATATTACCTTTAAGCTGGTAACCGCACTGGTCCTCCTGCCGTTTGTCAAGCAGTTGGTGAGCATTTCCTATCGTTTTATCCCGAAGAAGGTACACGAAAATGCATACCGGTTTACTTATATTGACGCGAAGCAGATTGATGCTCCCAGCGTTACCATGCGCCAGCTGTATAAGGAAGCGGAACGCATGGCCGGTCTGGTTCGTGAGAACTATATTCTTGCAGCAGAAGGTATGATGAACAATGACATCAGCAAGGCGGATGAAATTCGTGAACGGGAAAATGTAATCAATTTCCTCAATCATGGCATTACCGATTATCTGGTTGATTTCAGCGGCCATAGCCTGCCATCCCATATCCCGCAGCTTGTGGCGAATATGTTCCATCTGATCGGTGATCTGGAGCGTATCGGTGACCATGCCATCAATCTTCTGGAAAAGACTGAAAAAAGTGTCCAGAACAAGCTGGTATATTCAGAGGAAGCACGCAATGAACTGATGGATATTTATGAAACCGACCTGCTGATGTTTGACCGTGCGTTCTGCGGCTTCCTGTGTCATGACCTGACAGAGCAGGATGCATTGCAGCTGCACCGGATGGAGGATTCCATTGATGAAAAAACCCGCCAGTCGGAAAACAACCATATTGCACGCCTGCGTGCGAAGCAGTGCAGCACAGAACCGGGTATCATTTTTGCGGAAGCATTGCATGATTTCGAGCGTATCGGCGATCATTCCAATGATATCGTCCGTATTGCACGGAAAAATGCACAGATTTCCGGCGGCATCCGTCCGCCGGTACTGAGTACCGATACCATTATGATGAACAGGTGATGTATGAAGCTCCAGAGTGAAAAGGCAGCATCCACAGAAGACCGCATTCTGGAAGCTGCACTGGATGTGATTCGCACGCATTCCATCAGCGGAACACGAATTAATCTTGTTGCGGAACGGGCAGGGCTGTTTCAGTCCAATATCCATTACTATTTCAAATCCAAACGCGATCTGCTGTTTGCTGTATTGCAGCGCACCTATAACCGCTGTCACATCATCCGTGCAGAATTGCGAAGGGATGCGGCCCATACGCTGGAAAAACAGCTGGATATCTTCTTTGCCCAGAAAAAGCAGTTCATTCTGTATGAGACACAGTATGACTATGCGGAATTGGATTTTTGGGCGATGACCCGTCTGGATTCTGAGGTGAAAAAGCTGTTCAGTGCGTCATTCCGCGGTTGGCGAGAGGAAATCGCCCGTGTGATTGCCCGATATGCTCCGCATGTGTCCCATGCACGCAGGGATTATCTGGCAGCCCTGATGGTTTCCATGATGGAAGGGGCAACGCTGCAATATCTTGTGGATCAGGATGCCTTCCAGCTGGATGCCTATTTTGATTCCTGCCGGGATATCATCCTGACACAGCTTAAGACAGAAGAATAGAGCAAAAGCCTGATGGTTTCCATCAGGCTTTTTGTGTGCTATCATGAACGAAGTCACGACGAAAGTCGTGACTTTTCGTAAAAAATCCTTTGCAGCAGCAAAATGCTGCGAAAATTTCAGCATATACCTCTGAAGGATTTTAAATATATGCTATAATAAAAAGACAATCCTGTTTTCAATTTGTGCGAATGGAGTGACAGCCATGAAAAAGAATTTATGGGATAAAGAATGGAAGGATTTGATTCGGAAAGAGGAAAAATATCGGTATAAACACTGTGTGGCACATGAAAGTGTACTGGGAAAGCTGCAGAAGATTGTGCCGAAAGGCATGCAGGATAAGCTGGATACCGCCTTTATCAAAGCCTTCCAGCTGATTTTTGAAAAAGGTATTGCTGTCATTGAAAAAACCTACGATAAGAAAAAACGGCAGGCTGAATATAAGGTCAGGGAATATGCGGCAAGCATCCGGGAGGATAAACGGAACGTCCGTGCCTTTCGCAAAAAAGCAGGTGGCTATGCAACGAAAAACCTGTTGCTTTCCTCCGCAGAAGGCATTGGTTTGGGTCTGCTCGGTGTGGGTCTGCCGGATATTCCGTTGTTTGTCAGTGTGATCCTGCGGAATCTGTATGAAATCTCCCTTTCCTTCGGCTATGATTACGAACGGATGGAGGAACGGTTTTTCCAGCTCAAGCTGATTGAAACCGCGCTGTACAGCGGTGAGGAAATGCAGGAACGGGATGAAAACATGAATACCATGTGCCGGAGCATGTGCGGTTCCAAGCAGCGGGAGCCGGAGGAGCTGTCACAGCTGACGGGGAAACTGGATGTACAGATCCGTAAAACCGCAAAGGCTTTGTCAGATGATATGCTGTATGCAAAATTTCTGCAGAGCCAGCCGATTGTTGGAGCGATCGGCGGTGCAACCAATATCACGGTCCTCAAACGTATCTCCGATTATGCCATGCTGAAGTACCGAAGGCGATATCTGCTTGACCGGAAGTGGGAACAGGAAAATATGTCCAGATGATTACAGTTTCGTTACATTCATAAAAATTTACATCCTGTCAGTATACATTTTTGTATGGATATGATATAGTTAACGGGAAGGGAGGGGACGCTATGATTACTCTGATTCCCTCTGTATATTTCTGGCTGATTGTGCTGATTGCCTGTCTGGTGATTGAAGCATGCACAACACAGCTTCTGACAATCTGGTTTGCGGTCGGCTCTGTCGGCGCAATGATTGCAGCTGCATTGGGATTTGGTGAATTGGTTCAGATCGGCGTTTGCCTTGCGCTTTCGATTGTGTTACTGATTCTGCTCCGCCCGGTGACACGCAATATTCTGCGTCCGCGTCAGGATCGTACCAATGCAGACCGTATCCTCGGCCAGAAAGCCATTGTCATTGAAACCATAGATGATAAGCATGGCAGTGGTCAGATTCGGCTGATGGGGCAGGTGTGGACAGCCAGGGCTGTACAGAATGATGAAATCATTTCAGAAGGTGAAACGGTCGTCGTCCGGCATATTTCCGGCGTGAAGGCAATCGTTGAACGTTGTGAAGTGAACCATTGAGGAGGTAAAACATGATTTTTTTGATTTTAGTGCTGATTATTGTGATTATCCTGATTTCCAATATCAAGATTGTACCACAGGCAAGAGCGTATACCATTGAACGTCTTGGCTCCTATCAGGGAACCTGGCAGACCGGCCTGCATTTTAAGATTCCGCTGATTGAACGGATTGCACGCAAGGTGACCCTGAAGGAGCAGGTTGTTGACTTCGAGCCACAGCCTGTTATTACCAAGGATAATGTTACCATGCAGATTGATACCGTTGTCTATTTCCAGATTACAGACCCGAAGCTGTTCACCTATGGCGTGGAAAATCCGATGGCTGCCATCGAAAACCTGACAGCAACCACTCTGAGAAATATCATCGGTGATCTGGAGCTGGATGAAACCCTGACTTCCCGTGATGTCATCAATACCAAGATGCGTACCATTCTGGATGAAGCAACTGACGCATGGGGCATCAAGGTGAACCGTGTGGAACTGAAGAACATCATTCCGCCAAAAGCAATCCAGGAATCCATGGAGAAGCAGATGAAGGCAGAACGCGAACGCCGTGAGGCAATCCTGGTGGCAGAAGGCCAGAAGCAGTCTGCAATTCTGGTTGCACAGGGCGAAAAGGAATCCATGGTACTGCGTGCAGACGCAAAGCGTGAAGCACAGATCAAGGAAGCACAGGGTCAGGCAGAAGCACTGATGACCGTGCAGAAGGCACTGGCAGACTCTCTGGTTCTGCTGAATGAGGCGGCACCGAATGATAAGGTTCTTCGTCTGAAAGCGCTGGAAGCATTTACGAAGGCAGCAGACGGCAAGGCAACCAAGATTATTATTCCGTCTGAAATTCAGGGTATGGCAGGTCTGGTAACGTCCATGAAGGAAGTATGGCAGTCTGATACACCGGAAACGTAATGACGGCTGTACGGAATCAGTAAAACACATAAAACCACTGGAGGCGTGATCGCTTTCAGTGGTTTTTTCTACAGGGGAACAGGTATAATTTTGCATACAAGCACATACGCTTAGCACAGGGAATGGAGTGGTTACAGTATGGGTGGAATGCCAAAAAGGAAATGGATGATTGCAGCAGTGGTAGTTCTGGTAGCAGCTGCGGCTGCAGGCAGGTTGCTCTGGACTGCATCACTGCCAGAGCATGAACCGGGCTTACAGCTGCAGGAGCACGCAGAGGAAGCCGCACCTGAACCGGCAAAAGAATCCAGAGAGATGCCGGTTGGGGAAGACCTGATCACATCGGTTATACAGGAAACACTGGGCGACCAGCTTCCCGTATCTGATCTGAGCGTGGAGATTACCGATACGGGCGAAATTTGCGTGACAGGCAATATGCAGAAGTCTGCTATCGCAAAGCTGCTGGAAGCACAGGACAGCAGTATGTCTGAGGCGTATCAGGCGGTACTGGAACTGTTTCCGGAATCCCTGCCGGCGGAATTAAAGCTTCGCATGCAGGCAGCAGAGGATAAAACCATCGGGATTGTCCCGGGAGGAATTTCCGTTGGATCAATGGAAATCCCTGATTCCATGCTGCCGGAGGATTTTTACGACCAGATGGAAAACAGTTTCCAGCGGGAAGTGCAAAAGCAGATCACCACAGTTGATGCCGTGACGGTAAAGGATGGTAAGCTGATGATTACCGGAACATAAAGAAAACCCGGCTGGTTAACAGCCGGGTTTTCTTCATATGTAATATATTAGTAGCGACCAGCACCGATGTAATGGGAGGTGTAGTACGAGCTGTTCAGGCTGTCTGTGCAGACACCACGGCTGGAGTTAGCAGCATGGATGATCTGACCGTTGCCCATATAGATGGCAACATGACCAACAGAACCGCCGGAAGAGGAATTCGAGAAGAATACCAGGTCGCCTGCGCGCAGGCTGGACTTGGAAATCTTGGTGCAGCTAGCGTACTGCGATGCAGAGCTGCGCGGAATCGACTTGCCAAAGTGTGCATAGACATACTTGGTAAAGCCGGAGCAGTCAAAGGAATTCGGACCAGCAGCGCCATAAACATACGAACAACCCAGGAAGGACTTCGCATAGGAAACAATGCTGGAGTTGGAACTCGGTGTATCCGGTGTAGACGGAGTTGAAGTTGTGCTGGACGGCTTGGAAGTGGACAGATACTTGGAGCCTACATAACCATAGCCGCTGCCGAACTTAATCTTGTACCAGTAGCTGGAAGAATCAACAACAGAAACTGCCTGACCATAGGACAAAGTACCCTTGGAAGCATAGGATGTACCCGGGCCGGAACGAACGTTCAGGCCGGCGGTGGTGCTGTAATATGTCTTTCCGCTGGAAGTGGAAGTGGTCGGAGGGGTGTTGGAAGTGCTGGAGGACGGAGCCTTTGCGCTGGTATAAGATGCGCTGATATAGCCATAACCGCTGCCATACTTAATCTTGTACCAGTTGCCGGAGGTGCCAACAACCGATGCAGCCTTGCCCTTGGAAAGGGAGCCGATCACACTATAAGAAGTGCCTGCACCGGAACGTACATTCAAAGCGGATGCAGTAACATATACGGTCTTGGAGGTGCTGGTAGTCGGTGTGGATGGGGCATTGCTGCCGCTGGTCAGATACTTGTTGTATACATAACCAGTCTTGCCATTTACCGTTACCTTCGTCCAGTTGCCGGAGGTTCCCAGGTTGGAAGTGGTAGTACCAGACTTCATAACAGTCAGGACAGAATAAGAATTTCCCGGGCCGGAACGTACATTTACATTGGTAGTAGATGTTACGTTAGCAGCCAGTGCACCTGTGCAAACGACTGCGGTAGCTGCTGCTGTCGTTACGGCAAATCTCATCTTCTTTGAACTTATCATTGTTGGAAACCTCCTGAAATACGAAATGATACTTTACTTTGCAGACAGTGCTCTATTCAACCATACAACAGCGATGTCCAGAGCAGTATACAGACCGTTCTTTTCAGTCTTCTTTACAATGCGGTCCTTCGGGCGAACACTCGGGGAAGTCTGCTGCAGCTGAACGGAAACCTTTGTTGCAACCTCGATGTCCTTTACAACCTTTGTTTCCAGGATCTGCATCATAATAATATACTTATCGGCCATGGAGCCGTAGTAAATCATGTTGTCTTTCCGCATAAGGGGACGTCCCTTATAGGTCAGGCCTGCATTTTGATCAGACATTTGAAACCTCCCTGATGAAAATGTAATCAAATTGTAACACATCGTAACAAAAATGTCAACCCCTGTCCGGGGAATAATGAAACTTTTTTGCAACTATTGTTACAAATTGATTCGGTGCCGGGGAATTTTGGATGCTGCGGAGGGCGTAAGACGGAGGGGCGGTATGAAATTGGGAAGGTACAGCCGGGGTGGAATTCATCCCGGAAAATAGGTGGAAAAGGGGCTGTTCACCGATTTTTTCCGGTGAAACAGCCCCGGGTATGCCGGTAAATGTGGAAAATCAGCTTTTACCGAAGAGATAGTACTGCACCAGCTGCTGCAGCAGCTCGTCTCTGTCCAGCTTGCAGATCATGGCCCGCGCATTGTTATAATTTGTAATATAGGTGGGGTCCTCGGTCAGGAGGTAGCCTACGATCTGG
>SFJM01000135.1 GCA_004555915.1 Clostridiales bacterium | reverse complement strand
TCTGCATGGCGCTGCGCTCGTTTACGTTCTTTCCCGCACTGCTGCCACCCATGAAGAAGCTGTAGCTAGCTCCTGCGGTTCGGTTCGTGGGTTTATCCCTCGAATTGAAAATTCCGGGGAAAATTCGCATATGTTGTCATCTCCTTAAATGAAAAGGAGCCCGCGACTGTCGTAAACAGACTCGCTGCTCCCTTGATGTCGGATCGCTCGGTCGAGCGCCATAATCGTGGCGACCGCTCCGTCAATTCGCTCGGTGCTCTTTTCCTTGTCGGGCTTGATGTTCCCAGCAGGATCGGTGCGGATGTAAATGTTGTCCATCATCCAGCGCAGAGGGGCGTTTCCGCCATGCGCGATGCGATGTCCTTGAAACCTTGGCCGAATGGCACGATGGTGAATCCGTCGTCATCGAGGTTTTGACTCATTTGAACAGCGCCCCATCGGTCATAGGCTATTTCTTTAATGTTGTACTTCCTACCGAGTTCTTCGATGAAGTGCTCTATGAAACCATAATGAATTACGTTCCCCTCGGTGGTCATGATGCTGCCTTTGGCCTGCCACACATCATAGGGCACGTGATCACGCCGGACGCGAAGCGCCAGCGTATCCTCCGGCACCCAAAAGTACGGCAGTATGATGTACGTACCTTCGGGATCGTCCGGTGGGAAGACCAGTACGAAGGCCGTAATATCTGTACTGGACGAAAGGTCGAGGCCCGCGTAGCATTCCCTGCCTATGAGGGCTTCGGAATCCACAGGTGCATCGCATTTGTCCCATGCGTCCATCGGCATCCAGCGGACGCTCTGCTTCACCCACTGGTTCAAGCGCAGCTGGCGGAAGAGATTTTCCTCTGCCGGATTATCTTTGGCGCTGTTATATGCTGCTCGAAGCTTTTTCGTCATCGTTTATGCCATACACGACTGGATAAAATGTGGGATCAAATTTTCGCCCTTCGAGTATATCCTTGGCCTTGGAATGTATCTCCCAGCATATGTTTAATGCAGGGACTGCTGTTTCGCCGGAATTAATGATGAGCAGCTTCGCCATTGACAAGTGGGTGTATCTCGCGGGTGGGATTATTCTCCTGTTTGCTGGATGGCTTGCGCACTTCAACAGTAAAATGGCGGCCACCGGCGTCTGGGCTGGTGCCATCGGCTTCCTGGCACTGGCGGCTATGAATGCTGGTTTTGGTCAACTCTTCGGCCTGATCGGCTCCATTGGTCTTGTGATCCTCGGCGTGTATCTGCTGTACTCCGGCTTAGCACTCCTGCTAAACACCGCGATGCAGAAAGAAGTTCTACCGCTGAAATAAGAATCTTAAAAAAGATGTTAGCGGAGGTTAAGTGTACGTTTGTATACTTAACCTCCGCTGTGCTGTTCAGATTTCTCTCATCTGCCCCTCGGTTAGAACATCCAGCATAATCTTGGCCCCGGAAAGTCAGTCGGGCCAATATGTCGCAGGGGGAAACGCGAAGAACAGAATCCCATTTTTCCACCGTTACCCGATTTCCTCAAGTAAAACATTTAGGCCCTTCTTCAGCTCATTAATACTAATCACCAATGAAACGGTTCGATATTCAGAAGAAATATGGTATACTATGAACGGTGATGAAAATGAAGCATAGCATCACAGGTAGAGAGTGGATTGTTAAACTGTTTATTCAGTGATTAGTATTAGCCTATTTTTAACGCAAAATCAGGGGATTTCGGTTCAAATCCACCCACCGCTAACTTTTTCCGACTACTTTGCTCCGTGCATTTGCCCCAAAAGGTGCGCGAGATTTTTGGTCCGAAAACGCAAAAAACCGGCCTCAGTCTGGCTATGATTGCCATTCCGAAGCCGGTTTTCCCTGGTTTTACAGCATTTTGGGCCATTTTTGCCCTAAAAACAAGAAAATTGCCTGATTTATCCGGTAGACAAATCAGGCAATTACTTTGGTTGCGGAGGAGGGATTTGAACCCACGACCTTCGGGTTATGAGCCCGACGAGCTACCGGACTGCTCCACTCCGCGATATCCGTGCTCCTTAAAGCTC
>SFJM01000134.1 GCA_004555915.1 Clostridiales bacterium | reverse complement strand
TAAAGATATGCCCGGTTCGAACGGGCGAATCTGCGTGAAAGGGGCTGCGCTGAAGCAGTCACTTTATCATCCGGATCGACTGTTGTATCCGATGAAACGGGTCGGTGAACGCGGAGAAGGAAAATTTGAGCGGATCAGCTGGGATGAGGCGCTTACCACGATCGCTGAAAAAATGACGGAAACCAAAGAAAAGTACGGAGCAAAGGAGACTTTGATCTATGTCGGACATCCGAAATGGTTCCGGCCGCAGCTTACAGAATTGGCAAATGGTTACGGGACGCCGAATTTCGGAACGGAATCCAGTACTTGTGCGTATTCTTTGATGATGGCGTGCATGAGTACATTCGGACAGGAGGTCCGGATGCCGATGCCGGATATGCAGCGCTGTAAGATCCTGGTTGTATGGGGAGTGAATTCTCTTTACAGTAATTCGGTGACGGCCGGAGGGGCGTTTATTGGAGCAGTCAAAAGAGGAGTGAAGCTGATCGTGGTGGATCCGAGATGTACGCCGACTTCGGAACATGCGGATATCCATCTGCGCCCGATTCCGGGAACGGACGGAGCGCTTGCGCTTGGAATGGCAAGAGTCATCATCACAGAAGGACTTCAGAATCAGGAATACATTGATAAATATACAATCGGATTTGACGAATATAAAGATTATGTGATGCAATTTACGCCGGAGCGGGTAGAAGAAATCACCGGTGTTCCGAAAGAAGACATGACAGCAGCGGCCCGTCTGATGGCGAAGGAGGCACCCTGCCCGATTCAGCTGTCGGCTTCTCCGGTGGTACATAATGTGAATGGTATGCAGAATGCCCGTGCGATCGTGTTGCTCCTGGCACTGACCGGCAGCTTCGGCGTGGAGGGAGGAACACTTCCGCCGGGACCGGGAAGAGCTGTGCTTCGGGAAGCATTTCTGGGAACCATGCATGCGAGAGTGGATGCGGATCAGGATCTGAGTCATGAGGAATTCCCGGCATGGGCGCGTCTTACGGCGCAGGAGGCACAGGTGACGAGACTGGCTGATTATATGGAGGGAAAAGGAGCTTATCCGATCCGGACGATTCTTTCTTTCGGAATGAATCATCATATGTGGCCAAGACCGGACCGCCTGGAAGAAGGCTTTAAAAAGCTGGACTTCTTCGTGAGCGCGGATCTTTATATGACGGATACACGTCTCTGGAACGGGAGCAGGTTGCCGTATTAGGCGCAGACACCGTGTACTATCAGGCACCGGTAGTAGAACCGATGGGAGAGGCGAGGAGCGATATGGATGTGATTACCGGATTGGCAGAAAAACTGGGAATTACAATCGGAGGAGAAGAACCGATCAGGTGCCATGAGGATTATCTGAGGAAATCTGTTTCGGCGACAGGACTCACATTGGAAGAAATCAGGCAGGCGCCAAAAGGAATCAAGGCAAGGAAAATCATGCCGGGGCGCACATCGGAACAGATTCTGCAGGTGAAGACACCGAGCGGAAAGATTGAATTTGTCTCCAGCATCATGGCGTCATGTAATAAAGAAGGAAATGAGGCACTTCCGGTTTACCATGATTTCAGGGAAAAACTTCCGATGGACGAATACCCGCTGATTCTGACGACAGGCAGCAGAAAACCACAGCTCTTCCATTCCAGAACCTACCGGATGCCGTGGCTTGCAAATCTGGAAGAGTATCCGCTTGTTGAGATTCATCCGGATGATGCCCAAAAACTGGGGATGGAAGACAATGAGATTGTAATGATAAAGACACCGGTAGGAAGCATGGAATTAGTGCTCAGCATCAATTCGTCCTGTCTGCCGGGAGCAGTGAATGTATATCATGGAGCGGGAGATAAGGACATCAATCTTCTGATTGATGATAATTATCTTGATCCGGTATCCGGATTCCCGGGATATAAATCTTACTGCTGCAGACTGGAAAAGAAGGAGGTGCACCATGAGTAGAGTTGTATGTGATCCGGCACTGTGTTCGGGATGCCTTGCCTGCGTAGTAGCCTGTATGGATCAGCACTATGATGAAACGAAGGCCGATGCGGTTTCACCCCGGATCTATGAGAAACGTACATCCCGGAAGAGCGGGCTTGTGAGCTATATAACCAGAAGCTGCCTTCATTGTGCGGATGCACCCTGTATGGAGCAGTGCCCGATGAAGGTGTTTGAACGGACGGAAAATGGATTTGTTGTCGCATTTCACAAAGAAAAATGTATTGGCTGCAGAA
>SFJM01000133.1 GCA_004555915.1 Clostridiales bacterium | reverse complement strand
TTGCTGGGAATGGAACGAACCACAGCGATCACACCCTGTCCAAAGGCGACTTCATGACCTTTCTTTGCCCAGCTGGTGTCCTCCTTCAAACGGAAGCTGATGGTCACTGCATATTCACCGGGGAGCGCAGGAACCATAAACGGCAGCGGGAAGCTGGAACGCTCTTCGGGAGCAACATCAATATTGGTCAGTTTCTGCTGCTGATACAACTTTCCATCACGATGCAGCAGTGCAACGCAGTCGAAGGCATCCGTAGAGGTGAACAGGTTCTTGTTCCAGACTTCAAATCCAGAATTGTCGATGGAAACGGCGATGTTCTGATAGCAGAACTTGACCTCCTGCATCTTGGGAGAAGGAGCACGATCACCACCGTAGGCAATGCCGTTTCCGCTGAAATTATAGTCGGTAGGACGCTCGCCGAAGTCGCCGCCGTAGGCTTGGAACCACTTGCCGTAGCGGTCTTTTTTCCAGATGGACTGGTCGATGTAATCCCAGATAAAGCCGCCCTGATAGCCGCAGTCCTTCTGGTCGGCAAGTTCCGTGTACTTGTGCAAAGCACCGTTGGAGTTGCCCATAGCATGAGAATATTCGCACTCGATATAAGGCCGCTTATCGCCCTGTGCCAGATACTCTTTAATGTCCTTCACCGTGCTGTACATATGGCTCTCGATATCGGTGGTTTCGAGGAAGCGGGGATCATTGACCACACCTTCGTAATGCACCAGACGGGTGTCATCAAAGCGGCGGACCATCTCTGCCATCTGGAGCAGGGTCTCACCACCAAACGATTCGTTGCCCAGAGACCAGATCAGAACAGCAGGATGGTTTTTGTCACGCTGGTAAGTGGAATTCATGCGGTCAAACAAGACAGCTTTCCACTCCGGCTTATCATTGGGCAAAACGCCCTCGATGCCGCGAATGCCCGCCTGATGGATGTCCCATGTGCCATGGGATTCCAGATTGTTCTCTGCGATCAGATACAGACCATACTCGTCGCACAGGTCGTACAGCGCATCCTGATTCTGGTAATGGCTGGTACGGATGGCATTGATGTTGTTCTGCTTCATGGTGATGATGTCCCGAAGCAGTTCCTCATGGGTGTGTACGCCCACAGCACGACCCGTAATGGAGCTGAACTCATGACGGTTGGCACCCTTGAACACGATGCGCTTGCCGTTGAGCAGCATCCGATTGTTCTTCAACTCGAACTTGCGGAAACCGATTTTCTGCCCGGTCACCTCTACCAGATGGCCTGCATTGTCCAGCAGCTCAATTTCCAGTTCATACAGAGCCGGGTCCTCTGCACTCCACAGGTAGGGGTTCTCCACCGCATGGCTGAACAGAGCAGAGCCGCCGTTCAGCTGCGGAAGATGCCGGAGAAGCGGAAGAAGTCCTGATCTTCGCACCAGCTGGAGGAAGTCCACTTGAACACCTGCACAGCAAGTTTGTTCACGCCCGGCTGGAGATAGGGAGTCAGATCGAATGCGTGTGCGGAGAAGCTGTCCTCGGTGTAACCCACATAAGACCCGTTCAGCCAAAGAGCCATGCCGCTTTCCACACCCTCGAACTCGATGTGGACGGGCTTGCCCTGCATGGATTCCGGCAGCTCGAAGTATTTTACATAGCTTGCCACCGGATTGAACCGCTGCGGGATCTCGCCCGGCTGTACTTCTTCACGGCCATCCCACGGGTACTGAACATTCGCGTACTGGGGAATGTCGTAGCCCTCCATCTGGATGTGTGCCGGAACATGAATGTCATCCCAGCCGCTGCAATCGTAATCTGTCTTTTCAAAGCCGGGGATGGCACTGGTGTAGTTCTTTGCGTAGGCGAATTTCCAGATGCCGTCCAGCTCGCGGGAAGCGTAAGTACGGAAACTTGCATGAGCATTCAGCACGTTTTCCTTGAAAAAGGTGGGGTCTTTTACTTTTGCAAAATCAAATGCAGCCATAGTATTTCCTCATTTACCTTTTATAATTTTATGATATTTCTCCAGCCTCCCCGGAGGAATCGCTGGATTCCTCCGGGGAACAGCAGATGAAGGAGAAATGATAATGGCTTCTTATCAGGCTGCTGCACGCAGCTTTTCATTTGTTTCTTCGACCTTCATACGAGAGAGAATGAAGGTGATGATGGCATCCAGAGCAAACGGAATCACCAGATACATGATCTTCAGCATATTGATGCAGGAATCCGGCTGAACGGTCAGGGCACTGTCAAAATGGCTTGCTGCCAGCAGCCAGCCGGTGATGGCAGTTCCCAGACCGCCGCCCAGCTTCACACCGAGAGAAGTGCAGGAGTACATCGTGCCATCCACGCGCTTATGCTTCGTCAGCCAAGTATATTCAGAGCAAGCGGCAATCACAGCGTTCATATCGCCCTGCCAAGGACCCTGACCAAGAGCTGCGATTGCAGTAAAGAGCAGCATCAAGGTCACATTGCCGCTGCCCATGTAACCAGCTACAGCAACCAGTGCACGAGAAATCGTTGCCAGAGTATAGCTCATTACATTCAGCTTATACATTCCACCCCATTTGGCAACCAGCGTCGGGGTGAATACCAGAGCGATGATCAGAGGAATATTGACTGCCCAAGAGAACACGCCAAACAGATTCTGGTTGCCGAGAATGTAGGTTGCATAGTAGGTGCCCATGCTGATCATGGCACCGTAGATCTGCTGCAAAATGTAGGTGACGCAAATCATCATATAATATTTGTTACCAGCCAGCAGCTTTGCAGCCTGAACCAGATTGTACTTTTCGTCCTGCTCGATTTCCTTTTTGTCGGTGGTATCCACCAATTCGCCTTCCGGCAGTTCCTTCACGGAGAAAACGGA
>SFJM01000132.1 GCA_004555915.1 Clostridiales bacterium | reverse complement strand
GTAAGCGCATAGTTTCGGGGTGTCTCCCGAACAAAACTGGCATCCTTGCTAGGGATGCCAGGCATGCGAGTATTTTACTCTAATCATTTACAAGTTTCCTGAGCCAGCTTGCTCCATGGGGCCAGCTGCTCTAATTCATCGTCTGACATTTTTGCACTCGGACGATGTTCAAGCAGGAAGCTGAGATACCTTTGCGGATCAAGGTCATTTGCTTTTGCAGTTTCAATCATGGTGTAGACTTTCATGCTTGCCTCTGCTCCGTCCTGGGTGTCGCTGAACAGCCAGTTCTTGCGCCCTACTACAAGCGGGCGGATGCTGTTCTCGCTCAGGTTGTTGCTCAGACTGCATGCACCATCTTTCAGATAGTTCATCATATATGGTCTGCAGCCGTTTGTATACTTGATCGCTCTGATGATACTGTCGCCTGTCTGGGGCATCAGTTTATCCAGCCACGACAAAAAAGCCTCTATGACAGGTTTTTCATCCTTCAGACGGCGGTTATAGATCTGTTTGATCGACAGCCCTTTTTCGCGGTAGCTTCGTTCATACTCAAACAGTTTATTGCAGTATAGATAGCCCTGGACAGCCGGATGTGTGTAATCCTTCTCATGTCCTTTGGGTATTGCCCGCAGCCAGTATCTTCTGATGTGGGCATAACAGCAGCAGCGCTGCGCATCAGGAACTTTGTTGTATCCTTTATACCCGTCGGTCATCAGGAAGAAGCCGGGCGCTGCATCTTTCAAAAGCGCAGCTGCGTTTTTACCGGCTCTTGTCGGTGTATAGCTGTACAGGATGATTGGGGTCTCACCGTCTTCTCCGGTACGCAGAAGCCATACATACGACTTGCTTTCCGGCCGCCTGTCAGGTTCCTTGAGGACCTGGATCGGTGTTTCATCTGCCATCAGATACTTCCGTTCCAGAAGCCTGCGGTGCATGTGATCATACATCGGTTTGAAATAATGCTTGGAACAGTAAATGATCCAGTGGGCCATGGTCGTGCGGCTGATCCTGACACCAAGATGTTCAAAGTCTTTTTCCTGCCGGTAAAGAGGCACGGACATCACATATTTATAATACATGATGTGTGCTGCCAGACCGGATGACGCAAAGCCACCGGGTATGAGTGCCGGTGTTCCGTTATCCTTCACGAACGGCGCATCTTCCTCATCTTTGCAGGCAGGACAGGCGTAAGTAGTTGCGATATACTTGACACGCTCAAGTTTGGGCTCGGTATAGATGAGCTCGGTTCGGATCACCTCATGACCGATTGGAACCATCTGTGTGCCTCATCATAGGTTGCCTTGGGTTTCCGCTCTTTGGTATACCCCTTGACGCTGATCACTTCCGGTTCGATCACTTCCGCAGGCTTTTCATCACCGACGGGTGTACCGAACAGATTCAGCTGTCCGTCCAGCTGGTCATGGCGTATTTCACTGGTTGAGCCAAAGACCTTGTTCTTAAGATACGCAAGCTGAGACTGGAGATTCGCGATCAGAAGGTCTTTTTCACTGTCCTTCGCATTGCGTTCTTCCAGCATCTTCTGCAATGAACTTATGAGTTCGTTCTGAGTGCTGATTGTTTTATTCAGTTGTGAGATTGTATCCTTAAGCTCTAAGATCTGGATATCTTTTACTCCTGAAGGCATGGTCTTCTGCTCCGTTTTTTGATACTTCTATTGTACCATAAACAGGTGCAAAAGCCTAGAAAAATCAAGCATTTCAGGCACTTTTTATTGCCTTTGGCTGCTCGATCTCAAGACCGGACATGAGCCAGTCAAACTGCCTCCATGTAATGGTTTTCACCTCGTCACGGTTACGTGGCCACCGGTATTTTCCGGTGTTATGATCGAGGCGTTTATATAAAAGCACAAAACCGTCATTCTCATGAAGGAGTGCCTTTATCCTGTCATTGCGTCTGCCGCAGAAAAGGTAGAGCGCGGTGGTATGCTCCGGTTCAAAGTGAAGCTGGTCTCTGATGATGGCGCACAGACCATCGATTGATTTTCTCATATCGGTGTAGCCACAAATGATATAAATATCTGTTGCAGCTGTAATGTCGCCTAGCATGATGCACCTCCCACAGACCGGATGATTTAAAAGCTGTGGTGTCTCTTCGTGCAGAACAGGCTGGTCAACGATTTCAAGTTTGACAACATCCTGTTGTTCCGAAGGCTTATAGCCTCCCCGGCCTGTTGCCGGCGGAATATCATAGCAGGATTTTTTGCGAAGCCGCTTGACCCAGTTGTAGAATGTACCGGGTTTGATCCCGTGCTCGTTGCACCACTGAAAATCGCTTAGTCCGCTGCTGCGACATTCCATGATGAGCCGGTATTGCTCATCGGCAGTTCGTCTTTCTGTCTGCATAAATGTAACCTCCATAATTGTAGTAAAATGCTTGCTTACTGCTAGATCCTAGCGCCGGATCATAGAGTAAAATGCTGGCATATGTGATTACTACTATTATGGCAAATATATGACCAAGCGAACAGATACCCTTATATTAGGCGCTTAC
>SFJM01000131.1 GCA_004555915.1 Clostridiales bacterium | reverse complement strand
TATCGGGCGTACTACACGCTGGCAATCACGACAGGATTGCGGCGTGGGGAACTGTGCGCCCTGCAATGGCGGGACATAACCGGTGCTTGTGAACTGACCGTCCGCCGTTCCCGCAGCTGCGCGTCCGGGCAGATTGTTGAGAGTGACACCAAGAGTCATCGGGAACGGATTGTAACCGTTCCGCTGGGGATATGGGAGCTTCTGATGGCGCTGCGACAGCAGCAGGTGCTGCATAGCGGTGTTCCGGATAGAGAACAGCCAATTTTTACAGACCCCGATGGTCATGTGCCGCACCCGGATACTTTTACACGGCATCTGCGTAAGCTGTATAGGCAATGCGGATTGCCTGAGGATTACCACCTGCATACCCTGCGGCATTTCTACGCAACCTATCTGCTGCAGGAAGGCACCAGCAAACAGGTGGCGGCATCCCTGCTGGGGCATGCAGATACGGCATTCTTGGAGCGCACCTACTGCCATCCGCAGGACGTGGCGAAGCGTCAGGCGGCAAACCTGATGCAAGATTTGTTGAACAACCAAAATCCGTGCTATGTTGCATTTATGAAAAATAAGAATAGAAAAGCCAAGAAAGCAGGCTAAATAGCCAGCGGCACCGTCAGAGATGGCGGTGCCGTTTTTGTCAGTAATAGGTAGAATTTTGGGCGAAAGATTGTTGGGTGTGGTGATAGCTTTCTGTCGCAGTTGTCGGTATGCTTTGTAGTACCGCAGGTCAATAAAACATACAAAGGAGCGTTGAAAACAATGGCATCTATCAGAAAACGCGGCAGTAACAGCTATTTGATTGTAGTATCTCGTGGGTATGACTACGAGGGGAACCGGCTGAAATCGGTGCAGAAAACCGTCAAGCCACCTAAGGAATATACACCGAAGCAAGCGGAAAAGTGGGTAAAAGAACAGGCAATCTTGTTTGAGCGTGAGGTTCAGCACACCCCCGAATCCATTAACCGCAGCATTACGCTGGCAAAGTACATCGAGCATTGGGCGGCTGACATAGGACCCAAGAAGCTGGCAGATTCTACATTCCGACGCGACGAACAGGATATTCGCAGAATCTTGCCAGCACTGGGCAACTACAAGTTGACCGATTTGCGAAAAGAAGTTATCCGTGAGTTTTACGAAGAAATGCGGCACACGCCGCGTTTGGACGGCAGAGGGAATCTATCCGAGAAGTCAGTCGAAGGTTTACACAACACGCTGTGCGGCATCCTGTCGGCGGCTGTGGACGAGGGATACCTTACACATAATCCTGCATGGCGGTGCTATAAGCCCAAAGGGAAAAAGAAAGAACGTCCCGTAGCAGATGAGGAAACCGTAAAAAAGTTGATTACAGCGTTTGAAGGTCAGAGTATGAAGTACGAACCGGGCTGCGGCGTGGAGAAGCCTGTGGGCTGAAATGGAGTGACATTAACTGGCGTAAACGGACGATTCATGTACAGCGGGGTGTGGTCAAACTTAGCCATCAAGAATCTATCACCAAAGACCCTAAGACGACCAGCGGTGACCGCATGGTGTATTTGAGTAAAGAAATGTGCCAGCTACTCAAGGCTTGGCGGAAAGAATGCGAGTGGGATAGGCAGCAGACCGCGAACGAAACCGTATCTGAAGATGATTACTTATTCCGCCAGCCGAACGGAAAGCCGATGAATCCCTGCACATTTACCTATCGCTTTAAGCTGATATTGAAAGCAAACAACCTGCCACTGGATTTGAGTGTGCATAGCTTGCGCCACACCAATGCCAGCCTGCTGATTTCGCAGGGCGTGGATGTACGAACGGTTGCCAGCCTGCTTGGTCATGCACAGGCAAGCACAACGCTGGATATTTACGCCCATGCATTTGACAAGAACAAACGCAAGGCACAGGAAAAGCTGGGAAAGGCGATTGGACTATGATGAAGAAAATCAAATTAACCAGAGCAAACAAAAGTATTACGCTGAAAGCTCTCGCACCTTACTATTACCAGCAAAGGGCGCTTGGGCATGGCACACAAGAAGTTGGAAAGCTAATACTGAAAATCGATTCTCTCCCAGCCGATAAGAAAGCTACTTTTTCCACAGAAGAAATGTTCCTTATGCGAAAAACTATAAACAGACTGAGAAATGAACGATTAGCAAAAGGTCAGTACACGGATGCGGCAGATGATATGCTACTAAAATTATTCTAAAATCAGAATAAAAAAAGCGCATTGCAAAAGTACATTGCAATGCGCTTTTTGGTGCGACCGGGAGGATTCGAACCTCTGGCCTTCCGGGTCGGAGCCGAACGCTCTATCCAGCTGAGCTACGATCGCTTATGTATGAAAAACGCGTTACAGCGTATTTCAATCTTGTAAAGTAGTCAATTTCTAATA
>SFJM01000130.1 GCA_004555915.1 Clostridiales bacterium | reverse complement strand
TTGCAGAAGGTGAAAAGAAGTCCCAGGTGCTTATCGCTGAAGGCCAGAAGGAGGCTGCAATTCTTCAGGCAGAGGCCAAGAAACAGACTGCAATCAAAGAGGCTGAAGGTCAGTCCGAAGCAATTCTTATGATAAACAAAGCAACTGCCGACGGTCTTAAAATGATAAAGGAAGCCGGTGCCGATGATGCCGTTATCCGTCTCAAGAGTCTTGAAGCATTCCAGAAGGCTGCCGACGGACAGGCGACAAAGATAATAATACCTTCCGAAATACAAGGTCTTGCAGGTCTTGCCGCATCAGTGAAGGAACTTGTAAAAGAATAAGCAAAAACTCCGCTCTCACAGGGTAGCAGCGCATAAGACAGGTTTATAGCTTTAGAGAGAACAGCGTGGCGGAAGTCACGCTGTTCTGCTTTTTGATGCGTGAGTGAGTATTTCGGCAATGATGCTCTCCGGCAGGAAACCAATGCAGGCAAGGCTGATATGCACATCCTGCACTCGCTGCCCGCTGCTCTTATCCGGCGCGGAAACATAGACCCTGTTCACAAGATCATGCAGCACAGCGGGCGTCAGTTTCTGCAAGTTGGGATATTTCTTCGCCCTGAGGATGAACTGCTCAATGCTGTCGGCTTCTTCCTCCTGCTGGGCAATCTCCTGTTCCAAAAGCTGCATTTTCTCCGTCAGCTCTGTTTGCTCATTTTCATAGTCGGCGGACAGCTTTTCAAATCGGCTATCATTGATTTTGCCGGAGATATTGTCCTCATAGAGCCGTTTGAACAGACGGTCAAGCTCTTCCATCCTGCGCTGTGCCTGCGTGAGCTGTCTGCGCTTTGCGGCGAGTTCTTTCTTGAAGTCCTCCTTGCGTTTTGCTCCCAGCTTATCACGGAACAGGTCTTCACAATCGGAGATATACCAAAGCAGGATTTGCAGAAATCTTAGCACGCCCTTTTCCAGAACAACCGCACGGATGAAGTGCGTTCCGCACACGTCTTTTCCCTTCTTGCGAGAGGTAGAGCAGACGAAATGATCCTGTCGTTCTTCAAAGTTCCGCGAGGTGCAGTAGTACATTTTTTCTCCGCAATCGGCGCAGTAGGCAACGCCGGAAAAGAGGTTGCTCTTGCCCGTTCTTGCCGGTCTGCGTTTGTTGCGGCGCAGCTCCTGTACCCGCTGAAAGGTGTCCTCATCCACAATGGCTTCGTGGGTGTTGCGGAATATCTTCCATTGCTCCGGTGGATTCTCGATAGTCTTCTTGATTTTGTAGGACTGCCGGTGCGTTTTGAAGTTCACGGTATGCCCGCAATACTCCATCCGTTCCAGAATTGCGGCAACGGTGCTGGACTTTTCGTTTTTGCCTGTCCTGATAAACGGTGGGCGTCAACACATGATCCTCTTTCAGCATCCGGGCAATCTGCGTCGGACCGTTCCCGTCCATGCAAAGGGAAAAGATGCGCTTGACCACCTGTGCCGCTTCCGGATCGACGAGCCAATGCTCTGAATTATCCGGGTCTTTGACATAGCCATACGGCGGAATAGTCGTCAGGTGTTCGCCGGATTCTCCCTTGATCCGGAGTGAGGTACGCACTTTCTTGCTGCCGTCCCGAACGTAGTATTCGTTGATAATATTGACGAACGGGACGAACTCATTGTCTTGCTGGTTAGCGCTGTCCACACCGCTGTTGACGGCAATGAACCGCACGTTATTCTGTGGGAATGTGATCTCGGTATACATCCCAACTTCCAGATAATTTCGACCGATGCGGCTCATGTCCTTCGTGATGACTGTGCCGATCTTCCCTTCTTCCACCAGCGCCATCATGCGCTGCCAATCCGGTCTTTGAAAGTTTGCGCCTGTGTAACCGTCATCTACAAAGAACTCCGTATTGCGGAAGCTGTGTTCCTTTGCATATCGGCTGAGATAGGCTTTTTGATTCACAATGCTGTTACTGTCGCCCTGTGATTCATCGTCACGGGACAGGCGGCAATACAGCGCGGTAATTTTGTCAGACTGCTTCATAGTAGATTCCTCCATCATCTGAGGACAGTCTGCCAAGACAAGGTTGCTGTTGGTCACGATCACACACTCCCTTCGGAGTCGATCAGCTTCACCGCCTTTTCAGGAAGGGCGTGCGTTCCGTCAAAACTGGCAGTAAAGCGGTAGATGGTGTTTCCTTCTTTCAGGCGTACCGTGATCTGCGGTAACTCCCGCCAGAGAGGAACGGGGGCACTGCGGCTGCCGTCCGATTCCACTTGGACGTTACGTTTCTTGTTATCCATTTGCACCTTCCTTTTCATTCAGATTTCCGAGCATTGCCGCATG
>SFJM01000129.1 GCA_004555915.1 Clostridiales bacterium | reverse complement strand
CGGGGCTTTACTATGTCCGTGGAGTTTTCCGCTTGGAAACAGGAATATACGCTCCTGTTGAAAGGCCAGATGACCCACCGGGCAAGCCTCGGCACAGACCCGCGCGGAAACCTCACCCGTATCGACAATGCACTGGCTCAAATGCCTCAGCGTTTGGAAGCCGTGAAAAACCAGCTGGACAACCTTTACCAACAGCAGGCCGCAGCCAAAGAGGAAATCGGAAAGCCGTTTCCCTTTGAGGATGATCTGCGAGTCAAGTCCGCCCGTCTGGTGGAACTGGACACGCTGCTGAACATTGACGGCAAGGGCCATGCCCAGCCGGAAACTGTGGTTGCCAAGAGCGCACGGCCTTCGGTGCTGGACAGCTTGAAGCGCCCGGTGCCACCCCGTAGCCCTGAAAAGAAACCGAAACAACATGAGGAGGTGCGATAACATGAATACCAACGATCTGAATACGGCCCTTTATGAGAAGATGGCCGCTGAACAGGACAAATACCGGGACTGGCTGAAAAGCCAGCCCCCGGAGGAAATCCTGCACCATACCTATGAGTACACCGTCCGGGAGGACATTGTGATGGCGATGGAGGACTTGGAGCTGACCGATGCCCAGGCCCAGGCGCTTTTGGATTCGCCTACACCGCTGGCCGATGTGTACCGTCACTTTGAGAAGCTGGAGACCGGCTACATGGATGTGATCCGGGACAGCATTGAAAACCGAGCGGATGATGTGTGTAAGGTTTTGGAAGAACAGCGGTCCATCCCTCTCTATCTCCATTCTGCCGCCTATGCGTCCCAGCATGGGGAGATGGCACAATATAACCGCTCTTATCAGGCAAACTTTGACTGTAAAGAGGCCATTGAACACGCCATCAGCGCCCACTATGCGGATAACCGACTGGATACGGAGTCTGCGGTTAAGGCGGTGCTGGAAAAGTTCGGGTCGGAACGAGTACAGTTCATCCTTGCCAACACCATCCAGCATAAGGACAGCGACGGTCGCGTTTCCCGTGACAACAAAGCCTGGGCAAAGATTGGTCTGACCGATCTGTTTACACGGCAGGCACGAAAAACGCTTCAGGAACCGGAGAAAGGCTCTGTCTTGCAAAAGCTCAAACAGGAGCCTACCACCCACAAGCCTGCTTTATCGAAGAAACAGGAGCCGGAACGATGAGCGCCAAAAAGCGTAAACGGGATGTGCCGGTCCTGTTTTGGGTTTCCGATGCGGAGATGGAAGCGATCCAGCAGAAAATGGCACAGTTCGGAACAAAAAACCTGAGCGCCTATCTGCGGAAGATGGCTGTGGACGGCTATGTGGTACAGCTGGACTTGCCGGAGCTGAAGGAACTGGTATCCCTGTTGCGCCGAAGCAGCAATAACCTGAACCAGCTCACCCGACGGGTACATGAAACGGGGCGGATTTATGATGCTGACCTGGAGGATATAGCCCAACGGCAGGAGCAGTTATGGGAGGGCGTGAAAGAAATCCTAACCCAGCTTTCCAGGCTTTCGTAACAGGGATATATGCCCCAACTGCGGAGGGAGGAACGGCGTTCTTTTCGCCGCGCCTTCCTCCGTTTTTTCTTTTGCCCATATCCTTGTCTTTTTGAAATGTTGGAAGGATAATATGGGTAGAAAACAGATTGCCGCAAAGGAGTTGAGAATAGATGAAAACCTTTGAGAAGGTGTTGGAGATTTTTCGTGAGTATTTGGACTGTGATCTAGAGGAAGAAGTCCTCCCTTGTCGAGAAGGTTATCTCCGCGTCACATGGAATGGAGATTCCCGCTACTGTGTGGATGGACTTCTCAGCCGGACACCGGACGAACTATTCGAGGTGCTGTTATCTGATTATCGCAGCTATGAGGAACTGCGGCTAACCAAAGGATGCCGAGAAGTGACGGAAGAAGATGAAAGACAGGCAGAAATTCTCTGTCAGAGCTTTCGGGAACGATGGAAGGAGGAAGAAAAATGAGGGCGATCTGGTTCATTCTGAAACTGCCGTTGAAGATTTTAATGGCTCCGGTGATTCTGTCGCTGACCCTGTTCGTCTGGATTTGTGTGGGGATTGTCTATGTCTCCGGTTTGGTGCTGGGGCTTATCAGCATGGTGGTTGCCCTGCTGGGTGTGGCAGTTCTGATTACTTACTCCTTGCAAAACGGCATTATCCTGCTGGTGATAGCATTTCTCATTAGTCCCTATGGTTTGCCAATGGCTGCAATCTGGCTACTGGGCAAGGTACAGGACTTGAAGTTTATCATTCAAGATTTGGTTTATGGATAATATGAAAACCTCCGACGAATTTCGTCGGAGGTTTTATGGTTCTAGGTTATCTTCTTGAAAAAGCGGCGATGCAAAAAAGGTATCTATCCCAATCCCCATTCCTTGGCACATCTCATGAATGATCCGTAGCTTAACCGAATCATACGAGCAGTTGATGACATTTCCAATCGTAGACTTGGGAACACCGCTTTTCATATACAGTTGATATTGTGTCATTTTTCTTTCATCTAGTAATTCTAACAGACGTTTGCTTACCGCCTCGTTTAGCTTCATT
>SFJM01000128.1 GCA_004555915.1 Clostridiales bacterium | reverse complement strand
AAGCCGTGGTTGATTGCTGGGATACAGCGACTTGTCGTGCCGCCACGCCTTGTCACCGGGCAGGTTCTTCAGCAGGTGCATCCGCACATTTTTGTACTCCGGACCGATGAGTCCCAGCCGCAGCAGAAAGGTGCGGAAGGTGAACGCCGGATTATCCCCGATGGGCGTTTTCCGGAACTGCGTGTACTTCTGGTTAATACCCTGCGCAGAGATCGCCATAGCCAGAATGATGTTGGCTTTCGCTTCACCCGCATGGAGCGTAGAGTTAAACAACCGCCACTCGACTGTGCCATGGTAGAACACCGAATGCAGGTTCAAGGCATGATACCGGCTCTGGTGGTAGTGATAGTCGCTGCCGTCCCGCCCGCGGTACCAGCGGTCTTTCAGTTGATCCATACTCGCACCGCTGGGCAGTTTACGGATTCCTTCCAGAATCGGCTCATCCACCGCCTGACAGTAGCTGTCGATGCGAGCAGGGTTGACTTTGAGTGCTGCAAACAAAATATCCTCTTTGGAATACATGATGGACAGTACATTTTTAAGGCTCTGCGGGGTATGTTTGCTTGCATCCACATGGACGTGCATTCCGCAGCTGTCGTTTACGATACCGCCTGCGCGGCGTAAGGAACGGACAACCTCCTGCAGCTTTTCCATCTCGCCGTATTCAAGCTTGGGGGAGTTCAGTTCAACCTTGTAGGTTTCCCCGATAAGAACAGACCTCCTGCGGCATTCGGGATGGATGCTGCCGTCGCGGACGATTTTCCACTCTTTACCGTCCAAATCTTTGACACGGTAGGCATCGTAGCCACCACCGGAATGCTCGGCACGGGTGCCAAATAAGTCGGCCAGAGTTTGGGCTGCCGTGGCGCGGTTTATCCCGGTCAGTTCAATTTCACAGCCAAAATACTGGTCACGGAAATCAAGGGGCAAGCGCCTCACCCCGCAGTTCTGCGTCCATGGCTGCAATTCTCCGCCCGATGGCTTCCACCACATGGACTGTCACGCCGTTGCCAGCCTGTTTGTAGGCTTGGTTATCGCTTTGAATGGCAAGCACCGTGTCGATGCGGTCATCCGCCCAACCCTGCAGCCGCAGACATTCGCGCGGTGTCAGGCGGCGGATGCGACCCTCGTACAGAACACCGTGACGGTCTTTTGTGGTAAGTGTATGCATGGGTGCGCCAGGCTTACCGGTGTTGCGGGCGAGGTCGGACTTGATGGGATTTTTGACCGGGCGAACTTCAACAGTGCCTTGTTGGCAGCCCGTTGTAAGTGTATGCGCAATCTCTTTACCCACCCGTCCGCGCCGACTGTTGACTGTGGCGTAGCTCAGGTCGATGCTGTCACCGACCTGTGCCATCTGGTAGCCGGTTTTTGTGGCGCACTTGATCGGCACTCCCACCTCATACAGCCCGGTTTTGCCACCGAAGCCACCCGGATTGGCAGCCAGCGTACAGCTTAATCCTTCGGGGGAGCAGACGCGCTCCCCTTGGTGGCCGCAGTGGGTTTGAATAAGAGAACTTCCTGCTGTTTCGGTGAAAGGAAATACTTTTCCTCGGCATCGCTCATCAAGATATCCGATAATGTACACACGCTTTCTTGACTGCGGGACGCCAAAATCTTTGCTGTTAAGACATTGCCATTCGACAGCATACCCCAGTCTGTCCAGCGTATTGAGGATGGTCGCAAATGTCCGCCCGCCGTCATGGTTAAGCAGTCCGGGTACGTTTTCAAACAGCAGATACGGAGGCTTCCGGGCTTCAGCCAACCGGGCAAGCTCAAAGAAGAGAGTGCCTCGCGGATCACCTAATCCTTTTCGGGAGCCTGCAATGCTGAAAGTCTGGCAAGGAAATCCGCCGCAAAGCAGCCGGAAGTCGGGCATTGTTTCTGGGTCTGCTTTTCTTGCATCTTCTACGAACCACTCTCCCTTCGTGTCAAACAGGGCATTGTAACTGCGGTTGGCGTATTTGTCGATTTCGCAGTGCCCTACACATGCAAAGCCTCCGGCACGGGTCAGTCCCTCGCGGAAACCGCCGATGCCGGAGAACATATCTATAAATCGAATCACCGATTCGATAACGAAAAAAGAGGCAACCAATGCTGGCTGCCCTTGCCGGTTAAGTATGTGATTTTCAGTATTGTGCATCTACCTCCATTTCGGTGCCATCTGGTTCGCCGGAGTCGACATCAGCGTTCTCCTCCGCAGCTTGCTCGGTCGCAATTCTTTCGTAGTCCTTCTCCGCTTCATCCAATTCTCTTTCAATGAGATGTACCAGAAATTCTTTCTGGCTCAGTTTGTGGTGATAGATTTGCTCGTACCTTGCAAGAAAGGTCTTGATGCGCTGGAGAAGTTCCTCGGATACCTGAAATGCTAACGTGCGTGTTGCCATGTTGCTGACTCCCTTCGGTTTCTCAAAAAATGTGGTTACGGCCTGTTCAATGAACTGCGATGTGGTGATGCCCTGTCGTTCCATTTCTTCCCGGATTTTCTGGTGCAGGTCATCCGGGATGGTTACGGTCAATTTGCTCATGGGTGCGCTCCTTTCTGTGTTTGCAAAGCAAGCATACCACAGCGGCAGAAGCAAAACTATTCACAAGAACTAACGACAATTCATTGAATTTTGCTATCAAAGCAGCCATAACCAACAAAAACTTAGTGCATGGGAACCACCCCCTCTAAAGTGTAGATAAGAAATTGAGCGCGGAATCTGGGATTGCATCGTCCGGCGGC
>SFJM01000127.1 GCA_004555915.1 Clostridiales bacterium | reverse complement strand
ACCCATGCTGTATCCGCTGCTCCCGTAGTCGCTGTCCAAAAAGCTCTTTCATAGTGCAACCTCATCCTATCGTGTTCTTTACACTCCATAGGATACCTGCTGACCGCACCAACATACACAATCGAAAGAGATAAACCATTCCGTTAAAGATTGAGCTAACAAAAAAAGATTGCCGGGTGCCGACCTCTTACGGTCAGTTCCCGGCAATCTGCGTTTATCGAGCCTGCTCGTTCTCCTGTACTGGCTTTTCTTCTGCAAAAAATCGTTCCACGTTTTTCTGTGCCCGAACCAGTTCCTGCATCTCGTTCCGTGCCTTGCGGTAGTCCGGGTAGGCGGCTTTCTTTTGGGTCATCCAACTCCTTGACCTTCGGCAATTTTTGCAGTCCGGCTTCGTCAAAGGCCGCTTTCGCCGCCTTGTGCAGGGTGATCTCCTCCCGGTGGGCTTCCAGAAATGCTTTGCTGTACCCGGCTTTCCGATAAGCGGCGTACACCTCACGGGTCTTGGCATAGTTGATGATATGGGTCTTCAACACGGCAATTTCTGTCAGCCTTGCTTCCGCTGCCTTGATGGAATCGCCCATAGTATGATAGCGTTCGGTTGCCGCCGCTGCACGTTGTCGCAGTTCCTCGGCACTGCCGATTTTCTGCTCCTGCAAAAACAGCAGGGTCTTGGACATTTCTTTCAGGTTGAACTTCGTTGCCCACTTTTTGTAGCCGACACTTTTGCCCGCTGCCATTTTTCCCTGAATGTCCACCAGCAACTGGAAGGGCTGTTCTTTGGACGGCTGCTTCTGGTATGGCTTGTGCTCACTCTTCCCCTCCAGCACCGCCTTGATCTCGTCCTCGCTGTAGCCGGTGCCCAGAGTGCGGAACCGAATAAAGCGTTTCTGTCCCTTGCCCTTCACCGCCGTGTACTTGCCACGCTTCACCTCATATCCATTCTGCGCCAGCTTTTGCAGAAAAACTTCAAAGTCCTTCGGTTTTTCTGCAAGGATGGTGTCAATGATTCCGCACAGACGGTCACGGTTACTTTCCTTGGGCGGATAGACGATGCGATTCTGCCGTTCCCGATAAGGCTTGTACTCGATGGTGGAGAGCTGATGCTCCAAACAAATCAGGTCGCTCAACCGTTGCACCGCAAAGGTGGAAAGCCAGAAATTTTTGAATTTCCGGGTTCCGTCCAAGGCAGTGGAATTATAAATAATGTGGTTGTGGATGTGCGCTCGGTCGGTGTGGGTGGCAACGATAAAAGCGTGTTTGCCCTTCAAAAACCGCTCGGCAAACTCATAGCCGATGCGGTTGGCTTCCTCCGGCGTGACCTCCCCCGGCTTGAAGGATTGTCGCACCTGATAGGCGATGACATCGCTTTTCTGGCTGCGCCCGGTGGTCTGCTCGTACAGCCGTTTCGTCAGCAGAAATTCCTCGTCCACGGTCAGCGGGCTGCACTGATAGCTGCTGACCAGCTCGCCCTGCTCGGTCTTGTCCGGGTTTTGGACATAGCTGGTGTGATTGTGCAGACACGCCCCGATGGACTTTCCTTTGTTCTTCCGCATGGGGATCAACCGTGTTGCTGCCAGTGCCATCACCCCCTGCAAAAAAGAAAATGCCGCACATCCCAGATCTTCAGCACGTTCCGCACACAGACGTTCAGCTTGCTGTTGGGGTCGTCCGGCAGCATGGGGTTCATCAGGCGAACATCCAAGCCGATCTTACGCCCATCGTTGGTGACGCAGAGCATATTGTCCACGGACGCATCATCTGGCTGCGTAGTAGCCTGTTCATTCTGCCGCAAGCCCTCCTAAAGTCCTTGACGTAGATCAGGCTGGGTCTGCCCAGACCACGGCGTTTGCGCTCGATGAGGTCGATGTCCTCCAACTCCCGGAACAGCTTGACCGCCTTGTGCTCGGCGCAGCAGAGGGATTCCTGCACTTCCCGGACAGTGTAGATGATATACACCCGACCTTGCTCGTCCAGCCAGCCGTTCTTTACAGACAGGCTCATGCGGTCAAGCAGGATGCCGTACAGTGTTCGGGCATCTGTGGAGAGTTGCCGGAAACGGCTGTCCTGGAACAGTGCCTTGGGGATGCGGAAGTAGGAGAACAATTCGCCCGACTGACCATAGAAGTAGTCCAGCATCATTTGGTGTGTCCTCGGACTTTCAACTGTATGGGTGTGTTCATGTGGAAAACCTCCTTCCCGATTTCTACAAAAGAAAAAGCTCATTTTTGAAAGTGAGCCATGTAAAGCAAAAATGGTAACAGTAAGTGTCGAGTTTCGTAGGTGAAAATTTTCACCTACCGTTTCACCTACAAAGAGCCGTTTTAGAGACAAAAAGACACCAAAAGTTACGTCAAAGTACACAAAGGCACTTTCATGGAATTATCAAATAGCCATAAAATTTCACAAGAAAAACGGGATTTCAAAATTAGCGACGTTCTCATAACCGCTTGGTCCCGGGTTCAAGTCCTGGCTGGCCCATAACAAAAAAGAGCACCCATCGGGGTGCTCTTTTTGTTGCCAGCCAGGACTTGAACAGCAACGACGACGACCGCGGCCTGCGGCCGAAACAGGGAGGAGTTGTTGGGGCAGCGTTCTGATTTTTCAAGGCCCTGCCAATGG
>SFJM01000126.1 GCA_004555915.1 Clostridiales bacterium | reverse complement strand
GTAACTATTCAGTCGTCTTGAAAAAATCCACAGGGTAAAATGACGAAGAAAAACAACACAACCAAATTTCAGCTTCCATCCCAGCGGTATATGCGGTAAAATAAACGTATATTTCGACAAGGAGGGTTTGAGAATGGAAGATGAAAGACAGATGCTCTTACGAATCATTGAGGGGCAGAATGCGCTTCTTCAAACCCAGGCGGAGCAGATAAAGGCACTGACGGAAAAGATTGATGCGTTGCTTAAGGAACTGGAGGAGAAGAAGCATAAGAAGAACAGCCGAAACAGTTCCGCTCCTCCCTCCAGCGATGGCTATGCGAAACCAACTCCCAAGAGCCAGCGCAAATCCAGCGGTGCAAAGCCCGGCGGACAGGATGGCCACAAGGGCAGCTCCATGAAGCTCATGAAAGCACCAGACGAAATTCGGGAGCATTACCCCCAGGCATGCAGCGGATGCCCGAATCGGGAACACTGCCATGGACATATTGTCGAGCGGCGGTATGAATCCGACATTATTGTGGAATCCAGGCTGATTGAACATCGTCAGATGGTGTGCTGCTGTCCAATGGCGGAAAACAAGACATTGATTGGTGAATTTCCGAAGAATATCACCGGAACCAAGCAGTACGGCAATAACCTAAAAGCCTTTGCTGCCGCATTGTCCACCGTTGGAATGGTTGGCATAGACAGGATTCATGAGCTTCTGACAGGTGTATTTGATATTTCTGTCAGCACCGGTTCCATTCAGAACTGGATCACCCAACTGTCCTCTGCGACCAAGGATGCCGTCCAACAAATCCGGGAGAGGGTTAGGCGTCTGCGCGTACTGAACTGCGATGAAACCGGACTGCGTGTAAACGGTTCTCTGCATTGGCTCCACTGCCTGTGTGATGAGAACTGGTCGTATTTTGCGCTGCATAAAAAGCGGGGAAGCAAGGCAATGGACGAAATTGATGTCTTGCCTGGATTCCGTAACACCATGGTGCATGATTTCTGGAAGCCTTACTATAAGTATGATAGGGCTGTTCATGGCATCTGCAATGCGCACATTATGAGAGAATTGGTGTACGCCCAGGAGCAGAAGCACCAGAATTGGGCGAAATCTATGCAGGACTTACTGATAGAAATCCAGGAAAGCCGCAATATTCTCATGGCGCAGAAAGAAACCAGTTTTCAAGCTTTGGTGCTGGAGGCTTACCGGTTGCGCTATGATTCCATTATCCAGCAAGGCATGGCAGAAAATCCTGCACCCCAAAAGCCGAAAGGGAAGCGTGGACGCACCGGAAAGGGCAAGATTCTCTGCCTGTTGGAGCGGCTGCGCGATTACAAGGGGGACATTCTGCGCTTTGCAGCCGATTGGACAGTGCCCTTCACCAATAATGAAGCAGAGCGAACCATCCGTTTCAGCAAAGTAAAGCAAAAGGTTTCCGGCTGCTTCCGAACAGAAAAAGGTGCGCAGGATTATATGCAGATCATGAGTTTTGTCAGCACAGCCAGAAAACACGGAATGTCCTATTTTGAAGCAGTAAGGGCTGCACTGGCTGGCAATGCGCTGACTTTGGTGGCTCAGTGGTTATCCACAGCTCCAAAATGAGACATCCGATTAGGCTGTAAAAAATCTACATTTTGACCAAATCTCCCTCCACGTTGACGGGCTACTGAATAGTTACCCATGTTCATACAAAGATCAGCTCCTCCCGGATAATCTCCTCGGCACTGGCACGGATGTTATTCATGGCACCAACCCAAGCCATCGGATCAGCAGCTTTCAATTCTTCTGTCACTCCCTCGGCCGTTTTCATCTGATCAATGATTCGTTCCAGCCTGTCCTGCGCCTGCTCATTCAGATCAGCGAGGTATGTCCACAGCTTGCCGGACAAAAGTAGGCAATTGTACTGAATCGGCTTGTGCTCTTTCAGATACTCCCGGTGCATTCGTCCCCACTTGCCGATGGGGCGGGTTTCTTCCGGCAGCGTCAGGTCTGGAATGTAGTAGTCTCCGACGCGAATGTACTGAATCTTCATAGAAAACCCTCCTTAGAACTCATCATCGAGTTGCGCAACGGCATTGTGGTCGATATTTTCAAACAGGTGGATGTAGGTATCCAGCGTAATCTGGATATTGGCGTGACCCAGCAGCTTGGAAATGGTTTTGATGTCCACTTTCTTCGCGAACAGGGTGCTGGCGAATGTATGCCGCAGGGAATGCACCCCCGTCTTTTCAATACCGATGTTTTTGAGCATATAGTAGAAGGTTCTTTCCAATCTTTCCGGCGGGACAAGATTCTGCTTGCTATCACAAATGATATAGGGACTATTGGGATACTTTGCGCAAAGCCTCTCCAGCGCCTCTGTCGCCCTCTTGTTCAAGGGAAGTACTCTGTCACTGGAATAGGTTTTCGTGCTGTTGTAGACAAGCTCCTTCCCTCCTGCACGTTCACCATCTGCATCCCGTTTCAAAACCGACTGCACATTTCTGCGGATATGCAGCGTTTTCTTTTCCTTATCCCAGTCCTGCTTTTCCAAACCGATGGCTTCACCCATCCGGATTCCGGTATTCAGCATCAGGATATAGGCATCCCCGTACACATAGACGGGTTTTCCGTTACTGTAGGTTCTGCCAGCCTCCTCAATGATACGCAGGCATTCCTCCCGATTGAAGAATCGAATTTCCTTCTGGGGAAACTGCCGCTTATCCGGAATTTTGACCAGCAAAATAGGATTTTTTATGATATCCTCTTTCACCGTGGCGTGGGTCAGCACCTGACGCATACAGTCATACGCCTTTTTGACTGTGGAATACGAATATCCCTGTTTCTCCTTCATGTCGGAAATCATGAGCTGAATATCATCCGCCGTCAGCTTTTGAAGCTGAATCATCCCCAGCGCAGGGATAATGTGATTCCTGACAGTCT
>SFJM01000047.1 GCA_004555915.1 Clostridiales bacterium | reverse complement strand
ATTACAACTGTATCCCCATCCTCAATAAGACCTGCCTCAAAATCTGTTTGGTACATTTTTGGATACTCATACAACGCATCGTAGGTATCTTCCTTGTCGACAGGGTTTAGTTTATATAGTGCTTGGAGAATGGCGCTTTTCCCGGATTCATTCTTTCCAACAAGGCAGGTCAATTGATCAATTGAAAATGTCTCAGAATCTAAAATGCACTTGTAATTTTTTATCCTGACATCAATTAGAAGCATTTTTTCACATCCTTTGCAGATAAAGTATATTACCAGTCACTTTTTAGGAGGTCATCAAGCTTTGATAGCAGATTTTCAAAGTCCTGCTTAATTTCGCATTCCCAAAGCACAACAACCTTCCACCCAAGAGCCTCCAATTCTTGAATATGCTCCTGATCTCGTTGCTTTGTCCTCTCTATCTTAGGTCCCCAATATGTTTTGTTTGACTGACTCGTATGGGCGTACCGGCTTCCACAGTCATGCCCGTGCCAGTAGCATCCGTGAATGAAAATGGCTATTCTCTTCTTGGTAAAGACAATATCAGGCTTGCCCGGCAGCGCCTTATAATTGACCCGGTACCGGTATCCCATTGCAAAGAGGCGGCGGCGTACCATCATCTCAATGCTGGTATCCTTGCTCTTTATGTGGGACATGATTTTACTTCTCCGGTCAGAAGAGATCGTATCAGCCATTATACAGCCAAATCCAGCGGAAGGTCGGAAATATCTTTCAACCGCTTCCCTTGAACCAGCGTTTCCAAAGTTTCAGCTGCATCCTCGGACCCTACTTCTTTTACAGCACGAATCAGCTCATAAAGGGCAAAGTGATAAACGCAGTCAATATCACCCGTTCCTAAAGCAAGCGAGGCAAGCCGGTTTGGCATCGGCTCCGCTGTCACTACAACAATGTGGGGCAGATGTCCCTTCCTGTTACGAATTAAATTCAGAGCCTCAGTCCGGCTATTTTGCGCCCGGTCACTCCGCATGGTGTACTTGGCAGATACGCTGGCGTGAAGCAACGGTTTTCCGCCGTTTGCCTTGCGAATATCCGCCATTTTGCTAACATCGCTATCAACGATACACTGGGCAGCATTGATTTCGCTGTCTTCGTATAGGTCACGGTAGATGACCACATCCGGCGCGACTAAGTAATCGTTCCCCAATGCAGCCGCCAACTGAGCGTTCTGCGCGGTAAGCTCATTCAAGTATGCCAGATGCTCATACTGGGCAAAATCGCTGGTTTTCAGCTTGTTGTTATTACCAAGTTGAAGGATTGTCCATCGTCCAGGGCGAAGGTTTTGGAGGTTTGGAAAGGTTTCCCGTAAGAAATCCATAGTCAGCGTCTCAAATTGCTTGCCGAGCGTCTGACCGGAAATTTTATCAACCGTTGAAACCGCATGATGCTGCTCATCTACCAGAATATCAACAATCCTGCGGGCAATCGCCTTGGAACCCCGGCTACTGGTATCAGCGTTGGACGCCACACCAGCCGAAGTTAAAGTCAACGTATTTGTTTCAAATAACTGCTTGTGAAAGTGGAATCTCGCGTTTGCAATCAGCGCATCCATACTCAAGACACTCCTTAATTTTTTCTCCTACTGCTTGGGCGACTGGGGGTGGAAAAGCGTTACCGATCATACGGCAAGCCACCGTTTTCCGCTTGCCAAAAGTCCATGTGTCTGGAAATCCCTGAATCCTGGCCATCATCCGGCTTGTCAAGCGGGGCATTCCCTCGAATCCGGCAGCCGGTGCTTCGTTGGCAATCCCACGGCCATCAACTCCGAGTTCAGCCCATGCGTTTCTGGCCCGTGTGGGGCCAAGATCGGGGCCTCCGTGCTTTTTGGAGCCGCCAACTAAGGTGGGGGCAATCCGATCGGCATGAGCAGCCCATTCTTTTGCGTTCTCCCAACCGTTTTCAGCCATCAAGTCATACAGTACTTTCCCAACCGTGGGCGCACTGTCCGGCTTTTCTTCGGGATATGCAAACGCACCAATCTGGTCTTTTCGTATTCCAACAATCACGACCCGTGGCCGTAACTGTGGAACTCCAAAATTGGATGCGTTGAGCAATTTAATGTGAGTGACATAGCCTAGTTTCTTGATTTCGGAAAAGATATGCTCCCTGTATTCATCAAATCCAGGGTCTAAGAACCCACGCACATTTTCTAACATGACTGCCCTTGGCTTAATTTCATCAATTAGCCGGATCGCTTCCGGAAATAGGTCGCGTTCGTCGTCTTTTCCAAGCTGTTTGCCAGCAACAGAAAAGGGAGGACAGGGAACGCCACCAGCGAGTAAATCTACACCTCTATATGGATGCCCATCAAAATCGTGGACATCGGCACAAATGACATTCCATTCCGGACGGTTTTCTTTCAAAACCTTGCAATAGTCAGCTTCATATTCCACAAGGGCGACGTGGACAAAGCCCGCCATAGCAAGGCCCAGAGCCTGTCCACCCGCGCCGGCACAAATCTCAACGCAAGTCAATGGTTGCTGCATAAAGTGATCTCTCCTGGTAATTCCGTAAAACGGGGAAACTTTGGTGTTATTCGTGTTCGTCATTGTCAGTAAACTCCATGATTTCGCCTATATCACAAGATAAGGTGTGGCAGATTTTATGCAGGCTTTCCATTGAAACAAACTCGTTCCGTCCCATTTTGGCCAAAACATTGAAGCTGATACCAGCCGCATCTTTTAGGTCAGTACGATTCATTTTCTTATCTATCAGCATTTTCCATAACTTATCATAGCTAACCGGCATAACGAAATCTCCATTCGTTGTCGAATTCGTTTTTATTATAGCACGTCAGGCACGAATATTCAAGATAATCTCACAAAAACATGAGCATCAAAAACAGAAAAAACCGCCCGCAGAGAGCAGCTCTCCCCGCGGGCGGCGTGCCATCACTTCTTGTCTTGCTGCAAGTTCTGGATATTCTTTTTCGCTAATTCGCTGGCCGCTTTCCGGCGCTCTGCGCTGTATGGGGCGTTCAGCTTGAAACTGAACCGCCCTTTCGTGATCTCAAATATAAGGCATCCATTTTCATCGTCATCCACCAACCGGCACTCAGTTGGGTATTTTTCCGAATACTCACTTAACCTCTTTTTGAGGGAAGTGTTGTAGGTGCACACCTCAATGATGGGGCATGCCTCGTCAAAAAAGACGCTGGTTGTCTTTTGCTTCTTAGAAAGACCTGTTCTCATAAAACCTCCGTATTTTCACAAATTTTCTCCGGTTCTACACCGGTAAAAGTGGGCGGATTTTCAGATAGAAAGCATCCAAACAATACATGATTCAGTTCAGATTCCTCTATCCGCAAAAAGCCTTTTTTCTCGGCTCTACACGGGATTACCGAGCATCCCGGTCATACCGACATTTTTGACTGCGTTTTTGCTCTTTTTCTACCTGCTCTTGCCGCTTGACAGCGGCTACCGTTTCGGCTACGCGCTCCGGCCCATAGGCCCGGCACAGTCGGTCATAATCTCTGGCGGTCTCCTGCAATTCTGCATTTTCACCCTTGACCTCGGCCAACTGCTCCTTCAAATACGGAACCTCTGTATCATATTTGCGCTGCAACAGCTCGAATTTCTGGCAGACATCCAGATAAGCCCGGTAAACGGACCGCACCACCTTGACGATCTTCTCCAGCAACGGCTTGGACTTTCTCTCCCGGTAGGATTTGGCGGACTCCATACGATCGGGGAGCGGTAGCAGGTCCTCCGGGTCGGAGGAATACTCGGCCGCCAATTTCTCCATGTGTTTTAGTTTAGGCGCTAATAGGCGAAGTTCCGTCTGCGCTTCTTTGGCCGCCTTCTCGGCTTCGGCCTTATCTGTCCGAAGCTGGCCGATCTCCGCCTGGACCTCCGATTTTTCTGTTTGCAGCTCCGCCAGCCGCGCCTGTTCTCTTTCTACCTTAAACTGCGTCACCGTCAGATGCTCTTCGGAGCTGCCGCGCTCACCTCGCTCCACATCCACGTACCCGGCCTCACGCATATATTGGAAGAAATCGTCCTGCAACACGCTGTACGATTTTTTAAGAACAGGCTTGCCCTTCGCCGTTTTCAGCGGTTCGCCGGTGACTTCATCCAGAACTGGCTTGGACGCCCACTTCTTGCTCATGCTGACCTGCATGACCGTTTCTTTTACCTTGCCCACCAACGACTTGTCCTTGCAGCGTTTGGACCAGCGGATTTGCTTCTCCACCACCGGTACATAGACCACATGGAGGTGGTAGTGGTACACATCCTGCCCCAGCGCCTCGGACATGGCCCGGTTGCGCTCGTCGGCGTGCATGACCGCCGATAGAATGTACTGTTCGCCGCCTACGATTTTGATTGCAGCTTGATATGCGTCGTGGTAAAATTGTTTTGCGAAATCATATCCGCCGTGGTTGAAGAAATAGGCGGAATTTACATCGAAGATCAGCTCGCCGTAGCGGAAAGCGTCCTCTTTGATACCTCGTGTGGAGATGATTCCGTTGGCCTCCATCTGTTCAAACTGTTCCAGATAGCCGCCATTCGGTTTCTTAAAGTGAACATTTAGATGGGAGCGTTCCGGGACGATATCCTGGTTGACATACGATTCTTTTTCACGCTCGTTATGTTGCTGTGCGTTTTTCAATTTGGGTATGGTAAGTCTCATATTCCTTGCGCTGGTACGATGAATACCGTCGCCTCTTGCCATAGAACTCCTTTCTCGCCCCACAAGGGCGGTTGAGATGCGGGTAGTTTTTGGGGGATGCACTTCTGCGGAAGTGTAATAACCCACTATGATACTTTCATCCTGCGGCTGCAAAGTATCGTGGGCTCTCCGAGGGGGAGTGCGGCTCCTTCGGGAGCCTCACCGCCTTTTTCGGCTTGCAGGTGATTCCCACAGCCTCAAAACGCGGTGTGACCGGCGCACTTTTCGCAACCGTGTTTGCTGCAATTCCGCCGCCCACGGGCCGGGAAAATCCACCGGATTCTCCCGGCCTTAGCCATCTCCAAATCATCTCCGGCCTAAGAGCCGCCGCAAGCGGCGGTTGGCCTCCGAAACGCCTCGCTGCGGCTCGGTGTGCGGATTTCTCGATGGGGACGGGGATGCGGAAAGCGTGTGCTGCCAATCAATTTGCCTTGCCGGCCAGCCACAGGAGCGTGTCACGCTCCTGTCCATGCCAACAGAGAGAAATTGACTTTGGCACTAATTTCATCTGCGGGATTAGTATAAAAGTAAACACATGTTACCAGCGAAAATCCGGGAATACGCCGCGCCGGTCCAGGTACGCCTGCCGTGCCTGTTCCCGTTCTTCCGCGCTGGGTGCGGTCTTATATTTTGCATACAGCTCATGCCGCACCAAGGCGTCCAGCTTCTGCTCCAACCCCTGCCGGATTTCATCCTCGTATTCGTCATCGTAGCCGAGGTGATACTCCACCAGCGCCACGAACAAGTCATAGGGAATTTGCACATTCTTCATTCGCTTCCGTTCCTTTCCGCGACGGCTGCGACGATAGCGACGGTTGTTTGGGCGGCAGCATTTTCACCGTTGCGACCGTCGCTACCGTCGCGCCCATCATCAACCACTTCAAAGGCCGGAGCCTCCACCAGCATATAAGTAAGTTTCACCTGCCGTCCGGAGTGGCGCGCCTTATTCTCATAGCCTACATGATATTCCTCCAGCAGCCTGCCGGATTTGACATTCAGATACTTGGTAAGCGCATTTGCCGCCATGCCCACCTGCACCGCTGCGGCCAGCTCCGAAGGAGAGCCTGTCCACTCCTGGCGCTCGGCGGAGACCAGCTTTGCAACTGCTTCCAGCACAGGGTCCGGCGGTTCCTTGTGCGGCTCGGTTTCCATGCGCTCCAAATTCCAAATCTGCGTTTCCGGGTCCTTTTTCAGATAGAGAATCTGATCCTGTTGGTCGCGCCCCACCACATCAATGGTGGCCTCCAACGCGGTCCGCTTTTTCTTCTGCATCAGCAGAGAACCGTCCGCACAGCCCAGCAGGCCAGTGGTGCCGGAGATCATCTCGAAAGCGTCCCCGGCGGGTTGTTTCCGGGTATGGTGGACGGTCAGAACACAGATACAATGCTTGTCTGCAAACTGCTTGAGCTTGCCGACGATCTCGTAGTCGCTGGCATAGCTGTACGCCTCGCCGCCAACTTCCCGGATTTTCTGCATGGTGTCAATGATAATGAGTTTGGTGTCCGAATGTTCCCGCATGAAGTTTTCCAGCTGCTCGTCCAGACCGTTGCCGATTTTTCCGGCAGCGGTGGCGAAGTGCAGGTTCGGAGTATCGTTTACGCCATACATCATAAACATCCGGTTCTGGATGCGCTGGAAGTCATCTTCCAACGCGAGATAGAGAACCGTTCCCTGATGGACTTTGCACCCCCACAGTTCCTGCCCGGTGCTGACATGGTAGGCGATCTGCGCCACCAGAAACGACTTGCCGATCTTGGGCGCGCCAGCGAGAAGGTACGCCCCCGAATGGAGCAAGTTTTCAATAATGGGCGGGCGGCTTTTGTAGGTGGTCTGAAACAGTTCGGTCATGGTGAGCGTGTGCAGGTAGCGCGGGTCGGCCATGCGCTGCATCTTGCGATACATTTCCTCCAGATTTTCCGCTGGAGTTTCCATTTTCCCGTTGCGTTTTGTCCCCGAAGTGGGTATACTGTTGTCAGAATCATTTTGAATGGACTGCCCGGCATCTGCGCCAACAGATGTGTTATGGGCGGTCTTTTCTTTTGCGTCAATTCCCATAGGCAATTTCCTCCTGCATTCCGTTTAGAATGGTGGCAATCATCTGAATAGTGTCCAGCAGCTCGCCGTTCACACCCTGTCCGGCCTCGATCCGGCGCAGTTCGTCCAGCACAGCGGCCAACTGGTCCCGCAGCGCCTTGTAGACCCTGGGATTTCCCTGGACCATCACATCCCGGCAGAGCAGCCGCCGGATGATATAATCCTGCTTGGTCAGGCCGGTGAGCTTCACCGCCGTTTCGATCTGGGTATCTTCCTCCGGGGAGACCCGGAAAGCCACGGTCTTGTTTCTCCAACGGTTGTGCTTGTCCAAATTCTTTGCTGACATTTTAATTGCCCCTTTCCATGTTCAATTTATCCGCCATTTCCGTCTGCTTGGACGGAAACAGGTGCGCGTAGTTGTAAGTGATGTCGATGCTCTCGTGGCCCACCCGATCTGCGATGGCCGTAGCAGAGAACCCCATGTCGATCAGAAGTGAAACCGCGCTGTGACGAATATCGTGGATTCTGATGCGCGGAACCCCTGCCTCTTTAGCTCCCCGGTCCATCTCCCGGTGGAGATAGCTCTTGGTAACAGTGAACATCCGGTCGTTCGGCCCGATCCCGTAGAGCATCTTGATGTAATCCCGGATTTCATCCGCCAGGAACTGCGGCATGGTGATGACCCGGTTGCTCTTTTCCGTCTTGGGGGTGGTAATCAGATCCTGACCGTTCAGCCGTTGATAGGATTTATTGATGGACACGGTGCCTTTCTCGAAATCGAAATCAGCGGGCGTAAGAGCAAGCAGCTCCCCTTCTCGGATACCGCACCAGTAGAGCATTTCAAAGGCGTAGAAGGACAGCGGCTTGTCCATCATTACCTCGGCAAATTTCAGATACTGCTCCTTGGTCCAGAACATCATCTCCCGGTTTTTCTTTTTGCCCATGCTCCCGGCCTTCTTGCAGGGATTGTCCCGGAGGTTGTAGTATCGCACCGCATGGTTGAAAATGGCGCTGAGCTGGTTATGGACCGTTTTCAGATACACCGGCGAGTAGGGCTTACCGTTCTCATCCTTGTGGTTCAGCATCTCGTTCTGCCAGGTGATAATCTGCTGGGCGGTGATGTTACACATTTTGAGCTTGCCGAAGTAGGGCAGCAGCTTGGTGCGGATGATGTGGTCCTTGGTGGCCCAGGTGTTTTCCTTGAGCCGGGCTTTCATATCCGCCGTGTAGAGGTCCACGAAGCTCCTAAAGGTCATGTCCAGATCGGCGCTGGTCTTGTTGAGCTGTTCCCGCTCCCAGGCCTGCGCCTCTCGCTTGGTCTTGAAGCCCCGCTTCTGGGTCTGCTTGCGCTCGCCGTTCCAGTCGGTGTAGCGGTAGACCGCCCGCCAAGTGTTGGTCTTTTCTTCCTTATAGACCGCCATCAAATACCCCTCCCTTCCTTTTCGCCGTAGCACAGCTTCTCATAGAAAAACTTTCGGTTGACTCTGCCGGATATGGTCAAGTAGCCGAGGCCTTTCAGTTCTGCGTTGAGTTTCTGTACGATTTTGTAGGCGTAGGACTTGGAAACGCCCAATTCCTGCGCCACTTCATCGACTCGCATAAATGACTGCTTTTCTGCCATACACAAAAATACCTTCCTTTCCTTGCCGTAATTGTTTCTTATTTGCCGTTTCACCCTTCAGACTCTGGCAGGCAACCCTTCCCGGCGCTGTGCCGTTTGCTTTTCTCCTTGGCACGCTCATATCGTCGCCTGCTTCCCCAGAGAAAGTATCTGTCGGACGGTCATTCAGTTTTTTGCTTTGTCTGAAATTCCCCCTTTCACCTTACAACGGACATTTTTTCGCCTTTTGGGGGGCACTCAATTTGTAAAATTTCCACGACTTAAACTAATTTGCTTATATCATCTTCATTATACTAAGCATAACAGTTAAAGTCAAGCGGTTTGCTGAAAAATATTAAATAAATTTGTTTAGATTTATCTTGACTATCCTAAGCATTTCTGCTATGCTGAACTTATCAAGAATCCAGATAGGAGTTGGCCGTTATGGCGATTGGAGAACGCATTCACTTTTTCCGCATATTGCGGGGTATGACGCAGAAATATCTCGGTATGGCGCTGGGCTTCCCAGAGAAGTCCGCAGATGTCCGCCTCGCCCAATATGAGAATGGATCAAGAACGCCCAAGGCTGACCTAACTGCCGCCTTAGCCCAGGTATTGGATGTCTCGCCCCATGCCTTGGCTGTGCCGGATATTGACTCCTATGTGGGCCTCATGCACACGCTGTTTACGCTGGAGGACCGATACGGTCTGAAAATCTGCGAGTGCGACGGAGAGCTGCATCTCCGGGTAGATGTGTTCCAGGGTAAGGACGCTGCCAAGCTCCATGAAATGCTCTGCGCCTGGGGAGAGCAGGCAGCTAAACTGAAATCAGGAGAGATCAGCAAAGAGGACTACGACCGCTGGCGTTACCGCTATCCTGAGTTCGATACCACAGGCCATTGGCACAAGGTTGTCCCATCTCAAGGTCTGAGTGATCTGCTGGTGGAAGAATTCAAAAAGCAGTCTGACAAAGAGAAGTAAAACAAAAAGAGCTACCTGACTTTCACAAATCAGGTAGCTCTTTATCGTTGGAATAATGAAAACTGTTGCCAAATCGTTGCCACGAAGGGCCTTAACCCCTCAAAAACCCAGTAATTACGGGCTTTTTCGGGCCTCTGAAATCATTCCCACTCAATCGTTGCTGGGGGTTTGGTGGTATAGTCGAAGAGGACACGATTGATGTTTTTGACTTCGTTGACGATGCGGTTGGCGGCGGTGGTGAGGGTCTCGGTGGGCAGGATGGTCACTTCGGCTGTCATGAAGTCGGTGGTGGTCACGGCGCGCAGAGCGATGGCGTAGTCGTAGGTGCGCTCATCACCCATGACGCCGACGCTGCGCATGTTGGTCAGCGCGGCAAAATACTGGCTGGGGCGCTGGGCCATGGGCAGCTTGTCCACTTCCTCGCGCCAGATAGCGTCGGCATCCTGGACGATGGCGACCTTTTCAGGGGTCACATCGCCGATGATGCGGATGGCCAGGCCCGGGCCGGGGAACGGCTGGCGGGCAACCAGGTATTCCGGCAGGCCCAGCTCGCGGCCAGCCTGGCGGACCTCGTCTTTGAACAGGTCACGCAGGGGTTCAACGATTTCTTTGAAATCCACAAAGTCAGGCAGGCCGCCGACATTGTGGTGGCTCTTGATGGTCGCGCTCTCGCCGCCGAGACCGCTCTCGACCACGTCGGGATAGATCGTGCCCTGGGCCAAGAAGTCCACAGCACCGATTTTTTTGGCCTCATCCTCGAACACGCGGATGAACTCTTCACCGATGATCTTGCGCTTGCGCTCGGGAGCACTCTCCCCTGCCAGCTTCTTGTAGAAGCGGTCGCGGGCGTCGACGCAGACGAAGTTGATATCGAACTGGCCGCCTTCGCCAAAGACCTCGCAGACCTGTTCGCGCTCGTTCTTGCGCAGCAGGCCGTGGTCAACGAAAACGCAGGTCAGCTGCTTGCCGATGGCCTTAGCCAGCATGGCTGCGCAGACGCTGGAGTCAACGCCGCCGGACAGGGCGCAGAGCACCTTGCCGTCGCCGATCTTCTCGCGCAGGGCCTTGACGCTGTTCTCCACGAAGGAGTCCATCTTCCAGGTACCGGCGCAGCCGCAGACATTGTACACGAAGTTGTGCAGCATCTGGGTGCCGTTATCGGTGTGCAGCACTTCGGGATGGAACTGCACGCAGTACAGACCGCGGGCCTTATCCTGGGCAGCAGCCACCGGGCAGTTGGGGGTGTGGGCCACGATCTCAAAGCCGGGGGCGGCAGACTCGATATAATCATTATGGCTCATCCAGCAGACATTTTGCTCGGGCAGGCCAGCAAACATCGGGCTGGTGGTATCCAGATCGACGACCGTTTTGCCGTACTCACGCTCGGGGGCCTTGCAGACCTTGCCGCCCAGCATGTGCATCATCAGCTGGCTGCCGTAGCAGATGCCCAGGATAGGCACACCCCAGGTGTAGATTTCGGGGTCGATGGTCGGCGAATCCGGCAGATAGGCGCTGTTGGGGCCGCCGGTGAAGATGATGCCCTTGGGGTTCTTGGCCTTGATCTTGGCCAAGTCGGTACGGTACGAATAGATCTCGCAATAGACGTTACATTCACGGACGCGGCGGGCGATCAGCTGGTTATACTGGCCGCCGAAATCCAATACGATAACGGTTTCCTGCTGCATGGATGTGCTCCCTTCTCTATATATGCCATATTTATATAGTATAGCACACTATCTGCCAAAAAACAACACAAAAACAGGCGCCCACCTTGCGGTGAGCGCCTGAATTATGCTGTTTTAGAGCGGGAAATTACTTCTCGATCTTGGAAACAACGCCGGAACCAACGGTGTGGCCGCCCTCGCGGATAGCGAAACGCAGGCCCTCTTCCATGGCAACGGGGGTGATCAGCTCAACATGCATATCGACGTTGTCGCCGGGCATGCACATCTCGGTGCCCTCGGGCAGGGTGATG
>SFJM01000125.1 GCA_004555915.1 Clostridiales bacterium | reverse complement strand
TTGCGTGGGTAAAGATTGCCAGCGGGGAGAAGCAGTCGCTTGCCGCATTGACATAGCCGTAGCCAGTGGAGGTCTCCGGGAACGCGAAGCCGATTTTAACCTGTCCGAGGAACGAATTGACCGGCTCCACCACCAGGACAACCAGCGTGATGATGGACAGCAGAAAATACGGTACAAATGCCTGCACCAGTGTCATATCCTTCGGTGCCTCATCGCTGCTCTGCTCTGTGAAGGCACGGTTCATAATCGGGCTGTCCTCAATAGACCATTCCTCCCGGTACAGCTTGCTTCTGCCCAGCAGCAGAATGACAACCAGCGAAATGGTAGCCGGCACAAAGCAGGCAATCGTCGTATTGACATAGACCAGCAGCAGCTCGCCGCCGCCCTGGATCACTGCCATAAGGATAACCGCCAGCAGGCCCTTTTTCACGGCCTTGCCCTTGCCATAGAACCAGCACACAGCTACGCCGCCGATGATGTTCCACAGCCAGATAAACAGGGCGGTCCATGCGGCGGTGGAAATATATTCCGCACTGCCCGCAGCCAGACCCGCACTCATAGCAAGGGAATCCCATGCGGCACCCAAGGTGCCGAAGGTGTTGCCCCAGGCCTGCCCAAACAGCGGGATGATGACCGCCCACATGGGCTGGACACCGATGCCAATCAGCAGCGGCGCACCCACAGCCACCGGCACGCCAAAGCCGGTGATGCCCTGCAGAAAGCTTTCAAAAATCCAGCCCATAGCCAGCACCAGCAGCAGCTCATTGGGCAGCAGCTTGCGCATGCCATTGCGGATGACCAGAAAGGCCTTGGCTTCATCGCCCACCTGATACATCAGGATCGCTGTCCACACAATCAGCAGGATAATCAGCGCGTTCCAGATGCCCTTGGCACTTTCCGCAGCAATCAGGGTCAAATCTGCTTTGTAAAAGAAAATGCCCGTGATAATGGTAACATAAAAACATTAATCGGTATATTCATGATTTCAATTACTCCTACGGTTCAGGCGCAGGAACCGTTTTTTCTTACAGATGAATGACGGTACCTGTCTTGCCTGCAAGACCATCTGATGCTTTATCCAGCAGGGTAATCAGCGAACGCCGTCCCTCCTTGGACTCCGCAAACCGGATGGATGCCTCTACCTTTGGCAGCATCGAACCGGGTGCAAAATGGCCTTCTGCAACGTATTTTTTTGCGTCTTCAACAGAAACATCCGACAGCCAGACCTGATTTTCCTTGCGGAAATTCAGTGCTGCATGCTCCACTGCCGTCAGAATAATCAGTCGGTCTGCATCCAGATTCTGCGCCAGCAGGCAGCTGACGTTATCCTTATCCACAACGGCATTGACACCGGTCAGCTTGCCATCCTCTTCAATCACCGGCATACCGCCGCCGCCACAGGCAATGACAATATGTCCTGCTGCCAGCAGGGTCTTGATGGTCAGCAGCTCACGAATGCGCTTCGGCATCGGGGATGCAACAACGATACGATAGCCGCGGCCTGCGTCCTCCATGCACGGAATGCCATGGGCCTCATTGACCTCTGCTTCTTCCTTTGTCATAAAGCGGCCAATCGGCTTGGTGGGACGCTGGAATGCCGGATCATTCTTATCCACCTCCACCTGTGACAGGATGGTGGATACCTTGGTATCCATGCCCCGGCGGCGCAGCTCATATTTGATCGCATTCTGCAGGTCAAGGCCAATATAGCCCTGGCTCATGGCAATGCTGCTGGGAAGCGGAACCTGCTTGTAGATTTTATACCGGACAACCACATTGTCCATGGCATCCTGAATCATGCCAACCTGCGGGCCATTGCCATGGGTGATGACAATTTCCAGCCCCTGCTGTGCCAGGTCTACAATCACCTCTGCGGTTTTTGCCACAGCAACCTTCTGCTCCTCAATATCCTTTCCCAGAGCGTTTCCGCCCAGTGCGACAACAACTCGATTATTCATATTTCCGCCTCCTATCCTTTCTGTTTCTAAATCCATATTCTCTCAAATCCATGTTCTGCTCTTTCCGAATCCCACAGCCTTCCTGCCTCCAGGTAAAGCGGGAAAGCCGTGGGCCGGAACAAAAGAGATGTGTCTTTTCTGCCGCCGGTTAGCGGATTACAGAAGCCTTAGCCCTGATATCCCAGCTTTTCAGCGTATGCTTTGATTGCCTTTTCAAAGCACGCCATCGGCGGACGGACAGTGCCTGCGCCGATCTGGCCATAGCCTGCAATCTTATGTGCAATACCGGTGTTGATGACCGGAGTAATGCCCTTTTCCACAACCAGACGCGCATCAATGCCCAGGCAGATGCCCTGGAAATTCCAGGTCGGCACGGTGAAGTTCGGGTTCCGGTCGATACAGATTTCCATCATTTCGTTGCTGGTGCGCAGTGCGTCCTCATAGCCGCCTGCACCAACGAAACGGGTTACTGCCGGTGCTGCAATCATGGCCATGCCGCCTACACCGAAGGTCTCGGTAATTGCGGAGTCACCCATATCCGGGCAGCCATCCTCGGCATCATAGCCGGTGAAGTACAGGCCCTGCGGGGTGTTAACCGGGCCGGTGAACCACTGGTCACCCATGCCGGCAATGCGGATACCGAATTCCACGCCGTTGCGGCACATTGCGGTAACAATGGTACCATCGGAATCGGTACGTGCGGAATCCATAACAGCCTTGCCGGTTGCCATCATGATGTTCAGGAAGAACTGGTCGGTATCCGACAGGAACTTGATGACATCATAACGATCCTTGTCCGACAGGTTATCCATTGCGGTGATAATCGGTGCCACTTCCTTGAGGAATGCCAGAGATGCCGCAATGTTTCTCTGATGGAATTCGTCACCCATAGCAACTGCCTTTGCAATCAGCGGATTGATTGCCAGACCATTGTCCATGGAGCGCAGTGCACGGCCAAGTACCGGGCCCAGTACGTCACGCATCCAGCGC
>SFJM01000124.1 GCA_004555915.1 Clostridiales bacterium | reverse complement strand
GGTGTCGCGGACGATGTTGAACACATCCGGCTTAGCGCTGGTCGTGATTTCGCCCGCCACAATAATGTGACCGTGGGTTGCCATTACCTCACAGGCCACACGGCTGGCAGGGTCATGTTTTAAGCACTCATCCAGCACGCTGTCGGCAATGAGGTCGCACAGCTTGTCGGGATGGCCGCGCATAACGGATTCTGCGGTGTAAAAACGGGGATGCTCGTTTTCCTGCATGGTTTCGGTATTTTCAAAAATGTCGTTCATAGGTTCTTCTCCTTGCTTGTTGGATGATTTCGGACAAAGGAAAAAGCCCGCAGGCGGGCTGCGGGCGAAGAGTATCGTATTCATATCAGCGCTCCGGGGATTCTTTTGTTTTGGGCGGCGGAGCCATAACGCGGGTATATTCTTCCGGGGTGGTGTGTTCCACACACAGGGTCTTGCCCAGCAGGAAAAACAGCTGCGGGTCGTGGTACATTTCTTCGTAGTGCTTTATCTGCTTGGGCGTGAGGTCGGTAAAATCATCGCGGGTCAGACCGCAGACAAAAAACGTGCCGTGGATAATGTCATAGTCACCGAGTATACGGTTCAGCGGTAGGTTTTCTGCAATGCCGTTGTCATTACAGACGATACAGGCGCTATCCCGCCAAGGGTACACTGCCTCGATGGTGCCGCCGACAACTGCCTGCTCGGCTTCAAGGGTGTGCTCAATGTCGGCTTCGCGGGGGTATTTTCCGGGTTCAACGATCAGAACTTTCATCGGCATCCTCCTCATCAGAAGTTTCTTTCAGCGCATTTTTCTGCCTAACGGTCAGCAGCACGATACCTGTCGCAGACGCAAGGAACACGACTACAATAGCCAGCAGCGGGAAACCATCTCCTGTCTGCGGGAGGGTCTGCACCTTATGCGGTGTAGGCGCAGGTGTAGGCGCAGGGGTTGCAGCGGGCGTCGGCTGCGGTGTGGGAACAGGCGTGGGCGCGGGGGTTTCCTCGCGGGGCGTGGCTTCGTCAATCATCTGAATTAACCGCTTGTCGGCGCGTGTCCATTCAACATCCGCATTTTCGCGGACGAGCAGAGAAATCACATCATCCACAGATTCCAACTTGAACTGCACCGATTCGGCAATTTCAAAGCCAGCCGGGGCGGCATCCTCGGTCAAGGTGTAGATGTACTCCTTGTTGCCATCCGACAGCTTGATAAATTCATCCGAGATGGGAACACGATGGGTTTTGTAATCTGTCACCCAAGTGTCAATAACTTCGCTGTCTGCATCGCGGATCGTCAGCGTAGCACCCGGCAGCAGATTACCAGCAATGTCGGTCTTGTCGATATCCAGTACCGGCGCGTCCTGCATGACAATGGTTGAACCATTTATTTTCGACCAGTCATCGTCCGTTTTTACATACACCTCATTGACCTGCTCTGTACCGTTCTGCACCAGCTTGAACACGATGCTTTCGGCTTCGGTGTAGCCATCCGGGGCACGTTTCTCCGTCAGGATGTATTCCTTTTCCAGTTCCAACCCGCGCACAGTGTGCTGCGTTTTGCCGGAGGTCCAGCCCTCAACCAGATTGCCGTCTGCATCGCGGATTTCCAGCTTTGCACCGGGCAGTTCCTTGCCGTTGGTGATATCCTGCTTGGAAATGTCCACACTGGTGCGCAGGTTTGTGTTTGTTCCGTCCACGACCTGCCACGCGATTTGCTGACCCTCATAGATGAACTCTACATCCACCGGGGTACTGTCCAGCAGGTAACCCGCAGGGGCGGTGATTTCCACAATGCGGTATCTGCCGCTGTTGCCGGAATCCGGATAAGTTTTTGCGCGGATGGGAATGTCCACATCGAACCAAGTAAAGCCGCTTTCGTTGGTGGGGCTGCTTTCTGCCAGCTTTGCACCGGCGTCCAACAGTTTTGTGCCGTCTGCGGAATAAATGTCATCCACGGTGTAGAGTTCATACACCACGCCGGGCAGATAGGTCAGCGCCTCGCGATCCTGCTTGTAAATGCCT
>SFJM01000046.1 GCA_004555915.1 Clostridiales bacterium | reverse complement strand
CCACAAGCGACAGCTTGAACATCACATGGAAAATCTGACTGGCGGCACCCCTCCCGTCAGATACCTACCCTGTGTAGTCCCTTGTAAACTGTACTTTATCAGACATTAAAACAAATCAAAATGATTATTGAGGATGACAGTTATAATGATGAAGAATGCTTTATAAAAATAGAAAAAATAATTTGTGAATTTGAAGCGTTGGGAAGCAATGGCGGCTTTCGTCATGACTTTGGATAAGCTTGGCTGATATGTGATATCTCAGCCAGTAAAGCTACTGGCTTTTTGGTGCGAACCGTTTCATGGGATATCAGCTGGTCTGTCTGCCGCAAATTTCAAAACCCTGCATAGAATTCCCTCCGGAAGCAAACCCTAACCCGTGAGCAAAGGAGGGAATGCCCGATGAACGAAGTGACAGCTGTCACCACAGACAGCTTCAAGCAGGAAGTGCTCAATGCAACAAAACCGGTTCTGGTGGATTTCTGGGCGGAATGGTGCGGACCCTGTCGGCGTATGTCACCGATTGTGGATGAAATTGCCCAGGAAAATGATGCCATCAAGGTATGCAAAATCAATGTGGAGCAAAATCCACAGCTGGCGGGATTGTATCAGATCCAGTCCATACCAACGCTGATGGTATTCCGTGGCGGACAGCCTACCGTCAGTAAGGCGGGACTGCACAGCAAGCAGAGTATTTTACAGATGATTGGGTTCAATAGCTGAAAGGAGAATATCATATGCACGTATGGATTGACCGGGAAGGCTGTATCAGCTGTGGACAGTGTGAGGAAACCTGCCCGCAGGTATTCGCCATTATGGAAGACGGTTTGGCAGATGTGACACAGCAGCCGGATGAGGAACTGGAAGATCTGGCGCAGGTGGCAGCAGATGGCTGTCCGGTATCTGTCATTCATACCGAGACCTGAGCGGTTTCGGAGGAGGAAGGCTCTCTGCCACGGCAGAGGGCTTTTCTTTGTATGGGGTTGGACAGAAAAAGCAAGGATATCTATTGCGTTTTGCCACCTCTCTGTATTACAATAGAATTACCAAACTTGAGAGAATTTGGTTTCAACATTTGATAATGAGGTGACTGACATGAATGAGAAACAGATGGCAGGCTATGAAGCTGCGAAATATGTAAAGGATGGTATGCTGGTAGGTATTGGTACCGGTTCCACTGCATATTACCTGATTGAAAAGCTGGGCCAGCGTGTCAAGGAGGAAGGCCTGAAGATTCAGTGCGTATCCACTTCTGACGCTTCTACCGAGCAGGCAAAGAGCCTGGGCATCCCGCTGCTGGACACCAATGACGCACCGGTTCTGGATATCTGCATTGATGGTGTGGACGAGGTTGACCCGCAGTTCAATGGCATCAAGGGCGGCGGCGGCGCACTGTTCCGCGAAAAGATTGTTGCTTCCAGCGCAAAGTATAACATCTGGGTTTGCCACAGCGCAAAGCTGGTAGAGGAAATCGGTGATTTCGGTCTGCCGGTAGAAGTACTGCCGTTTGGTTATAAGCATGTTGTCAAGAAGATGGAAGAAGCTGGCTTTGAGCCGACCCTCCGTATGAACAAGGATGGCTCCATCTACGAGACCAACAACCATAACTACATTCTGGATACCAAGTATACCAACTCCAAGTTCGGTAAGGATTATGCAGCAATGGAAGCATTCCTCAAGGGCACCCTGGGTGTTCTGGAAACCGGCTTCTTCCTCAACAGAACTGATATTATCATTTCTGCAGGCCCGGATGGCGTACAGACCATTCAGAACCCGAACAAGTAAGTTCATATTGCTTTGCAACAGCCGGTGGGATTTAACTGCCGGCTGTTTTTATGGGAATTTTGCAGAAAGGGCTTGACTATCAACCGATTTGAACGTGTGAAATGGACAAAAGAAGGAGGGAGGCTGCCATGAAAATCAAGGAGATTGAGCAAAGAACCGGGATTGCCCGCGCGAACATTCGGTTTTATGAAAGCAAGGGTCTGCTGCATCCGGAACGGCAGGGCAACAATTACCGCGATTATTCCGAGGGAGATGTGGAAACGCTGCGGAAGATCATCCTGCTCCGGCGGCTGGATATGTCGATTGAAGATATTCAAGCAGTACTCAACGGAGAACTTGCATTACAGGAGGCTGTGCAGCACGCCGAGCTGGATTTGCAGCAGCAGCTGGAACAGTTGCAGGGTTCTCTCGAATTATGTGCCATCATGCAGGAACGGGGAGAAACCTTAGAGACACTTTCGGTGGATACCTATGATGAACTGATCCGGCAACGGGAACAGGAAGGAAAGAAATTCCGCGACGTTGTGGACGATATTCTGGAGGATTATCAGAAAAATTATCTGGAGAAATGGGCCATCTTTCCCATTCACGGCTCTTATGTCAAAGGGGGATTGGTTGCACTTGGAATCTGGTTTGTGAGTTATTGGCTGTTATTAACCTTTTTTATCTTGCCGGAGGAGGGTGTTCGGGGAGGTATCAGGAATGTAGGGATGATGGCGGAGGCGTTTGGTGTGGTTTCTGCGGGATATATGCTGCATGGCCTGTTCAGCCGGGTGCTTCCGCGTACACGCGAAGCAGGCAAAAGAACGGCTTTGTTTGCTGCCGGTGCAGTGCTTGCGCTCGTCATCCTCATGGGATGCATCGCCTTGCTCCATACCACCGGCTTGCTCTATGCTTGACTATAGCTGATGAGCAGTTTTCCTTGTCCTTTCCATGGATTTCTGGTATACTGGATATACTAAAAATCAGGAAGGATGATTTCCATGCTGACACCGGCAAAGAAGGAATTTATTGAGTTTATGATGAGCGCGGATGTTCTGCGCTTTGGCGATTTCGTGACCAAGAGCGGACGCAATACGCCGTATTTTGTCAATACAGGCAACTATAAGACCGGCCTGCAGTCCTCCAGGCTGGGCGAGTTTTATGCAGCGATGGTAAAGGAAACCATCGGGGACAACTTTGATGCCATGTTTGGCCCGGCTTACAAGGGCATCCCGCTGGCAACCTCTGTAGCTGGCGCGCTGGCACGCAATTATGGCATTGACAAGCCGTTTTTCTTCAACCGCAAGGAAGCAAAGGATCATGGCGAGGGCGGCAATCTGGTAGGCTACAAGCCGCAGGATGGTGACCGCATCATTATCATTGAGGACGTTATCACCGCAGGTACGGCAATCCGTGAAACCCTGCCGGTACTGTTTAACGCAGCCGATGTGAAGGTAACCGACATGTTTATTTCGGTCAACCGCTGTGAGGTCGGTCAGAACGCAGGCAAGACCGCTGTGATGGAAGTCGGCGAGGAATTTGGCATCAATGTCCATTCTCTGATTGATGTACGGGATGTACATGAATATCTGCAGAGCCAGGAAAAGTATGCGGATATCCTGCCGCTGATGGAATCCTATATGGAGAAGTATTGCGTATTTTAATCTCAGCCAGTAAAGCTGACGGTTTTGCCAGACCAAAGGCTCCCTCAGAGGAGGGAGCTGTCAGCGAAGCTGACTGAGGGAGTAGACGAGAGATAACAGGTTTCCGCCAGATTAACGATGGATACATCTGGTTGAAAAACTTCCTCCGTCATTTGCGCGAAGCATTTCCCTCGATACCTTAGACGGTAAAAGCAATGATATGATCCAAAGGCTCCCTCCTCCGAGGGAGCTTTTTTTGCAGCTGTTTACCGGATCTCTCGAAGGGGGGATGGAAGGATTTGGTTCATCCGTTCCCTTCGGAATAAAAGCCGGGCAGGAGCAGATGCACGCAAAATGCGTGCGCCTGCACATCAAAAAGTCATAATAGGGTAAAAAGAAACCGTCGAATTGGGCCGGAATGGTGGCAGAATGGTACAAATTTGGTTATTTTTGGGCGAAGTGATGGTAACAAATTTGTGAAAAATCATGTATGAGTGAGCAATTAAGCGTTAAAATATACAAAAGATGGTTGCAGTTTTGAAAGTGAGTTGTTATAATGAAAGAAACCTGGGAAGGTGTGAATTTTGTGTGCATTTCAGAAAGGATGGAGGACATGATGGACAAGCATCAGATCCTGAAGGAATGTATGGAAAATCTTGCACTGCTGACGCAGCTCGGACTTTCGATTGTGATTCCGCCGCTTCTATGCCTGTATGCGGCGGACTGGCTGAGAAATCGGCTGGATCTTGGACTGTGGGTGATGGCAGTCGCACTGGTTCTCGGACTGGGCGGCGCTGCCGTAAACTTCTGGCGCTTTTGGAAGACCATCGAAAAGCGCGGAAACAGGCCACGCAAATGACGAGATCGTCGCAGGTGAATTTTACTTGATTGGTGGTGAGAAACATCAAGATTGAACCGGCAGTCAAGCTGGAGAGCAAACGGATTGCGATCGGCGTATTGGCCATGAGTGTCATTATGGAGATCGTTTTTGTTGTGCTCGGCAGATTTGACTATACAGTTTTACTTGGCAACCTGCTCGGAGGCGGATGGGCAATCCTGAACTTCTTCCTGATGGCTTTGGCTGTTCAGAAATCCGTGAAAAAGGATCTGCCACAGGAGGCAAAGCTGGTATTGCAGAATTCGTATACCAGACGGCTGCTGCTCTCTGTTGCGATCCTGCTGATCGGCATCAAGGTGGAATACTTCAACTGGATTTCCGTTGTGATTCCGCTGATTTTTCCGAGAATCACCATTGCAATCATAAAATTGCCTATCTTTCAACGAAAGGAGGAAGAATGATTCATGGATAATGTATCCATCACTGGTGCCAAAATATACTATACCATCCCCGGTATCAATTATCCGATTACGCAGACGGTTGTCAATGCGTGGATTGCGATGATTATTATTGTGGGTGTATGTATCTGGCTGACCCGCGGGCTGAAGGTTCACGCAACGACCAAACGGCAGGCGGTTGCAGAGATGGCTGTTCAGATGGCGCACAACCTCATCAGAGGCAACATGGGTGAAGGCTGGGGCGAGTTCGTCCCGTTTATTGCCGCAATCCTGAGTATGTCGGTTGTCAGCTCCTTCATGAGCCTGACCGGCGCATATTCGCCGACCAATGACCTGAACACGTTCCTGGCGTGGAGTATTGTGGTCTTTGTCCTCATCACGTACCACAAGATCAAGGCAAAGGGCTTTGGCGGCTATTTGAAGAGCTTTACGGAACCGATTTTTGTCATGACACCGATGAATATCATCAGTGAAATCGCAACACCGGTTTCCATGGCACTGCGTCACTTTGCAAACATTGTGTCCGGTTATGTTATCGGCCTGCTGCTGTATGCAGCACTTGGCGCATTCAGCAAAATGCTGCTGTTCTGGCTGCCAGGCTCCCTGAGCGCAATCCCGATTCTGCAGGTCGGTATTCCCGCTGTGCTCAACGTCTATTTTACCTGCTTCTCCGGCTGTGTTCAGCCATACATCTTCTGTATGCTGACCATGCAGTTCGTTGCATCGGCTGCATCTACCGACTGAGAAGTACACACACACCGCTTTAACATGCTTTTGCGGCATACGGTAAAACGTGGAGAGAACGATATGCCGCATGACAGCAACCATTCATTTGAAATTCAACATTCAGACAGTTTCAGGAGGAAAATATTATGGAAAGAGCAATCGTACTTGCAGGATCTGCAATCGGCGCTGGCCTGGCAATGATCGCCGGCATCGGCCCTGGTATTGGTGAAGGCTACGCAGCAGGCAAGGCCTGTGAAGCAATCGGACGTCAGCCGGAAGCAAAGGGCCCGGTTACCAGCACCCTGATTCTGGGCTGTGCACTGGCAGAGACCACCGGTCTGTACGGCCTGATCGTTGCACTGATCCTGATGTTCGTTAATCCTTTCATCGGTAAGCTTTAAGAGAAGCCATCCCTTCCGTCTGACGGGAGGAACCATTCTATGAAAGGAGAACGAATCCGGGTATGACATTAGATCTAGTTTCCATTGTCCCGTGGGAAATTATTACGCAGCTGATTAACCTGCTGCTGTTATTCCTGCTGCTCAAACACTTTCTTTTCAAGCCCGTACAGAACGTTCTGAACGCCCGGCAGGCAGAGATCGACAAGACCTATGCCGAGGCGGATGCAGCTCAGACCAGAGCGGAAGAGCTGCGTGACGAATACGAGAAGCGCATTGCCGATGCCAAGGCAGAGGCTGCTGACATCACCAAGGCGGCAAACCAGAAGGCACAGGCCCATTACGACGAGGTCGTACTGGAGGCAAAGGCCGACGCTGCACGCCTGATGGAAAAGGCAGAGGCGCAGATCGAGCAGGAAAAGAAGAAGGCCATGAACGAACTCAAGGACGAAATCTCCGGCATCGCCGTCGATATTGCATCGAAGGTTGTCGAGCGCGAAATTGATGAGAAGGATCATGAGGCGCTGATTTCGGAGTTTATCAAGGGTGTAGGTGAAGCTTCATGACAGAGATTGCAAAAGCATACGGCAGAACGCTGTACGATTTGGCAGTCGAATGCGAAAGCGTAGAGCAGATGCTCGATGAAATCACCATCCTTCGACAGGCTTTCGAGGAAAATCCGCAGTTTCTGACCCTGATGGGAACGCCCAACCTGACAAAAGAGGAGCGCATTGCCATCATTGACGAAACCTTTGGCGGAAAGGTCCATATTTATCTGCTCAATTTCCTGAAGGTACTGGTGGAAAACGGCGCGTCCCATGAATTTATCGACGCGGCAAAGCAGTTCCGCAATGAGTACAACTGGGAAAACGGGATTGAAACCGTGACGGTGGTATCCGCCGTCGCACTCGATGCCGCACAGGAGTCCGAGCTGGTCGGAAAGCTGGAAAAGCTGACCGGCAAGAAAATCCAGCTGGAGAAAACCGTTGACCCGTCCGTGATGGGCGGCATCCGGCTGCAGATGGAAGGACGCCAGATGGACGGCACCGTAAAAAATAAACTGGATGCGATCCGCAGCCGTCTGCTGCACACCATCGCATAAGTTAGAAAGTGGGTGAGACTATGCAGTTACGTCCTGAAGAAATCAGCAGTGTCATTAAGGCACAGATTAAAAATTATGATACAAAGATCGAGCAGAGCGAAACCGGTACCATTATTCTGGTAGGCGACGGTATCGCCCGTGCAAACGGTCTGGAAAAAGTAATGGCAAACGAACTGGTTGAGTTTGCCAACGGCGAATACGGCATGGCCATGAACCTTGAAGAGAACTCGGTATCCATTGTAATGCTGGGCTCCGACAAGGGTGTTCGCGAAGGCGACATTGTAAAGCGTACCGGCAAGGTAGTATCCGTACCGGTAGGCGAAGCGCTTCTTGGCCGCGTTGTAAACGCACTGGGCCAGCCGGTAGATGGCAAGGGCCCCATTGATGCAACCGAAACCCGTCCGATTGAATCCCCGGCACCGGGCATCATCGAACGTCAGCCGGTAAATGTGCCGCTGCAGACCGGTATCAAGGCAATTGACTCCATGATTCCGATCGGCAGAGGTCAGCGAGAGCTGATCATCGGCGACCGCCAGACCGGCAAGACCACGCTGGCTACCGATACCATCATTAACCAGAAGGGCAAGGATGTTATCTGTATTTACGTGGCAATCGGCCAGAAGAACTCCACCGTGGCAACCCTGGTAGAGGATCTGGCAAAGGCAGGCGCAATGGATTATACCATTGTTGTCAGCGCAACTGCTTCGGAGCTGTCTCCGCTGCAGTATATCGCACCGTACTCCGGCTGCGCAATGGGCGAGTATTTTATGAACAAGGGCAAGGATGTCCTGGTGGTATATGATGACCTGTCCAAGCATGCGGTCGCTTACCGTGCACTCTCCCTGCTGATCCGCAGACCGCCAGGACGCGAGGCGTATCCGGGCGACGTATTCTATCTGCACTCCAGACTGCTGGAACGCGCAGCACGTCTGAATGAGGAGCATGGCGGCGGTTCCCTGACCGCGCTGCCGATCATCGAAACCCAGGCAGGTGACGTTTCCGCCTATATTCCGACCAACGTTATTTCGATTACCGACGGTCAGATCTTCCTGGAAACCGAGCTGTTCCACTCCGGTATCATGCCGGCAGTAAACCCGGGTATTTCGGTCAGCCGAGTTGGCGGCAACGCCCAGATCAAGGCGATGAAGAAGGTTTCCGGTACGCTGAAGCTGGCATATTCCCAGTATCGAGAGCTGCAGTCCTTCGCACAGTTCGGCTCCGATCTGGACGAGGATACCAAGCGCCGTCTGGCACAGGGTGCCCGCATCGTAGAGGTGCTCAAGCAGAATCGTACCGCACCGATTGAGGTAGAAAACCAGGTTGCCATCATCTATGCCGTTACCAACAACATGCTGGATGACGTCAAGGTAGAGGACATCCGGGACTTTGAGGAAGAGCTGTATGAGCATCTGCGTGCAAACCTGGATATTATGGCAGAGGTCCGCGAAAAGGGTACCATGGGTGCGGAAACCACCGAAAAGCTGAAAGAGGCAATCAATACGGTCAAGACCGCTTTTCTGAAGACCAGATAAGGAGGCTGAGACATGGGAGCCTCTATGAAGGAAATCAAGCTCCGCATCAAAAGTGTGCAGAGCACCCGGCAGATCACCAAGGCAATGGAGCTGGTAGCGTCCTCCAAGGTACGCCGTGCCAGAGAGCGCATTGAACGGACAGAGCCGTATTTCAACAGCCTGTACGATACCATGAGCAAGATTGCCTATGGCAAGCGTGATTTTACCTCCCCGTTCGTGGAACCCCGGGAGGAAATCAAAAAGGTCTGCTATGTTATCATCGCCGGCGACAGAGGCCTCGCGGGCGGTTATAACAGCAATGTGATGAAGCTGGTGGAAAGCCATGCAAAAGCCCATGGACATCCGATCTGCGCGGTGCCGGTGGGCAAGAAGGCGGCAGAATACTGCCAGCGCAAGGGACTGGAAGTCCTGACAGATCAGTACAAGATTGTGGAAAATGTCACCATCGGCAATTGCATGGAGGCGGCATATTTCCTGTCCGAGCAGTTCCGCAAGGGTACGTTTGACGAGCTGTATGTGGTTTACACCAACTTTGTATCCATGCTGACACAGCGTCCGGCTGCCCTGCAGGTCCTGCCGGTAACGTATACCAAGGAAGCCGCAAAGGACGATCTGACGGACATGGTCCTGTATGAACCCAGCCCGGAGGCTGTATTTAATGCAGTTGTTCCGGAGTATGTTTCCGGTATTTTCTATGGCGCACTGTGCCAGTCCTATGCATCCGAGCAGGCTGCACGCCGTACCGCCATGGACTCGGCAAGCAAGAATGCGGATGACATGATTGAAGACCTGAGCCTGAAGTACAACCGTGCCCGCCAGGGTGCGATTACCCAGGAAATTACCGAAATTGTAGCCGGCGCGGAGCATTAATCCCCGGCTGCATGTGTGATCACAAGAAGGAGAAATGTGCATGAACGAGCAAAACGTTGGTACCGTGTCGCAGGTTATCGGCCCGGTACTTGATGTAAAATTTGCAGATGGACAGCTTCCCAACCTCCTCAATGCACTTGAAGTTGACAACAAGGGCGAGACCATTATCGCCGAGGTTGCACAGCATATTGGTGACAACACCGCACGCTGCATTGCCATGAGCTCCACGGACGGTCTGGTTCGCGGCGCAAAGGCCAAGGATACCGGCGGATCCATCCGTGTTCCGGTCGGTGAGGAAACGCTGGGACGTATGTTCAACCTTCTCGGCCAGCCGATTGATGAAGGCAAGCCGATTGAAACCGAAGAGAAGTGGGAAATCCATCGTCCGGCTCCGTCCTATGAGGAGCAGGAGGGTGCGGTTAACATCCTGGAAACCGGCATCAAGGTCATTGACCTGATCTGCCCCTACGCAAAGGGCGGCAAGATCGGTCTGTTCGGCGGTGCAGGTGTAGGTAAGACCGTCCTGATTCAGGAGCTGATTAACAACGTCGCAAAGGAGCACGGCGGTATTTCCGTATTCTCCGGCGTAGGCGAGCGTACCCGTGAGGGCAACGACCTTTACGGCGAAATGGCGGAATCCGGCGTACTGAACAAGACCGCGCTGGTTTACGGCCAGATGAACGAACCGCCAGGAGCACGTATGCGTGTTGCCCTGTCCGGTCTGACCATGGCAGAATACTTCCGTGACCGCGAAGGCCAGGACGTGCTGCTGTTTATCGACAACATTTTCCGTTTCACCCAGGCAGGCTCCGAGGTATCCGCACTGCTGGGACGTATGCCGTCCGCAGTAGGCTACCAGCCCACACTGGCTACGGAAATGGGTGCGCTGCAGGAGCGAATTACCTCCACCAAGCGCGGTTCCATCACCTCCGTACAGGCAGTCTATGTACCGGCGGATGACCTGACGGACCCGGCTCCGGCTACTACATTTACCCATCTGGATGCCACCACCGTACTGGATCGAGGCATTGCTTCCCAGGGTATTTTCCCGGCAGTAGATCCGCTGGATTCCACCAGCCGTATCCTTGCACCGGAAATTGTCGGACAGGAGCATTACGATGTTGCCCGCCAGGTACAGCAGATTCTGCAGCGCTATAAGGAACTGCAGGATATCATCGCTATCATGGGTATGGACGAACTGTCGGAAGATGACAAGCTGACTGTAGCACGTGCCCGTAAGATTCAGCGATTCCTGTCCCAGCCGTTCTCTGTTGCAGAGCAGTTTACCGGCTTCAAGGGCAAGTATGTCCCGCTGAAGGAAACCATCCGCGGCTTTAAGGAAATCATCGAAGGCAAGCATGATGACCTGCCGGAGTCTGCATTCCTGTTTGTCGGTACCATCGAGGAGGCCGTTGAAAAAGCCAAGAAGGGGGAATAACGCATGAGTGTATTCCATCTGAAGATCGTCACGGCTGATGGCAAATTCTTCGACGGTGAGGCAGAGCGTGTCCTGGTGCGCACGATTGACGGCGATGTCTGCATTCTGGCAAGGCATATCCCGTACCTGACTGCGCTGGGCATGGGCGAATGCCGCGTCACCGGCAGCAATGGCGAGACACGCCGTGCAGCCTGCATGGGCGGCATGCTGTCCGTCATGGACAATGAAGTGACTCTGATCGCAACCACGTTTGAATGGGCGGAGGACATTGATGTCTCCCGTGCGGAACGTGCGAGAAGGCGGGCAGAGGAGCTGTTGCACAAGCATCTGGAAACACGCGATCTGGAGCTGGCACAGGCCAGACTCAAGCGCGCGCTGACACGAATCCAGGTCGGAAAATAACAAACGATACGGCAGAGCCGGCTGGTATTGGAAAATACTGGCCGGCTTTTTTGTCAATATACCACATGCTATGCATGTGGTACAAAAAGCTTATAGCTATACAAAGACCTCCCATGATACAATAACTGAGGTTCCCCAACCGCA
>SFJM01000123.1 GCA_004555915.1 Clostridiales bacterium | reverse complement strand
GAGCTGATAGCTGATGTCCTCAAAGGCAATGCACTTGGAAAAGGTGTTTTTCGTCAGGCGGCACACGCCGTCCGGGTACATGGCCTCATAGGGGATGGTTGCCTGCGCCGTATGGGGCTTGCCGTCGCCCTTGTACTTGCGGATCACCGCGTCAATTTCTTTTCGCTGGGCGCGGGTCAGCTTTGTTTTTTCGGTTTCTCTTGGGATTTCTTTTTTGGACAATGGCCTTTACCTCCTGTTCCATTTGATGCTGCCGCATAAGGGCGGCATAGGCGTTGTTGGTCTGGTAGGGGCGCTCCTTGGGGCGGAGGAAGCAGCACTGAATCATCTGCATTACCACCACTTCAAGGGGCTGGCCGTGACGCTCATACATGGCAAGCAAAAAGCCCGGCAGCATGATAAATACCATGAGCAGGGCCGCTGCACTGGTGGAGAGATAGTCACGGGTGAGAAAGTATAACGGAACGCCTACCAGCAGCGCCCCGCCGAAACAGATCAGTTGCCGTTTGGTAAGCCCAAACACAACCTTGGATTTCACATGGGTTAAGTCCTTGGGGACAGTTACATAAGCCATCTGGCACCTCCTTTCACGACGGGTTTAGGGTAAGATCACATTCCACTTCGTTGCCCCACGCATCCCAGCCGGGGCATTTCTGTCTGGCAAACAGCTCCACGCGGGGCAAGTCGCCCGCCAGCTCCACGATCTTGTCACGGGTCACATCCGGCTTTTTGCTGTGCTGTTCAATCGGGCTGATAATGAACTGATGAACAGCGGCAGAATGACGTTTCGGTTTGCCGCGTTTTGCCAGCAGGCAGATTTCCGCGTTCCCCCTTGTCCAGTAACCCAGCCCGTAAAACCATGTAGGGCTTTTGCGGTTCTGTTTCAGCCAGACAAAGGCCACCGTCTTGAACGTAAAGCCCCATGCCCGGATAAGCTGCAATGCCTCCGGTAACATGGGAAACGTGGCCCATAAAAACAGCAGACAGTCCTTGGCAGCCAGTGCTTCCACCGGCAGGGCGCACAGCTCGTCTATGCTCATGGTGGGATAGTGATTTTCCGCTGCACCCGATTTGTTTTTGCACTCATACCGCCACGGCGGATCAGCGTAAATGATGTTGTATGTTGAAATAAATGATTTCCTCCTGTGTGTAGTTGATTTTTAATGCGCCGAGAACACGGATTTACTGATGCTGCCGGTCTTGAACAGGCAGAAGCACAGAAGCACCGTATAGCCCATGCAGCCCCAGATTGCGCCGGATATGTCAGAAGCGGAAACAATGTTCTGTATCAGCACCGCATAGATACCGACAACAACCATGATTAAAAAGGCTTGGAAGCCCAGCGCCAGCAGGGATTTCAAGTAGTTCTGGCCCATGCCGCGCCATTCGCTGTTTCCCATTGTGGCAAGGGGGATAGGCCCTAACGAGGTTACGACGTAAATTTCAATCATGCGCCCGTAGGTCACAAGGAAAATACAGATGGCGAGAATGTTCATGGTAAGGCCCACCACAAGGGTCTGGAACCACAGGCCCAGAAGCCCGCCCACGCTCATAGCCTCCAATTGGCTTTCAAGGTCAGGTATCAGGCTGTTAAAGTCCACGGACGTTTCCCCGATAATCACACCGGCGCTTTGGTTGACGACGCTCTGGGTGGCGTTAAAGATGCCCATGACGATGTTCCATGTGTTGCTGACAATAAGAATGGCAAACGCAGACTTGAAAATCCAGCGGAAGAACATGGAACTGTCAAAGTCGTGCATATTGTTTTTCTCGGTTATCATCTGTATCAGCTCCATGCACATGACACAGGCAAGGATGGCCGCCGCAATGGGCAGCACTACCGTTTCGGACAGGTTTTGCAGCATATTGAAAATGCCGCTGTTCCACGCCTGCGGGGTGGCTCCCACATCGGCGGCGATTTCGCCGACTTTGGCATTTACATTGTCAAACAGCCCGGACAGGTTGCCCGTGATGCCGTCGATTAGAATACCTTTTATCCATTCTTCAATGATTTCACTAATC
>SFJM01000122.1 GCA_004555915.1 Clostridiales bacterium | reverse complement strand
TCTGTGCTTTCCATTCTTCAAATTCTTTCTGCCCCTCTGGGCTGGCAAAGAATTTCTGAATTTCGGGAAGCAAGCACCGGGCAAGGGCATTTATCTCATACTGTGGGATTTTGTCCGAGTGCTTTTCTGCCATAGCTCGCCTTTCTTTATTCAGTTGTCAAGGTACAATGCCGCATAGGGGCGGCGTAAAAATCTGCTTATAATCAATCACCTTTCCTTTGTGTGTCGCTGTTGCCGTTTCAATTCCGCCAGCACCTCCGGCGGGATACGGTCAACAAGTTTCTGAATGTTCTGTAGTTCGCTTTCCAGCTTCGCCCGTTCCATACGGTCTTTCATCTTGCCGTTTTCACTGGCTCTGGCTCTTGCTTCCAGCTTTTCATTTTCAGCTAACAGGTCACTTATCGTGACCTTGTATTTTTTGAGCTGCCCGGAGAAATTCTCCATCTGGGGAAACCACTTTTTCAGCATGGAGAGGGCTTCCTCTTTCTTCTTCCCTGCATTGAACGGGGTAATGCCGTCCAGCGTGGCTTCAATAGCTCTTGCCTGTTTGGAGAGATTGACCGCCTGCTTGAACAGCCGGGTGGGAATATGCTTCCTGCCTGTCTTGCTGGCACTTTCTCCACGCTCCAAGTCTGGATATTTCTCCACCATATAGGCGTGAAAATCGTCCTGCCACTTTGTGAGGTTGGCTCTGTTCCCAATAATCTCCTTTGCACACAGCCGGTTGTCCTGCGTCAGTGGAACAAAGACCAAATGCAGATGGGGTGTTTTTTCGTCCATGTGTACCACCGCCGACACGATATTTTCTTTGCCTACCCGGTTAATGAGGAAGTCAGCCGCCCTCTGAAAAAACGCCTGTATCTCCTTTGGGGGGTTGCCCTTGAAAAACTCCGGGCTGGCGGTAATCAGCGTATCGACAAACCGAGTACTGTCCTTACGGGTACGGCAGCCTGCCTGTTCAATACGGTTCTGTATAAAGTGGTAGTACCTGCCCTCCGGCTTGACAATGTGGAAATTGTACTTGCTCCGGCTGGTGTCAATGTCGGGATTGCTGGCGTACTGTTCCTTTTGCCTTTCGTGATGGGCTTCCAGCGGTCTTGCCGGGTTGCCCTTGTGCTTTTCAAATCGCAAAATTGCGTGTTGTGCCATAAACTCCTTTCCTCGTTCCTTTCCCTTCCGTTCCCGGGGTTTTCCACAAGGAAAATCCCGCCCCAAATAGCTCTGATAGGATTGGAATGGAATCGATATAAATAAATCATTTTAATCTCTGTATTTCTATACCGTCCGATTTCGGTACTCCAAGAGGGCTGATTTTTGTACTCGTCAAGTACGGTTTTCAGCTCTCCGGCGTACCAAAATGGAAATTCAAGAAGTCAGAGATTGGAACTGCCCTCATAGGATTTTGGGTAAATGCGGTTGGGTTTTCCACAGCCCTGTTTCTTGATGTCGATCAGCTCTGCATACTGTAATTCCCGCAGGGTGTTGACTGCCTTTTGCCGCCCACAGTGAAGCAGGCCCACTACCTCACAGATGGGATAGTACAGGTAAATCCGTCCGTACTCGTCAGCCCATCCATTTTTGCGGGATAGGTCTGCCCGGCGCAGGATAAAGGCGTACAGCAGCTTTGCTTCATTGGATAATGGCTGATAGGTTGGTGCTTCAAACAGGAAATTGGGAAGCTGGGTGAAGCTCTGCGCCCGTTCCTGTTGGTAGTGATAGATAAACTTCGTCATAGTGTCTTATGGACAATTAGAAGCCCTGTTTTGAGAGTTAGCGATAAAGAATACCACCTGCCCTGGTTTGGTGTTCGGAAAGCCCCATAAATACAGGATTTTTTCGCCCCTAATTGTCCACGCACGCCCTCCTTTTCCGTTCACTTTCTGCTTTCTGCCGCCTGTGAACGCTGACGGCACAATCCGGGCAGTATTTCGCCCGATTAGAGCCGGGAACAAAAGCTCTCCGGCAGACAATACACCGTTTTGTGTCCTTATCCCGGAAAATCTCTGCTTCCAGCGTCCGATCCAGCGGCAGGACA
>SFJM01000121.1 GCA_004555915.1 Clostridiales bacterium | reverse complement strand
AGCGGCACCTCAAAACTGGTCCATCAGCGGCAGACGGACATCAAAGCGCGGCTTGCCAAAGGATGCCCGCGTGAAGCGGTCACCGACAAAGCGTTCCAGACCGCTGTTGATGAGTTCGGCGTTCAGGTCACATTCGGTGGTGATGAGATAGACATCATTCTGACGCAGAATTTCAATAACTCCCACCAGTATGTAGCTATTGCGGCTGATTTGCTCCAAATCGCGCACCATCACGGCTTCGACCCGACCGTTCTCTACTGCGTCCAGCATAGAGCGCAGACCGATGCGGTCCTTCAATGTATTGCCGCTGCAATGGTCAAAAGACGTGCCGCGCACGAGAAAACCGTGTCCGGCTGCCTCATCGATAAGGTCATACAGCCGGTCAAAGGCAATGCGCGGATCGCTGTTGGCGCAGCGCACATAAATCCAGACATCGTGGTTTCGCATAAGGTACATCTGAGGTTCCTCTTTTCACAAAAAGTAATCCGGGCTCTTCTGCTCCCGGATGAATTGCTGCACATCTTCGATTTTCTCGGTGATTGGGCAAGTCGGCAAGGCTGCCAGTGCGGCGTCATGGTACTTGCCGCCAATGGCCGCGCGTTCGTCCAGAATAGCGACCACACAAGAGTCCTGCTCCGTGCGGATGGCACGACCAAATCCCTGCCGCAGTTTCTTCTGCATTTCGGGGATGACTTCGGCGTTTATGTAGTCGCGCAGATTCGGGTACTGTTGGCGTTCGTAGTCGCTGACCGGGTCGGGAATCGGGAACGGCAGCTTTGCGATAATCAGCAGTGACACCATATCGCCGGGAAAGTCAATGCCCTCCCAGCAGGAGCCGGCGGCAAACAGTACGCCGTTGCCGGATTGCTTGAACTTCTGGATAATTTTGCCGCCGTTGCGCCACGCCTGATAGGTCGGGTATGTCCATTGACCGTCCGTCAGCGCGCGGACTTCCGCCATCTGGCGGTACGCTGTGAACAGCACCAGCGCATGACCGTGGCAGGCTCCAACCAGCCGAACGATTTCTTCTGCCATTTTGCGGTTGTCCATTCGCGTTTTTAAGCGCGGCGGAAAGTATAACAGACATTTTTTCTTGTAGTTAAACGGAGAATCTGCGCGGAAATGGCGCAGGGGTCGGTAAGTCGCCAGCCCCAAAAGCTGTTCCGTGTGGCTGAAATCTCCAGCCGCCGCTAATGTGCCGGATGTCAAAATCGCGGGTTCGCGTGTATTCCACAGCGCACTGCGGAGCAGCTGCGGTACGCGGCTGCTGGCTGCGCAGAATGTAGGCTGACCGTCGATATCGTAGTCGATGTAGAGGATGCGCGTCGGCACCTCCAAAAGAAAAAGGCGCAGGAGACTTTCTGCTTCTCCCAGCCTGTTCAGCAGGTATCGCGGCACATCCGGCAATTCGCCAGCATTTTGCAACAGTGCTATACAGTCGATGAGCGTAGCGCGGCGGAACGGCGTAAGCACGAACGGTTCGCTCGCTTTTCCTCGCAGCTTGGAAAGCCCCTGCGTGCAGGAGAACGACAGCGTAAGGAACGCCGTCCGCAGCTGTCTGGCAAAATCCTTGTAGTGCGCCTGTTGCAATAAAAGGCACAATTCATCCATGTTGTGCGGGGATAAGGTTTCTGTGTACATCTGGCGGGCGGCATCGGGTAATTTGTGCGCCTCGTCCACCACCAGTGCCTGATAGCTGCGCAGGAGCAGAGGTCTATCTTCCTGCCGATGCGATGCGTCAGCCAACAGATAATTGTGGTTGCAAATTTGGATGTTGGGTTTCATGGAATCCCGCAAGTATTGCTGGTAGCGGCAATCTAAGCGCATAAAACAATCGCGCGGGCAGGACGGCGGCACACAAATGCGGCAGCGATCATACCGGGAAAGTTCCGGAATATGATCCATGTCCAAAATGTGCGCAGCAATGTTCAGGCTGTTGGTCTGCCGTTTTCTGCTTGGCTGCACCAGCGATGCTCTTTCGGCAAGGCGGGCATCGCAGACAAAACGCTCTTTGCCCTTGCGGACAACGGCTGTGATGG
>SFJM01000120.1 GCA_004555915.1 Clostridiales bacterium | reverse complement strand
ACCAATATCAGGAAACAGCCGCTGACAGTATTGATGATCCGGTAGTGTTTTTTGATCCAGTTGAAGGCTGACTTCAGATAGTCGATCAAAACAGCACTGAGAAGAAAAGGAATACCAAGTCCCAGCGAATAGCAAAGCAGCATCAGCATACCTTCGATTACATGACCCTGCTGAGAGGCCAGCATCAGAGCAGAACCGAGGAATGCGCCCACACAGGGCGTCCAACCCAAGGAAAATACCATGCCAAAGAGCATGGCAGAGAAGAAACCCATCTCATGGCTGTTTACGGTCTTGCCGCCGCCTCTGAACAAATTCCATTTGAAAATACCCAGAAAATTCAGCCCAAAGAGGATTACCACCAGTCCGGAAATTACATTCACCATGGTTTGATATTCCCGCAGGAAGCTGCCGATGGTGCCTGCCAGTGCGCCCATTGCTACAAAGATTACGGAAAACCCACTAACAAATCCCAACGCCCCCAACAGGGTCTTTCTTGTAGTGCGTTCTCCACCGCCCGCAAAATAGGAGATATAGATGGGAAGCATAGGGAGCAGGCACGGTGAAATGAAGGTGATAATGCCCTCCAAAAACGATATTACATATTGCATCCGCCCTCACAGCCCCTTCCGAAAACACCAGACAACAGCCAACCGATAAAGCCCATATAGCCAGCCGTGATGAACGGGTTAGAAGTCAGCGGACAAGCTCCTGTGGAGCATCCCACAAAGTAGTAATATGCAAGGCCGACCAGAGCGCCGCCTGCGGTAAATAGAATTGGCTTCAGCCATTTTTTAATATTTTCTTTCATCTCATATTCCTCCTGCTAAATATTCCTCTGCATAGTGAACAGCGGTTGCCCCATCGGCTACAGCAGTCACGACCTGCCGCAATGCCTTTGTGCGGACATCCCCAACGGCGAATACACCGGGGATGTTGGTGCAGGTACTCTCATCTGCGATAATGTATCCAGCCGGATCAATCGTAATCTGATCTTTCACCAATTCGGTGGAAGGTTTTCTTCCGACGCTGACAAACACACCGTCGCAAGCAAGCGTGCTTTCCTCTCCGGTTTTCACATTCCGAGTCCGGATACCGGTCAGCTTTTCGTTATGGAGCAGTGTGACGATCTCACTGTCCCAGAGGAATTCTACATTTTCCGTTTTCATCAAAGGCTCATGGTAGATCTTTGTTGCTTTTAAGGTATCTCTCCGGTGAACGACGATGACTTTTTTGCAGATACGGGAGAGGATAAGGGCATCCGCCGCAGCGGTATTGCCACCTCCTGCGATGACAACCGTTTTGTTCCGATAGAACATTCCGTCACAGGCTGCGCAGTAGTGGACACCTTTGCCGATTAACTCCTGTTCACCATCAACACCCAGCTCTCTGGGGCCAGCTCCGGTAGCGAGCACAATGGTCTTTGCGTACATAGGACCTTCGCTGGTCACCGCTTTCTTTATAGAACCGGACAGTTCCAGGGACAGCACCTCAGTCAGCTTGGTTTCCACTCCAAATCGTTCCGTTCCTCGCTTCATCTTTTCTCCCAGGGAGAAGCCGTCGATACCATCCTCGAAGCCGGGATAGTTGTCGATTTGCTCGGTCAGAGCCATCTGCCCACCAGCGGACAACTTCTCTAAAACCACGGTGTTCATACCTGCTCTGGCGGCATAAAGGGCTGTGGTATAGCCGCCGGGACCACCTCCTACCACGATCATGTCGTAAATATGCTGCACAGTAGTTGCTTCCTGCGTCTGGTGCTGTAAAGTTTCTTCAATGAACGCCACCAACTGCGCCCTGGATTCCGGAGCGACGATAGAGCCAAGAGCCTGTCCGCTGTGATAGATCAGCAGAGTAGGGACAACTTCTATAGCTTCGGCCTCAGCCAATTCCGGCTCATCATCAATGTTAACCGCAGTGAATACCAGCGTATCCTTATATTCCTCAGCCACGCTTTCCAATGCCGGAGCCAGACGGCGGCAATATACGCACCAAGGGGCTGAAAATTCCACCAGAACAGTCTTTCCGCTATGCACCATTTCTTCAAATTGATTTCTATTAATATTGATAACTGCCATATTGCCAGCTCCTTTCC
>SFJM01000119.1 GCA_004555915.1 Clostridiales bacterium | reverse complement strand
AAAAACCTCCGGAAATCTTCCAGAGGCAGTAGCGCGATTCACCTTTTCGTGATATAATTAATGAAACTGTTGGCAATGCAAAACTGATCAAGGAGGCGCGTGATGGCCGTATCCTATAAAAAATTGTTCCATCTGCTGGTTGACCGAGATATGACCGCGGTCCAGCTGCAGCAACAGGCCGATTACAGCGCAAACATCACCACACGGCTCAAAAAGAACGCTTATATATCGCTGGAGTCCGTAGAGAAGATATGCAGGGCCTTGAATTGCAAGGTGGACGATATCGTGGAGTTTGTGACTGACGATACGGAGGAAAATCAGAATGACGCCTGAGGAGAAAGCACGGCAATTGATCGATGCCCGTCTTGAGCAATCCGGCTGGGTCGTTCAGGACCTGAAAAAAGTGAATCCCATGGCGTCTCTCGGCGTAGCGGTCAGGGAATACCCCACCAGCACCGGGCCTGTTGACTATGCTCTTTTTGTTGATGGGAAGCCCGTGGGTGTGATCGAGGCGAAGAAGGACGAGCTGGGCGAGAACATAACCGTTGTTGAAGGGCAGTCCGGACGCTATGCCAACAGCACCTTCAAATACATAAGCACCGAGTATAAGATTCGCTTCGCGTATGAGGCCACCGGGCAGCTTACGCGCTTCACGGATTATGCTGATATAAAATACCGTTCCCGGCGCGTGTTCTCGTTCCACAGGCCGGAAACCTTGCTCGCTTTACTTTCAAAAGGCGATACAATCCGCAATAACATGAAGCACTTCCCGGCCTTTGACGCCACCGGATTCCGCAAATGTCAGATCACAGCCATTCAGAATCTGGATGCTTCCTTTGCGGATAACCGTCCCAAAGCGCTGGTGCAGATGGCAACCGGCGCGGGAAAAACATTTACGGCAATCACGGCTGCATACCGCCTTTTGAAGTTTGGCAAGCTGAAGCGCATCCTGTTCCTCGTGGACACCAAATCGCTGGGCGAACAGGCGGAGCGTGAATTTCTCGCCTACACGCCGAATGATGATAACCGCTCCTTTGCCCAGTTATACGGTGTGCGTCGCCTGAACAGCTCCAATATCCCAAATGACATCCAGATTTGCATCAGCACCATTCAGCGCATGTACTCCATCCTGAAGGGCGAGGAAATGGATGAATCTGCGGAGGAAGAATCCTTCTTCGAGCAGGCCGGAGCCGACACACAGGCCGCAAAAGAGGTCGTCTACAATGAGAAATACCCCCCGGAGTTTTTCGATTGCATCATCGTCGATGAATGCCATCGGTCGATTTATAATGTGTGGAACCAGGTGCTGGAGTATTTCGACGCCTTCATCATTGGCCTGACCGCTACGCCGGACAAGCGTACCTTTGCCTTTTTCAACCAGAACGTGGTCAGCGAATATTCCCGTGAGCAGGCCATTATCGATGGCGTCAATGTCGGCGAGGATATCTTCCTCATTGAGACTGATGTCACGAAAAACGGTGCGACTATCCTCAAACAGCAGATCGAGTATCGGGACCGCCTGACCCGTGCCAAACGCTGGAAACAGATGGACGAGGACCTGATCTATACTACGGCAAAGCTGGATCGGGATGTCGTGAATCCCAGCCAGATTCGTACTGTGATCCGAGCATTCCGGGATAACCTGTTCACACAGCTTTTCCCGCATCGGCACGAAGTGCCTAAGACACTGATCTTCGCCAAGACCGACAGTCACGCGGATGATATCATTCAGATCGTCCGGGAGGAATTCGGTGAGGGCAATGAATTCTGCCAGAAGATCACTTGTCAGGCGGAACGCCCGGAGACGGTTCTCAGTGCCTTCCGTAATGATTACAATCCCCGTATTGCCGTTACCGTTGACATGATTGCCACCGGGACGGATGTGAAGCCCATCGAGTGCCTGATCTTCATGCGCGATGTTCGCAGCAAGAATTATTTTGAGCAGATGAAGGGGCGCGGCACCCGCACGCTCAGCAAGGACGACCTGCAGAAGGTGACGCCGTCCGCCACGGAGAACAAGGATCATTTTGTGATCGTGGACGCCGTAGGCGTCACGAAATCCAAAAAGACCGAGACCCGCACGCTGGAGCGCAAGCCCTCCGTCAGCATGAAGGAACTGATGCTGAATGTGGCCATGGG
>SFJM01000118.1 GCA_004555915.1 Clostridiales bacterium | reverse complement strand
GATGGTCTTGCAGCCGGTCTGATCCTTCAGTGCCAGTGCTGCTTCGATTGCATTCTTATCATCCGGGTTGATGATGGTAGCCATAGAAGCACGGTCCAGTGTGCCGTCCGGCTTGACAGCTACCTTACCAGAAGTATCCGGAACCTGCTTTACGCATACGATAACTTTCATGATTCTGTTTCCTCCCTATTCTTACTTGCCCAGTACATTACCGGAGATGACAACTCTCTGAATTTCAGAAGTGCCTTCATAGAGCTCGGTGATCTTAGCATCACGCATCATACGCTCTACCGGGTAATCATTGGTGTAGCCGTAGCCGCCGTGCAGCTGTACAGCCTTGGTGGTGTACTTCATGCATGCTTCGGATGCAAACAGCTTAGCCATTGCAGCATCCTTGGTGAAGCGCTTGCCTTCGCCCTTAGCAGCAGCAGCAGAATAGGTCAGCAGGCGAGCTGCATTTCTTGCAACTTCCATATCTGCGATAACGAACTGAGTGTTCTGGAACTTGGAGATCGGACGACCAAACTGTACACGAGCCTTGGTGAAGTTGATGGTCTCTTCCATAGCGCCTTCCAGGATACCCAGGGACTGAGCAGCGATACCGATACGGCCGCCGTCCAGCGTGTTCATAGCGATCTTGAAGCCCTGGCCCAGCTTGCCCAGCAGGTTTTCCTTCGGGATAATGCAATCCTCGAATACGATTTCTGCTGTCGGGGAACCATGCAGGCCCATCTTAACTTCATGACGGCCTACAGAGAAGCCCGGGAAGCTGCTCTCTACGATGAATGCAGAGATGCCCTTGGTGCCCTTGGTCTTGTCGGTCATTGCGAATACGACAAATACGTCAGCAACATAACCGTTGGTGATGAAGATCTTGGAACCATTCATCTTCCAGTGGTCACCGCAATCCTCACAAACGGTGGTGCCCTTGGAAGCATCGGAACCTGCGTCCGGCTCAGTCAGAGCGAAAGCGCCAACCTTGCCGCCGGTGGTCAGCATGCCCAGATACTTCTTCTTCTGCTCTTCGGTACCGAAGTTGATGATCGGGCCACAGCACAGGCCGTTGTGAGTAGCAACGATATCACCGGTAGAAGCGCACTGCTTGGACAGTTCCTCTACTGCGATTGCACAGGAAACGTCATCAGCGCCCGGTCCACCGTACTCCTTCGGTACGCACATACCCATTACGCCGTAGCGGAACAGCTGATCGATGGTATCCTTCGGATACTCAGAATTACGGTCAGTGTCAGCTGCGATCGGCTTGACTTCTGCTTCAGTGAACTCTGCGAGAGCCTTCCGAACCAGTTCTTGCTCTTTGGTCAAGTTGAAGTCCATGTTATATTCCTCCAATTTCACTATAATATGTGTTTGTATAACACCCAAAGAAACTAAAAAGTTAACATATACCTTATCAAAAACAGTATAACATATTCGCAACAGTTGTGCAATATTTTTTACGAAGTTACAAAAAAAAGAAAATTTCATCAACAACACATAAAAATCAGATAAAAACGTGATATTTATAGCAAAATTTGCGCGATTTTCCGTGTTTTCTTCCCCAATCCGTTATGACTCAACCGACAATCCGGCAGGAAATTTTTTATCATTCCCTTCGGAGAGGTCTGACGTTTCGGGCAGTAGGGAATATTTTACAGGCATGCCGGAGGGCGCAAAACGTGTCATCCTTCTGTCACAACATTATCCGTAAATCCATCTGCTTCGCAGCCATCCAGAGGGAAAAGCAAGGAGGCTTTGGTGCAGAGCTTTTCATTTGTTCAAGCCTCCAGACAAAAAAATCCCCCAACGGAAACCCGTTGGGGGATTGACCTCAGCTTATTATAACCTCATTGGGGGCAAACAGACAGACCTGTTTGTCTGGCTGTTTGCGCTCGCGGGAGCGAGCCAGACATTTCTTTTGCCAAGCTTTTCTTTCTGCAAAGAAAAGCGGGAAAGAAAGGCGGTGAGATTACTTGGCAGCCTTAGCAGCCTTGATGGTCTCGATCATCATCGGAACAACCTTGAACAGGTCGCCGCAGATGCCGTAATCAGCTACGTCGAAGATCGGAGCAGACTCAGACTTGTTGACTGCGATGATGCAGCCGGAATCCTGCATGCCAGCCTTGTGCTGGATTGCGCCGGAGATA
>SFJM01000045.1 GCA_004555915.1 Clostridiales bacterium | reverse complement strand
CCGTATTGGCTTTCACCTTGCGGTAAGACAGGTCAACTCACCCATGATTGTGGGTGGTAGTACCAAACTCTACTATCAATGACGCCCCTCTGGGCGCACCCCCTCCTCGAGCACGGCAACCCGGTGCGCATTGTTTGCGCCGCCGTAGACGGCAGACCAGTTCTCCCGAATTTTTGCCGGATCTTTTAATACACCCGGATGCTCCAGCACGCCGGAGGGTTGTGCGCCGTTTTTGAAAAATGACGCTCCATACTTCTCCACCGCAAGTGTTGTGCCCAGGCTGTTTTTCATCATCGCAATCGGGCTGAAGCCGACCAGACCATTGAACCCAAGGCCGGGAATGTGAAAGATTTCATCCCGCCGGAAATAGATATCTTTGTCCCGCTCACCCGGCACATCGTCCGTATAGGCGTGATAGATATAGTACAGCTCGCCGTTTTCATTCCGGTCGACCTCTACATTCTCCGGTAACAACGGATACAGTCCGAGAGTGTTGTTCCGCCCGTCCCGGATAATCTGTGCATACGCATTGCCCCACAACAGCAAGTGCGTCATCATGGTTTCCCGAAAGACAAAGCTGGTCATTTCCGGGTTGCTCTGCCGGTACAACAGTTTATAGAGCGGATGGTCGGTTGCTTTTTCCTTTCCGTCATCGACATAGCGGTACAGATGCAATGGCAGGCTGGCAATGGTCTCTGCCAGCAAACGGACACAGGCGTACACCGTGGAAATCTGCAAAGCGGATTTCTCATCCACACGCTCTCCGCTGTTTGCCGTGCCAAACAGGAATGTGCCGGAAGAATCCCGTACATTGTCCTGTACCGGCGGCGCATCTCTTGGCCTGCCCAATCCGAGCCATTTCAAAAACCCCATTGTGTTCCTCCTCTGTCAAAATACCAGCAGTCCCCGCTCCGGGTCATCATAAACACTTCCCTGCTGTCCGGCATTCCGGATACAGCGGTCGAGCGCCATGATCGCCGCAACAATGCCGTCAATTTTCTCCGTTGATTTTGCTTTTGTGGGCTTGATGTTGCCCGCCGGATCGGTTTCCACCACCACATTTCCTGCCATCCAGCGCATCACCGGATTGCCGCCGTGGATGATTTCTCCCTTCATCAGCAGTTCATAAAAGGCTTTTGTCGGCGGGCTCATATCCCTGTAGCCCTGTCCGATTGGAACTACGGTAAAACCGGCACCTTCCAGATTCTGCACCATCTGCACCGCACCCCAGCGGTCAAATGCGATTTCCCGGATGTGGTACAACTCGCCGAGCTGTTCGATCACCTTTTCAATGAATCCATAATGAATGACATTGCCCTCGGTTGACATCAGATACCCCTGCCTGACCCAGACATCATATGGAACAGATGCCCGTTTCACCCGCTGTGGGATTGTATCCTCCGGTACCCAGAAAAAAGGAAGCATATAATACGGTTCGGTTTCCGTGCGCGGCGGGAACATCAGGACAAACGCAGTGATATCACCGGAGCTGGAGAGATCCAGCCCGCCATAGCAGTCGCGCCCTTTCAAGCTCTCCAGATCAATCGGACGGTTGCCCTGCTCATAAATATGATCCGGTATCCAGCGCACTGTACTGTTCACCCACTGGCACAGACGGAGCTGTCGGAACACATTCTCCTCCGCCGGGTTCTGTGATGCTTCCCGGTAAGCGTCCCTGACGCGGTCAAGCGGAATCGTGTATCCCAGCGATGGATTTGCCTTTTTCCAGTTTTCTTCTTCCGACCAGTCATCGTCATCCTCAATTCCATAAATCACAGGATAGAACGACGCATCCACCCTGCGGTTTTCCAGAATGTCCTTTGCCTTGGTATGTATCGCATAGCAAATGCTGTTTCGATCCGTACCGGCAGTGGTAATCAGGAAAAACAACGGCTGTTCCCGCGCGTCACCGGAGCCCTTGGTCAGGACATTATAAAGATGCGGTGTAGGCTGTGCGTGCAGTTCGTCAAAAACCAACCCGGACACATTTAACCCGTGCTTCGTGCCGACCTCTGCGGAAAGCACCTGATAGAATCCTGCATTGCTGTAATTGACAATGCGCTTGGTAGCGCCCATAATTTTGCTTCGCTTCATGAGCGCAGGCGTCATCTGCACCATCTGGTTTGCCACATCAAAGACAATGGATGCCTGCTGGCGGTCTGCCGCCGCACCGTATACCTCTGCACTGGGTTCGTTGTCCGCATACAGCAGATACAGCGCAACTGCGGCTGCTAACTCGCTTTTGCCGTTTTTCTTCGGTATCTCGACAAAGGCGGTACGGAACTGGCGGTTTCCGTCCGGTTTCACCACGCCGAAAATATCCCGGATCAGCTGTTCCTGCCACGGCAGAAGCCAGAAACGTGTACCCGCCCATTTTCCCTTGGTATGCCGGAGGTTTTCGATAAACTTCACGGCGCGATCCGCTTTTGCTCTGTCGTAGTGCGAGGTCGGCAGCATGAACCGGGTCGGTGTGTAATGTTTGAGCTTCGGGTAATCCTTTGGTCTTGCTTCCGCCATATCAGCTGCTTCCCTCCAACAATGCTTCCATTTCGTCCTGTGTATCCGTGCTGTTGTCTGCGGCAATGATCCGGCTTCTGGATGCCGGTGTCAGTCCAAACTGCTCGGCAAACCGGTTCATAATTTTCAGATACGTCTGTGCAATGGATACCTGCGGTACCTGCTGCCAGTAACCGGACGGTGTTCTGACAATCGTGCCATGCTGGGTGATGAATTCCTCCGCTTCCTTCCACCGCGCATACGCCTGACAGTAGCCGGCGAATGCCGCCATGTCTACCTGTGTCAGGATGCCGATCTGTTCCATCTGCTTCGCCAGCCGCCGCCATTCCTTCTTGGCTTCCGGCTCCAGCCATTTGGGACAGGAGGGCGCTTTTTTCTCCGGTTTTGGCTCGTTGGCATTTAACGGACGCTTGCCCGGGTTGCCCTCCAACAGCTTAATTGCAGTCGGTGTCGGTTTTCTTCCTCTGGTTGCCATGCTCAGCGCCCTCCTTTCCCCGAACAGTTCAAAAACGTGCGCGTTTACTCCAAATACTGCAATTCCATTGCAATATTCGTCGCCTGATTCCGTGACAGTGTGTCCTGTACGGATTGCTGCTTTGCCACATCAGACGAGCTTTCGGCCTGCGTGCATCCGGTCAGTGCCGTGACGATAACAAGTGCTGCGACAAATGCAACGGTAAGTCTTGCGATGACAGAGATGTGTTTGCTGTGTTGTTTCATTTGAATGTCCTTTCTCCTACAAAATGAATGCTGATCTATGTAAAACGCAGGACAAACGATGGTTCATCCTGCGTGAATGGGCAAAAAGAAAGGCCTGCCCAGCGGCAAGCCTGTACTCTGTATGAACGGCAAACAGCCCCAGAGAGCTGCCTGCGCATATATTTTGCGACTTTCTCTCAACTTTGCTCCAGAAACCGCTTTGCAGCTTTCCGTCCGATGCTGTCTGCCAGCGCCCGCCCGAGGTATGCCGGATCAAATCCGAACCGCTGATATCCTTCCAGACAAACATCAAAGTAATGCCCGGTTGGACAGCCCGGTTCGCGGTCTTCGTGCATGATGTAAACCAGTGCTTCAACTGTGCCGTTTTCCCTTCCGTCGAGCAGAGAATAAACTGCGACCTGCATCATGGCTTTGTAATAAAAGCGCGGGTATCCCTCATAAACATCCAGACACCGTTCATCGCTGTCGCTGATTTTCCACACCACAGCCGGAACCCTGCATCCTGGCTTTGGTTCAATTGTCAGGTAATTTCCGGTCTTGCTGCCTTTGAACAACAGCCGATAGTCCGGAATTTCCGCTGTGCCCACATAGACCGCATCCGGGCACCGGTGCAGCATCTGCCTGACTGACAGGTTGCTTCCATAAGCTAAGTAATATTTCATATCGTGTTCTTCTCCTTTCCGGTTGTGCGGCAGGCTTAACGCCATGCCGCATTGCCTTCCATGTTCCGCAGCAGGATTTCTCTTGCTGTTGCAAATTCCTTACCAATGAAGCCAAGCCGGAGCATCCAGCAGCGGAATGCGTACTTTTCGTTGTCAGTCTGCTGCGGCTTTGGGCTTGCGTACCGAAGTTCCTTGGCAAGCTCGCTCATTGCAAGGCAAAGCTGGATGTATGCTTTCAATTCGCCGGCATGAATGCCGCCCTTTCTGCCGTTGCCCGCCTCTGCGAACTGGAAAAGACGGAATTCAATCGTTCCCTTGCTCCATGTCGCGTGCAGGTTGAGCATGTGATACCGGCTGTAATTGTAATGCTGGCGGCTGCCATCCATGCCGTTGTACCAGAGCCGCTGCATCGCTTCAAAGGTTTTCGGCTTGCTGGTGTTGAGCCGGTTCAGAAAATCCCGGTCGACAATCTGGCAGTATCTTCTCTGGCGGTAATCGTCCAGGCGGATAGCCCGGGCAATCTGCTGTTCATGCGCCGCCATGATATTCACCAGATTGCGCAGGCTCTGCGGCGTGTGGTCGCCCTTGCCGATGTGGATGTGCACGCCGCATCCGCGGGAAGGGCTGCTCTTTGCCCCTGCGTGCCGAAGCTCTCTGGCAATCTGCTGGAGGGTCTCTATGTCGTCATATGTAAGAATCGGTGTGACCAGCTCGCACTTTTCGCTGTCCGGTCCTTCAATGCTTACATCCCGCTGAATTTTCCACACTCTGCCGAGGTTGTCATGGCAGGCCCAGGTCATGTAGCCGTATTCTGCCGCCGCGTAATAAGGCTCTGTGCCGAAGTGCTTTGCAACCACTCCGGCCGCCTTTTCCCGCGTCATGCCGTTGAATTCGATCTCAACGCCGATGGTCTGCTTCTTCATGTTCTCAATCTGTACTCTGGTCTTTTCATTCATGATGTATGTCTCCTTTATATCTTTTTGCGTTTTCTTTTCGGCATGTGTATATTCGCTCTTTTCGCGGATAATAGCAAGGAAAACACCATCATAAATGCACCAAAGATGTGTAGATTACGCTGTGTATGTTGTACACGATTGTTGCTGTTTTGTCCGGTTATCCTTCTTAAATGCTGAATTTCCAGAAAGATTCCGGAGCAGGATTCTGCGCTCGTTCTTGTACTCGCTCCCGACAAAGCCCAACCGGATGAGAAAGCAGCGGAACGCGTATTTTTCATTTTCCGGCTCACCGGATCCTGCGTTCACGCGCTTCTGTTTCTTCGCCATGTCGGCGAGTGCTGTGACAAAGTGGATATATGCCTGAACAGAAGCATCGTCCAGCTCGCCATGGAACCATGGAAACGAAATGCATGTGTCCATGACTTCAACCGGCAGGTCATCGACACCCAGCGCCTTGCGGATCAGCGTTCCTTTGGACGCAAGCAGCCGTTGAAGATTGCTCAGCGCGGTGTCGGTAAAGCCGTCCCGCGGCAGGCGGATTACCAGACCATTCGCTGGTTCTGCCGCGGCTGAATCTTGCTGCTCCGGTCTTTCGGCGCTGAAGCCCTGTTTTTCCAGCGCGCCGAGCAGACTGCCAAGCTCTGCGCCATCATCGCAATGCAGATTTCCTTCCCTGTCCAGCACATATCCGCCGATTTGATAAGCGCAGGTCGGCATAAACTGGTAAACCGGCTTTTCTCCGATTAATTCGCCAATCGCGTGCGCAAGCTGTTTGCGCTTTGCTCCCGCCGCATGAAAATGCAATGTCATATTCAAAACCTCCTGTTTGGGTACGTGTAGTATCGCTCTGAACAGGCATAGTATCCAGCTGTTTCTGTCCGAATTTCTGCCAAATATGTTCGTTTTGTGTTGTGTACTCTACACAGTTGTGCCAGACCGGACAGCTTTTCTCACTCCGTTTCTGCTTCCACGGTTGCAAGCTCATCAAACCGGAGTTTTTGCCCATCTCGAATGACAAAAATATTCTCATCTGGTGTTTCGTTTTTTCGGTATTCTTGAAAATACTGATAATATCGTTTGACGATGACATCCATAAATCTTGGGTCAAGCTCCATGCCCCTGCACACGCGGTCGGTTTCCTCGCAGGCGATCAGCGTGGAGCCCGAGCCCAGGAACGGATCAAGCACAATGCCATTGGTCATGGTGCTGTTGCGGATGGGATAGCTCATCAGCCCTACAGGCTTCATAGTGGGATGATCCTTGTTGGATTTCGGGCGGTCATACTCCCAGATGGTTGTCTGCTTCCGGTCGGAATACCATTGATGCTTTCCGCCCTGCTTCCAGCCATAGAGACAGGGTTCATGCTGCCACTGATACGGTGACCGCCCGAGTACCAGCGCGTTTTTCTTCCAGATACAGCATCCGGAAAGATAAAACCCCGCATCTTTGAACGCCCTGCGGAAGTTCAGCCCCTCGGTGTCCGCATGGAACAGATAAATCGAGCCGTCATTGGCGAGGTTCTCATGCATTTCCCGGAAGGCGGCAAACAGGAATTCATAAAACTCCGTATCCCCCATGTTATCATTCAGAATCTTTCCAGCGGTTTCCTCCACATTCACGTTGTACGGCGGGTCGGAAAGGACGAGGTTTGCCTTCATCCCATCCATCAGGACTGCATAACTCTCCGGGCATGTGGCATCGCCGCAGAGCACGCGATGCCGCCCGAGTGTCCACAGGTCGCCCGGTTTGGAGAACACCGGCTGTTTCAACTCGGATTCCACATCGAAGTTGTCCTCCTCGACCTCCCTGCTGTGCACCTTATTGAACAGCGTTTCAATCTCCGGCGGGTCAAAGCCTGTCTTGCCGACATCAAAGTCACTGTTTTCAATGTCCTGCAACAGCTCTGCCAGCAGATTGTCATCCCATGCGCCGGTGATTTTGTTGAGTGCGATGTTCAGCGCCTTTTCCCGCACCTTGTCAACATCCACTACCGCGCAGGGCACTTCGGTATAGCCGAGATCAACGGCAACCGTCAGCCGCTGATGCCCGCCGATAATTGTCATATCTGCATTGACCACAAGCGGGTCGGCAAACCCGAACTCTTCGATAGACTGCCGAATTTTTTCGTACTCTTTATCCCCCGGCTTCAGCTTTTTCCGGGGATTGTACGCTGCCGGTTTGAGTACATGAACCGGCAGGATTTTCAGTTCAGCTGTTTTGCGCATTGATGTTCTCCTTTTTGTTTTCTGTTGGGCGGCGTGCAGATCGGCCGCGGTTCGCGCAGGCATGGCTGCAATAGATTCGCAATTTGCCGTATTCCCGGCTGGCGAGAAATTCCTTCCCGCAGACCGGGCACACAGCTTTGCGCGCGGACTTCCAATGCTCCGGCATCGGGTGGTGATTCCACCACAGTCTGCGGCATGCATCGGAGCAAAATTTTCTGTGCCTGCCTGTCCGGTTCTGCACAATAGCTCTGCCGCACCGCGGGCAGAACTGATGCACCACACCATCCAGAAATTTCTGTTCGTTTTGTTCCATTGCTTTTCCCCTCGGATGCTTCATTTTGCAGCGAAACCCCTGTGCTTTTTGCGAAAAGCAGGAAAAAACGCCCTGAAAATGCCGGGAGTTTCACGCATCACTTTCATCAGGCGTATTTGCGGGGAAAGAAGCCTCCGTTTGTTGTTTTCTTCTTTCATTGCAAACAAAATCACATGAAATACCTGCAATTTCAGAAGGAATGCCTGATTTTATTTCCTGTTTCGTCCGGTGTCAGCCAAAATGCAGGTGTTGCCGGCATACTCCTGATTTGCTGCTTTCGTTTTGCTCCGGGATCATCAGACCCCCGGGCTGTCAAATTCGCGGTTTTGCACGTTTGAGGGGGCGCCGGTCTTTCTGTTCCCATGCTACAGAGATTCAGACCTCCCCCGGGGTGCAAAAATTTAATAGCGGTAGACCGGATATCTGTCCTCTGTCATCGTTTTTCTGTCATGGCATGGCTTGCATAGGCTTTGCCAGTTCGTCCGATCCCAGAACAGCTTTGGGTCGCCGCGGTGTGGCACGATGTGGTCAACCACAGTGGCTCTGGTGTATCTCCCCTGTTTCACGCAGATAACACACAGCGGATGTGCCTGCAGGTATGCTCTGCTCGCCTTCTGCCACCGGCTGCCATAGCCGCGCCTGGACGCTGACCGCACCTCTTCCGGATGCAGTGCCCGGTGTTTTGCACAGTATCTCTGTCCGTACGGAACCAAGGCTGGACAGCCGGGATGTTTGCAAGGTGTATCTGGTCTGTATGGCATCTGTTTTCTCCTCTTCCGCTAAGTGTAGCAATACGTAGCAGGTTTTATCTATTCTTTCTCACGTGAGAAGAATATAAGAAAAATACGGTTTGCACCGGCAACCAGCCGCTACAATAGGCAGACAGACAGTTTTCCGCATACTCTGTCAGTCCTCCGGAATGATACCGTCCTCTTCCGCTGTGCGTAGCAACACGTAGCAGGTTTTTTCTATTCTTGCTCACGTGAGAAGAATATAAGAAAATTACGGTTTGCACCGGCAACCAGCCGCTACAACAGGCAGTTTTCCCCTATGCCCTGTCAGTCCTCCGGAATGATGCCGTCCTCTTCCGCTGTGTGTAGCAACACGTAGCAGGTTTTTTCTGTCTTTGCTCACGTGAGAAGAATATAAGAAAATTACGGTTTGCACCGGCAACCAGTCGCTACAACAGGCGGTTTCTCCCCTATGCCCTGTCAGTCCTCCGGAATGATACCGTCCTCTTCCGCCATGCGTAGCAACACGTAGCAGGTTTTTTCTGTCTTTGCTCATGTGAGAAGAATATAAGAAAATTACGGTTTGCACCGGCAACCAGCCGCTACAACAGGCAGTTTCCTCTCTATGCCCTGTCAGTCCTCCGGAATGATACCGTCCTCTTCCGCTGTGTGTAGCAACACGTAGCAGGTTTTTTGTGTCTTTGCTCACGTGAGAAGAATATAAGAAAATTACGGTTTGCACCGGCAACCAGCCGCTACAACAGGCAGTTCTCCCCTATGCTCTGTCAGTCCTCCGGAATGATGCCGTCTTCTTCCGCTCGGAGCCTGTAGCCGACAAGCATTGTGGTAGCGCCGCCGCCATCCTTCGGGCGCTTTTTCACCAGTTCGAAATGTGTTGCCATGGCGCGGTTGAAGTTCTTCGCATTCTCCGGGTTGAAGCCATTTTCCGCACACCAGCGGCAGTACACCCGATATGCCGCAGCAGAACGTACTTCATAGCCTTCGCCCTGTTCCAGCCACGCTTCGATGAACTGCCCAATGCGGTCGGATTCCCTGCGGTAAGCGCCTGTCGCTTCCAGCACGGCAGCCGGGGCTTCCAGCCCGTATTTTCGGAATTTCCGATACCCTTCCAGACACCAGTTCAGGATACCAGACAGTGATTCTGGCTCAGCAAACAGATGCTTCAAGCCCTTGTCCTGTTCCGCTTCGGAGAAATGCCGCTTGAACGGGATGATTTTTAAACGTCCGGAGTCAAACAGCGTCATGTCGCTGACATTCGGCAGATAATTGGTATTGATGAATATCTTGAACATCGGGCTGAAATCAAAGCTGTTTTCATGCAGATACCGCGCATTGATCGTGTCGTTTCCCGTGAGCCGCTTGACCAGCGCGGCATGAAAGGAAATCCGCTTCTCCGGCTCGGAAATATTGACAAAGCGTGCGCCTGCCAGACGCGCCACCTCCTCCGACGGCCCGCCATTGTTGCTTGCTCCGAACTTTGCGGACAGCATTTCCGGATTCGAGGTCTTTCCGTAATCGCCCATGATCTTCAAAAAGGTCTCCATGGTTGTGCCCTTTCCGTTTCTTGAGGTCGCACCATACAGAATAAACAGGCATTCCAGACTGGTATCACCGGTCAGGGTGTAGCCGAGCGCGCGCTGGAGGAAGTCTGCAAGTTCTGCATCTCCAACCATGACCTCTGTAATGAAGGTATTCCACCGCTCACAGACCGCATCCGGCGAATAGGTGACGCCCGCCAGCATGGTCAGCATATCCTCCGGCCTGTGCGCATGAAATTCCATCATGCTGAGATCCAACGTCCCATTCTGGCAGTTGAACAGATAGCGATTCCGGTCAAACACCTGTATAGAAGCAAAATTCTCATCCTGTGCATCGTCCACCATGATTTGCCGCTTCCGGCGGGTCTGCATCTTGCTGATGAACGCGATATAATCCGCGCGCTCCACATCCCGCTCAATTGTGAGCGAATACCGGAGCAGTTCATCTACCAGATGCTTGGCGAGCTGCATGACCAGCAAGCCGCCCTGATCGTGCTTCCAGACCTTCCCGTTGAACACATACCAGTGCCTGCGTTCCGGGACGAACCGTGTCACTCTGCGGTAGTAATCCGCGAACAGCCTGCCCACGCCCATCTCGCTCCACGAATATCTGGGATTGGAATGTGGCTTCATCTGCTGCAAATCCATATCCACAAGACGGATCGTCTGCGCCAGCGAGCGTTTTTCTTCCTCCGTCAGAGAAGCGTCCTCCCCGAACGCCGAATACCCATCATCCAACAGCTTCTGAAATTCATCCTCCGGCGGCACCAGATGTCCGACCGGGTTGTAGCAGTCATGGCAATGCCGGATAACCTTCTGAATTGTCAGCGCACCATACGTCGAGCCGGACTGCGGTCTGTCCCACTTTTCTCGGTACAAACCGGAGGAACGAAACAGGCGATCCATCTGTTCCTCATCGCAGCCGCACCAGAATGCAAGATAGGCACAAAGCGCCATATCCGCATTGCTGGGCGAATCGTATCCCGTCAGGTCTCCGGCGTATAACGCGCGGAACTTTGCGCCGCTGACACATGCCGATGCTTTTGCAATCACCTCATCATCCTGCAAATAAGAGTGGGGTTCCATCGGTTCGTGTGCGGTTTCCACCGTAGGACGCTTCATATACTGGTCCAGAATCATCTGAAGCTCGTGGCTTTTGTCCGGCAGACCGCCTTCCCGGAACACATCGCCGGTCAGCGTCACAAACCGTTTGGTCGCGCCCGGAACATAGACTTCCAGTCCGAGCCTGCGATTATTGATATAATACCGTTCCTTATCAAAGGAAAATCCGGGTACCGACAGCAGAATGCGCAGCCCTGTACCCGACGGAGATTTCTCCATATAGCAGCCATCCAGTGTTTGGACAATCTGCGCTGCCCAAGGCTTGAGCTCAGCTTCCTGCCGGCACGCATCAAAAAGCGCATCATCGCCGAACAGCTCCCGAAATTCCGTATCCATGCCGCTCTGTTCTATTTCTGCAAAACAGTGATCCAGATCGAGCGCACCGACCATGCCGGACACGCGAAAGCCCAGGCCGTTATACATGGGAGCGCCGTCCGCTTCGGTCTTCAGCGCCTGCACTGCCTGCTCATAGGAAGAAAAGGTGCGCGGACGATTGACCATCGCATAGGTTCCGGTTTTGGGATTGTACGGGACTTTCGTCATTTTCCCGTCACGCTGCTCGTATTTCCACACGCAAAACTGCCCGGTTTCCCGCAGTTCCGAAGGGATATGCTCCAATGAAGCAAGATTGGCGTACTTCACGCTGTACCGCCTCCCCTCGGAGAATCCGGCATCCTCAGAGCCAACTGCACACAGAGGGCGCGGTCAACCTGCTGCATGATCCTGCGATCCAGCCGACCGATTTTTTCGCGGAGCATGGATTTGTCAATAATCGTAATCTGTTCTGTCAGCGCCATCGAATCATACTCCAGCGGGCACGCTTTTGTCGGTTTCACCATGACATGCGTTACCAGAGACAATTTTTTCAGTCTGGCAGTGAGCGGAATCATCGTCAGCGTGCGCGCGTTGCTGTTGTTCGCGTTGTTGCTGACGACCAGTACCGGGCGGCAGCCCTCCTGAATGCTGGTATCCGGATGCGCGCCCAAATCCGCATACCATACTTCGCCGCGAAAAACAATCTGTTCCTCTTCATAGCTGTTTGCTTTGTGCTGTCTCCGGTCGAGCCAGCGCCCACACGCCGCACCTTCCAGATACGGAATGTGATGTATCCGCTTATGTCTCTTTCCATTGGGCTTTCTCCTTGCCCTGTTCTTTCTGCCCACGAGCTGTTTCCTCCCTTCGGATATTTTCTTGCATGAAAAAACGGAGTCAGGATTGCTCCTGCTCCGTTTCTCACAGCTGTTTTTATCTGTTTTTCGCATGATAATCATAGCACACATTTCCGTACACTTCCACC
>SFJM01000117.1 GCA_004555915.1 Clostridiales bacterium | reverse complement strand
CGGTTCATTCTGGTGGACCCGGAAAATGAATACGAGCTGCTGGTCAAGGCGCTGGGCGGCGAGGCGATCAAGGTGTCGGTGGACAGCCGGACACACTTCAATCCACTGGATTATCATTACGACCCCAAGACCGATGTGCCGCCCGATGTTGCCAAAATCGAGTTTGTGCTGTCGATGCTGGACAAGCTGATCGGCGAGAATGGGCATCTTCAGCCGGAGGACAGAAGCCTGATTGCTGCCAGCCTCAAAAACATTTACAAACCGCTGATTGCCTCCGGCTACACAGCGCCCTGCCCGACGCTCGGTGATTTGTATCGAGATTTGAACAAATCCAACCTGCGCCGCGCAAAGCAGCTGGCGTTGATGCTGGATGTATTCGCCAACGGCAGCTTGCAGGCGTTTTCCCACACCACCAATGTGGATATGAACAACCGCCTGATCTGTTTTAACATCCAAAGTCTGGGCGACCAGCTCCGCCCGATTGCCATGATGTCCCTGCTGGAGTTCATCAATATGCAGGTGATGACCAACCGCCGCAAGGACGCCACGGCGGCAACATGGATCTACTTTGATGAGATTCATGTGCTGTTAAAGGACCCTATGAGTTCCAATTTCCTGTATTCCTCTTGGAAAAGGTTCCGCAAATACAATGCATACGCCACCGGCATCTCGCAGGATATTCAGGACTATCTGGATAACCCCGTGGCGTATGCGCTGCTTTCCAACAGCGAGTTTGTCATTATGCTGCGGCAATCGAAAAGTCTGGAAGCCTTGGAACGTCTGTACGGGCTGTCCAAGCCGCAGCTGGAATTTCTGCGCAACGCCAGCGAGGGACACGGCATCATCAAGATGGGCAACAGCATGATACCGTTCTCCAATCTGGAACCCAAGGATACGGCGGTGTATAAGCTCATCACGACCAAACCGGGTGAGACAACCGCAGAGAAATGATTTTGCATAAAGAAAAGGCGGGCCGAAGCCCGCCTTAGAATTAGTGGCAGTCTAGTGCTGCCAGATATTGTTTTCTAAATCACGCAGCGCGCTTTGTAGTCGTTAATAAGCGCCTGCGTGTTTTCTGTATTGGGGAAGCTGACAATATAGCCGTCCTCGGATTCGTGAAAGCCGACAATGCCCGCAAGCCCTGCCATCTCCGCAACCTTGACCAAGGTGTGGTAATCATACTCCCTGTTGTTTATGTGTAAAATCATGGGGTTCTCCTAACTGCTGCTGTTTGTTGCGGATCTGTTCGACAAACTGAAATTATTAGTTCTGGTCAGGCTGCTGTCCATCATGTGCTTTCCACTGGCATTCCATCATTTCCATATTGCTGAAAACTGCTTTGAAAGAAGAGTTTTCTGGCGAACAGGCATAGATACCAAATTTTATCTTTGCATTTCCTTCATACAGGTGACATACACGCATCTGTTCATAGTGAATGCCATCTTTAGAACACTCAATGCAATAATCATCTTCCCGTCTGCTTAAACGATACCACATGGATTTTACATCTGCGTCAATAACAGTAGTTGCCCAATCTGAATATCCATGATTTGTTACCACACTGCCTAAATGTTGAAAGTCTTCATTTTCATATTCAACAGATGCTTTCAGCCAGTTTTCACTATCCAGATAAAGCACAATGCCGCACTGATCAAAACGCTGGTGACTATCATTAAATTCAGTTTTTACAGCAAAACTGAAATACTTTTCTTCTGTTTCCCTCTGATATACCGGTGCATTATCATTCCGAAAATGATAATAAGTTCTTTGCCATAAGTCGGTATTTGGCTTTGTAGTTATCTCAACTGTATTATCTTTGATTTTGAAATCATTTGGTTCTCTTGTCCACATAAATTTGTCTAATTTCATTTAGCTGTACCTCCATACAAATTTATCTCACTGCCCATCTGCCCGGTAAACCACATCAAAATACTCGCAGACGCACTTCATGCTTTCGTCAAAGTTCCTGCCGATTTCCTCACACGCTGCGGCAAACGCCTTGCGGTGGGCTTTCTTCCACGCGGCAAGGGTGCCGTCCCCCTCGGCGGCGGCACAGTCTGCCGTCACATCTTCAAACGGGACAACTTCCACCTTTGTGGTGCGGGTAATGCAGCGCGGCTGCATATCGCTGTCCAGCACGACCGTGTAATCACCCGTGCGCGGCAGCAGCTGCATCTGGGCTTCAAACAGGCTGAACAGCCCCGTGTTGGCG
>SFJM01000044.1 GCA_004555915.1 Clostridiales bacterium | reverse complement strand
TGCGGTTGGGGAACCTCAGTTATTGTATCATGGGAGGTCTTTGTATAGCTATAAGCTTTTTGTACCACATGCATAGCATGTGGTATATTGACAAAAAAGGCTGCATCCAGGCGGATGCAGCCCCTATGGTCTTGAAACTTGTCAGACAGGCAAATTAAGCCTTGCCGTCGGAGCCCAGAACGTTCACGATCTTGTGAGCTACCATGTCCTTAACAGCCTGACGAGCCGGCTTCAGGTACTGGCGCGGGTCGAAGTGATCCGGATGCTCAGCGAAGTGCTTACGGATGGAAGCAGTGATAGCCAGACGGATGTCAGAGTCAATGTTGATCTTGCAGACAGCCAGCTTAGCAGCATCACGCAGCTGTGCTTCCGGAATACCGATAGCATCCGGCATGTTGCCGCCGTAGGTGTTTACGATCTTTACGAATTCCTGCGGAACAGAGGAGGAACCATGCAGCACGATCGGGAAGCCCGGCAGACGCTTGATGCACTCTTCCAGAACGTCGAAACGCAGCGGAGGCGGAACGAGGATGCCATCCTCATTGCGGGTGCACTGCTCCGGAGTGAACTTGTAAGCGCCATGAGAGGTACCGATAGCAATTGCCAGGGAGTCACAGCCGGTGCGGGAAACGAATTCCTCTACCTCTTCCGGACGGGTGTAGCTTTCGTTGCCAGCTTCAACAACAACTTCGTCTTCTACGCCTGCCAGAGTGCCCAGCTCAGCCTCAACAACAACGCCATGGTCATGTGCGTACTCTACAACCTTCTTGGTCAGAGCAATATTTTCCTCGAAGGACTTGGAGGAAGCGTCGATCATAACGGAGGTAAAGCCGCCGTCGATGCAGGACTTACAAACCTCGAAGGAATCGCCGTGGTCCAGATGCAGAGCGATCGGGATATCCGGGTTTTCAATGACAGCAGCCTCAACCATCTTTACCAGATAGGTGTGGTTTGCATAAGCGCGAGCACCCTTGGAAACCTGGAGGATAACCGGGGAGTTCAGTTCGCCTGCTGCCTCAGTAATACCCTGAACGATTTCCATGTTGTTTACGTTGAAAGCGCCAACAGCGTAGCCGCCGTTATAAGCCTTCTTGAACATTTCAGTAGTAGTTACAAGTGCCATTATTCATCTTCCTTTCAGAATATTTCCGCATGCCCGTCTAAAAATGGGCACACGTGTTCCGTATGTTGCTATTTTACCAGTCTTTCCATAATAAATCAAGTCGATTATATAATTTTCGCAAATTTTATCCAAAGTGTACTCACAATTTGTTCTATCTGCAAAAAGAATTGATTTTCTGTCAAAAATATGATATATTCATTTTAACATCGGAAAGTGCGGCTCGGCAGAACTTCTCCCGTGATCGTTCTGCTAACATTCTGCCGCATTCGTTTCGTGACATTTTAGGAGGTTTTTGATTATGAGTGAACTGAAGGGCGCTATGATCATCGGTCAGTCCGGTGGTCCTACTTCTGTTATCAACGCAAGTGCATATGGCGCAATCAAGGCTGGTCTGGATTCTGATGCCATCACCACCGTTTACGGCGCAGCAAATGGTATCGTTGGTGTTCTGAACGATAAGCTGTACGTGATGGACAAGGAAGATCCGGCTGAGCTGGAGCTGCTGAAGTACACCCCGTCTTCTGCTCTGGGTTCCTGCCGTTACAAGATCGCTGATCCGGATGTGGATGACACCGATTACAAGCGCATTCTGGAAATTTTTAAGAAGTATGACGTTCGTTACTTCTTCTACAACGGCGGCAACGACTCCATGGATACCTGCAACAAGATTTCCAAGTATATGAAGAAGGTTGGCTATGACTGCCGCGTTATGGGCATTCCGAAGACCATCGACAATGACCTGTTCGGCACCGACCACTGCCCGGGCTTCGCTTCCGCAGCAAAGTATATCGCTACTTCCATCACCGAAGTTTACCAGGATTCCCATGTATACGACAAGGGCCAGGTTTCCATCATCGAAATCATGGGCCGTCATGCAGGCTGGCTGGCTGGCGCTGCTTCCCTGGCTGCTGTAACCGGTTACGCTGCTGACCTGGTTTACCTGCCGGAAGTTGACTTCAACATGGACGAGTTCCTGGAAGACGTTTCCGCTCTGTGGGAGAAGAACCACAACGTTATCGTTGCTGTTTCCGAAGGCATCCACTATGCTGACGGCTCCTTCGTATCCGAAGCAAAGACCTCTGCTACCGACGGCTTCGGCCATGCTCAGTTGGGCGGCCTGGCTGCTATGCTGGCTGACGTTGTCAAGGAGAAGCTGGGCGTAAAGGTTCGCGGCATCGAGCTGTCCCTGCTGCAGCGCTGCGCTGCTCACTGCGCTTCCCAGACCGATATCGACGAGTCCTTCCTGGCTGGTCAGACTGCTGTTAACTCCGCAGTTGCTGGCGAGACCGACAAGATGGTTGCGTTCGAGTGCTCCCGTGAGGGCGGCTACTCCTGCAAGACCAAGCTGCTGAACCTGTCCGACGTAGCAAACTACGAGAAGAAGGTTCCGGTAGAATGGATCAACGAGCGTGGCAACAATGTATCCCAGGCATTCATCGACTACGCTCTGCCGCTGATTCAGGGCGAGACCAACATGCCGAAGGAAAATGGCCTGCCGCGCTTTGCAAAGCTGGCTAAGATTGTTGCGGAATAATCTCTCCTTCTGTTAACATTACAAAGCATGGAAACCGGCAGATGCTGCGCGTATCTGCCGGTTTTTTGTCTGCCTTTTTCCGCCTCTTATGCTCCCTTTTCAACCACTCACCACAAAAGCCGGGACAAATCCCTTCTCCCCTGCTATACTGTATGCAAGAAAACACAGAAAAAGGAGGGATCCCATGAAATTCACGCTGGAACCGGCATCTGAAAAAATAATTTCTGTGTACAGGCACCACTGCTTCTGCCGCCGCTTATACTGCATGCAGAGGTGAGGCACATGATTTGCTGCTGGAAAACCTTCGGGCTGCTGTCGGCAGCCTTCGGACTTGGCATACTGCTGGCGGTATTACTTCCCGCCTTTATCCTTGTCCCGGTATCCGCAATGGTGCTGATTGCTGTAGGCATCATCATCCATCTGCACTGACGAAAGGAGCCTGTATGAAAATCGTTGTTATCAAGCCGCGTCTGTTCGCCGGAATCCTGCGCAGTATCTTCGGCATCAAAAAAATCCCAACCATATCGTAATTGGTTACATCAAAAAAGGGCTGACAACCGTCAGCCCTTCCTTTTTTATTCCGCAAGCCGGTCACAGATCAGCTGGTACAGCGCATCAAAGGAATCAATAATCAGATCCGCCTGTGCGCCCACACGGATCATCCGGTCATGTTCCGGATCAATCAGCACAATATATCCGATTCCGGCTGCCCGTGCTGCCAGCGTGCCTGCAATGGCATCCTCCACCACAATACACTGTTCCGCCGGGACATCCAGTGTCTGCACGGTATACCGGTAAATATCCGGCGCCGGCTTGCCGGGAAACTGCTTGTCATTACAGACGATTTCCTTCCGCCGGAACCAGCGTCCCAGCTGCAGGTGTTCAAAATAAAAATCCACACTTTTCGGATTGGAGGAGGTTGCAATGGTAAACGGTACGTTATTTTCCTGCAGCAGGTCGAGAATTTCCGGAATGCCGTCCGCCAGATGGAATTCCTCCGGATGGGACAGGCAGTACTCCTTATAGATTTCCCGTTTCCGGGTAATCAGCTCCTGCTTCTGCTGTTTTCTGATACGAGTTCCCCAGAAAAAATCGACAGTTTCCGAGCTGGTCCGTCCGTTTGCATTGCGCAGAAATACCCGCTGGTCAATCCCCTGTCCCAGCGTTTCCTTTGCCAGCATATCCCATGCATGATACTGGATCTGCGTATCAAACAGCATGGTTCCGTTAAAATCGAAAATAACAGCAAATTTCTGCATGCAACCCATCACCTCATGTTACATTGTACCACAAGCCTCTGTCGGCTTCAATCCTATTTTTCCGGCATATCTGCCAGCATCGTGCCATAGAACTATAACAACACCATTTCCCTGCTGTGGAATCCAGGCTTACTTAGGAGGAAGTTCTATGGAATTAACAAAAAATACCGTCACGCTCAGCCGTCTCATTCTGGATACGTGGAATAATTATGAAGAAACCACAGATGCCATTGTTCCGGACACGTTCCCGGATATTGTCCGTATTGCCGCGGTGTATGGCAGCCCGCAGCTCAAGGATGATGCTCCCCAGTCCGGCCGTGTGCTGATTTCCGGCAGTGTACGCATGACAGTCCTGTACGTGCCCGAAGGAGGCGGCCTGCGCAAGCTGGATATCCCCATCAGCTTCGCTCACATTGAAGAAGGCGCAGGCATCAACGAGGACAGCCAGCCGTTTGTCTCCTGCCGGGTGGTGGCGGCGGATGCCCATGTGATGAACTCCCGCAAGCTGTCAGTCACCGCTACCCTGTCCATCTCCTGCCGGGTATTTGTCCCCGATTCCCTGTGCCTGACCAGCGGGTTTGCACAGCATGACGGCCATCTGGAGCAGCTGACTGCCACCCATACCGTTACGGTGCCGGCTGCTGTACATCGCCGGGAATTTACCCTGATGGATGATGTCAACCTGACGGATTTTTCCCGTTACGCGGCAATTACGGCGGCCCGTGGGGAGCTTCGGCTTTCCGACTGCCGCCTGATGAACGGAAAAGCGGTACTGAAGGGGGATGCTGCCCTGCACCTGCTGGTGGAAACAACCGATGGACTGCTGGAAAATACCGACTGCGTGGTTCCCTTTACCCAGATTTTTGAAGTGGAAGGCATGACGGATAACCAGCAGGTATGTGTCAGCTTTTCCCTGCGGCATCTGGACGCGGAGCTGCGGGATGACGGCCTGATCGGTGTGGGCATCGGTGCCAGCGTGCTGCTGACTGCCTTTGAAACCCATACCCTGCAGCTGGTGTCCGATGTATACCACCTGGAGCATCCGGTGCAGGCGGAAACCCGTCCGGTTACGGTTCCCTCCTGCCATCCGCTGGCAGAGCTGGGCTGTGAAGCCTCGGAAACCATTCCGGTTGGCATGAAAATTGCCCAGATTGCGGATATTTCCGCTGTGCTGGACACACTCAACCGTGAGCCCTCCCGCACGGTGCTGCGCATGATGGTATGCGTTGTCTATCGTGCGGATGACGGGGAATATTATTCCATTCATCGTGCTGTCCATATGCCGCTGAGCCTGCCGGATGGCACGCAGGGGGTCCGTCTGAACGGGATGCAGTGCCGTGCCGCAGCAACCGTCAGCGGAGAGGATTCCGTGGTGCTCTCCCTGAGCGGACGGTGCAGCCTGCTGTGTGATGAGCCGCTGCAGGTGAATGATTTAACTGCCCTGACCATTGATGAAACCGCTACCAGCCCTGCCTCCCCCGTTTCTGTCATCCTGCGTTATGTGGACACGGAGGAACGCCTGTGGGATATTGCGAAATGCTATCGTACAACCGTAGACGCAATCCGGCAGGCAAACCAGCTGAGCACGGACCATCTCAGCGCCCAGTCACAAATGCTGCTGATACCGGTACAGTAATCAGGAAACGGAACACTTGGAGGTGCATATGGAACAGCAAAAGCTATATGAGGACATCAGCCGCCGTACCGGCGGTACCATTTATATCGGTGTTGTGGGCCCGGTACGCACCGGTAAGTCCACCCTCATCAAACGGTTCATGGAAACACTGGTACTCCCCGGTATTGACAATGTCTACCGCCGGGAACGGGCGAAGGATGAACTGCCCCAATCCGGCTCCGGCCGGACGATCATGACGGCAGAACCCAAATTTGTCCCGGAAGAAGCGGCAGAAATCGCCCTGGAGGGGGATGGGGTCTGTAAAGTCCGTCTGGTGGATTGCGTGGGCTATCTGATTGACGGTGCCCTTGGGCATACCGAGGAGGATACGCCCCGCATGGTATCCACCCCATGGAGTGACCAGCCCATGCCCATGGCAGAGGCTGCCGAGCTGGGTACCCGCAAGGTGATTACCGACCATTCCACCATCGGTCTGGTTGTGACCACGGATGGCTCCGTAACCGATTTCCCCCGGGAAAATTATCTGGAAGCGGAGGACCGTGTCATCCGGGAGCTGCAGAGCCTGAACAAGCCGTTTCTTGTCCTGGTGAATTCCATGCAGCCCCAGGGTGCCGCTGCACAGCAGATTTGCCGGCAGATTTCCGACACCTATGATGTCACCGCACTGGCTGCCGACTGCCTGAATATGGATGCGGAACAGATGGGCATGATTCTGAAATCCGTGCTGTATGAATTTCCGGTACGGGAGGTGGGCATTGTACTGCCTCCATGGGTCGGCACGCTGCCCGCCGGCCACAGGGTCAAGGAAGCAGTTTACAGCGGCATCCGCAGTCAGGCCGCGCACATCGGGCGCATGCGGGATATGCAGGGCTGTGCTTCCGCTCTGGCGGAAACGGAATATGTGTCTGATGCACAGGTATTGTCCATGGATCTGGGCACCGGCTCGGTGCGGCTGGAAATGCGTATTCCGCAGGAAATCTTTTACCAGATTGCCGGGGAGCAGTCCGGCCTGACCATCCGCGGTGAAGCGGATCTGATTCCCCTGCTCACACGGCTGGCAAAAATCCAGAAGGAATACGAACGCTTTGACGGTGCTCTGGCCCAGGTCCGGCAAACCGGCTATGGCATTGTCATGCCCACCATTGATGAGCTGACACTGGATGAGCCGGAAATTGTCAAACAGGGCGGACGGTATGGTGTCAAGCTCACTGCCTCCGCGCCATCCATCCATATGATCCGTGCGGATATCCAGACAGAGGTTTCCCCCATTGTCGGTTCGGAAAAACAGTCCGCCGATCTCGTACAATACCTGATGTCAGAATTCAACGGCGAACCGGAACGCATCTGGCAGACCAATATTTTTGGCAAATCACTCAATGAGCTGGTCAGTGACGGCATGAACACCAAGCTCACCCGCATGCCGGACGATGCACGCAGCAAGCTGCAGGAAACACTGGAACGCATCATCAACGAAGGCTCCGGCGGCCTGATCTGTATCATTCTGTGAAACAGCATATGTGCAGCGTGCAGAATCTGTACGCTGCTTTTTTCAAACTAATGCAAAAATGCCAGATTATCACCCAAAAGTTTCCAGACATTATTAAATCGTGTAAAATATACTTATTTTTGCCTATTTCGTCAAGATCCTGGTATTATACGACAAAAAAAGTGAGGAATTTTTCAAGTTTTTCCCAATTATCAATTGACATTTCCCATGTCTCCATGTATACTGTACCTATGCTGACAAGGGTGTTGCAGAGTTTTTTCTGCGACACCCATTTTTTCTTTTTCCAGACAATCGGAGCCTGAGCAGCAGCTTGCTTTCACGTTCCCCCTTTTTTCCGGCCCCGTCACACCCGGAAGAAAACCTTCGTATCATGAAAAGCAAACTCTATTCCTCTATACACATCTTCAATCATCTTCACATTCTTTGTGGAAACAGGCTGCAGCCTCAGCTCTTGATAAAAAAAGCGCGGATCGTTATGATCTGCGCTTTTCTATTCCTTTTTTATCTCGGAAGCTGTGAGCTGTTCCTTCTCCTGTACGGAATAATCCCATATATACTGCTCCAACTGTTCCCGTCCGCGGATATATACGGTCTTTTCCTGATGCTCAATCAGCTTCCGTGTCTCCATCTCAGCCAGGCACCGATACAGGGTTGCACGGCTGATATTCAACCTGCGTGCCAGACCGGCAAGGCCATCCGGAAGGCGGACACTGCCATGCCTTTCATTGCGCAGCAGATACATGCCCAGCGCCACACTCGGCGTGGAGGCGGTAAAACAATACAGCCGGCAAATGGTATTCTGCAGCCAGTCAGACAGGATCACCATATAATTCTGTGCCACCTTTGGATTGTCCTGCAATACCGTTGTCAGTGCATGCTTGCTGATAAAGGTTACCATGCAGTTGCTGCGTGCGCGGAACCGATACGGCAGAACCGGACGGACTTCTGAAAAAACCGAATGGACTTCAAAAAAATCCCCCGGCTCCATGGTGCAGAATAATACATCATTATATCCACAGAAATCCAAACTGCCATCTATGACAAATCCCAATGCCGGGGTAGTATGCAAGGAAGACAGCAACTGTCCTTTTAAAATACTGACCGGGCTCAGTGTCTGTGCCAGTGCACGGAAATTCCTTGTTTCACAGCCGGAAAACAGGTCAGATTCCAGAAAGATTCGTTCCTGTTTTGTATTCAATGCCATTTCTGTTCTCCTCCCTGATTACCCATATCCGCAACCCTTCCTGAATATAAAAATTATATCTCCATTTCCCTTTATCGTCAACCAGATTTTTACAATTTTGGATGTATGCTGACAAAAAATGTCCGCACAGGGAAAACAAGTCCTCCGTCCACAGCGTTGCAAGCAATTGCCGTAGACATACCGGCGAAAAGTTCATATTATGTATAATCAGAATCCCCCAAAACGGAGGTGACAAACCATGGACAATCCGAAGCAGTCCTGCCCCTGCCATGAGCTGGATGAACTGAAGCAGATCACCCAGCAGCATACGGTACAAATTGCCAAGCATGAGGAACGACTTGGACGCGGCAACATAGAATTTGCTGTCATTTCCACCAAACTGAATATTATTATGGCAATTTTAGCCGCTGTAGGTATCGCAGTCTGCGGCGCTGTCATATCATTAATCTTGTAAAGGAGGCGAATTTTGATGAGTACTCCATCCCGCACCATCAGCGCTGATACCATTGCACGTACCATTATCCTTTTGCTTGCGCTGGTCAATCAGCTTCTGGCTATTTTCGGCCATTCAGCTATTGCATTTGCCGATAATGATATTTACCAGATTGTGTCAGCATGCTGGACCGTGGCGGCATCCCTGGCTGCCTGGTGGAAAAACAACAGCTTTACCTGTCTTGCCTGCCAGGCAGATGCATGGCGAAAGCAACAGCTGGAACAACAGAAATCTGACAAAAATGTATCATAAGAAGAGGTGAGATTTATCAGCTACACAGTGAAATTTCAAACCGAATCGAAATATAAATCCATCCAGTATGGTGGAAACAGCATTTATAACTCCTCCTGCGGGCCTGCCAGCCTGTGCAATGCCCTGCAGGCATTGGGGCTTGCTGATGTCAGCATTCCCACAATGTGCAAGCTGGCCGTTTCCTGCGGCGCACGGGTGGACGGCGGTACACTGATGCAGCCGCTGCTGCGTGCCGCTGCGCCAAAATATCATTTTCGCTACCGTACAACCAGCAAAAATGCAGAATTGCTGGCACACCTGAAGGCTGGAGGCGTGGCAATCCTGCACGCCGGAACTGCTTACAAGCTGTTTTCCACCAGCGGACATTTTGTCACCGCTGTGGCAGCAAGCGGCAGTACCATTACCGTTCTCGACAGTTACTGGTATGATGGAAAATACACTGCCTCCTCCATCCGCCGCAATTATGTGAGCGTCGTGCAGAAGGGTGTAATCAAAACCAGCCTGACCCAGTGCGGCAAGGCAACCATTGACCGCAGTCCCAGCTATTATCTGATTTCCCGTGAGGTTGCCACGGAAAAGCCGATTTCAAACGCTATCCCAGAATCTGAGGAGGATGATATGAAGTATTATAAAAATCTCGAGGATATTCCGGTTTACTACCGGGCTTCTGTAGAAAAGCTGGTCAGAAAAAAGGCAATCGCCGGTACCGGTGACGGACTGAATCTGAGTGAGGATCTCTGCCGTGCCTTTACCATTCTGGACCATGCCGGCCTGATTCCGGACTGATCTCTCCCTGCGGCGCAGCAATTTGCTGCGCCGCCTTTTTTCTCTCCGGCAGAAAAAACAGCCGCTAATATTTTGCGGCATCATTTTCCCTCAACCCATTGTTTCTTTCCGTACAGTCATGATATAATGAACAACAGCAAGCAACGAGACTTATGGAAAGGAATTTTTGGATCTATGAAACGCGTGATTACCTATGGAACCTTTGATCTGCTCCATTATGGACATATTAACCTGCTGCGCCGTGCCAAGGCACTGGGCGATTATCTGATTGTGGCCGTTTCCACAGATGAATTCAACTGGAATGAAAAGCAGAAAAAATGCTATTTCTCCTATGAGGAACGCAAGCAGCTGGTCGAAGCCATCCGCTATGTGGATCTGGTCATCCCTGAAGAAAACTGGGACCAGAAAAAGACCGATGTACACGAATATCATGTGGATACCTTTGTCATCGGCGATGACTGGGAAGGCAAATTTGATTTCCTGAAGGACGAGGGCTGTGAGGTGGTTTATCTGCCGCGCACGCCGGAGATTTCCACTACGAAAATCAAAAGCGAGCTGAATGTAAAAAAGTAAAACCGCAAAATTGATAAGCGACCGCCCAGTGGACGGTCGCTTATTTTATTCTCCTGTCTTCAACTTCCTGATGAATCCGTTGACAGACAACATCGAATTGTTTTTCAATTTCAGTATTGGTAAATCGCAGGACAGCCAGCCCATATTTGCTTAAAACATCGCTCCGCTCCTCATCATATGCCAGTCCCTGCGCAGAAAAATGCTGTGAACCATCCAGTTCTATCATCAGCTTTGCGGATGCACAATAAAAATCAATGATAAAAGAATCAATGGCCTTCTGACGCTGGAAACGGACAGGATAATCTTTCAAAAAATCATACCAGAGATGCCGTTCCTGTGGCGTCATGTCTCTGCGCAGTTCTTTTGCACGTGGAATGAGTTTTCTTTGGTAAGGCAGTGACATATTGATACCTCTTTCATCTATGTAACGATAAAACAAAAGCCTCCCTCAGATGAGGGAGGTGGATTCGGCGCGAAGCGGCGAAGACGGAGGGAGTGAAAAAGTAAATCCGCTGTATCAATTGTATCTCTGTGCAGATTGTTCATACGATGTCACTCCCTCAGTCAGCTTCGCTGACAGCTCCCTCATCTGAGGGAGCCTTTTTTCGCCTGTGATTTTGTTTTATTCCCCTAACAGCTGGTCAATCAGCTCATAGCCGTGCTCTACCAGCTTGCCGGTGCTCTTTGCCATCGCTTCGTTGTACAGCATGCCGGCATGATTCTGCGGCTTCGTGCTGTCATACAGCATATACGGGATGGAATCGCTGGTATGGGTACGGCAGCGGATCGGGGTCGGATGATCCGGCATCACCAGCATACGGAAATCCTGTCCTGCCTTGTTCATCTCATCCACAACCACGCGGATCACACGGCTGTCCAGATTCTCAATGGACTTTACCTTGTTTTCCACATTGCCCTGATGACCCATCTCATCCGGCGCTTCTACATGGATATACGCAAAATCCTTGCCGTCCAGCAGTGCCTTTACAGCAGCCTTTGCCTTGCCTTCATAATTGGTATGCAGGGAACCGGTAGCACCCTCTACCTCAATGATATCCATTCCTGCACCTACGGCAATGCCCTTGAGCAGGTCAACAGCGGAAATCATAACACCGGACTTGCCGGTCTTTTCCTCAAAAGAGGACAGAGCCGGACGGGTGCCTGCACCCCAGAACCACAGGCAGTTTGCCTTGTTCAGTCCCTTCTTCGCACGTTCCACATTAATCGGATGCTCATTCAGGATATCATAGCTGCGGATCATCATATCCCGTAAAACCGGATCCTCCGGCATATATGGCCCAATCACCTCACCCAGATGGTCATGGGGCTGGGCAAGCTCAATCACCTCGCCATGATCCCAGATCAGCAGATGACGATAGCTGGTGCCAACATAAAAATGATAGGTATCATTCTCAAATTCCTTCTTTACCGCTTCAATCAGGACAGCAGCATCCTCGGTGGAAATTTCACCGGAACTGTGGTCCAGAATCGTGCGCTGTTCAAACGGCACATCCTCTTCCGTGATGGTCACAATATTGGTACGCAGGGCAATATCTGTCGGCTTCATATCCACGCCAATGCTCAGAGCTTCCAGCGGGGAACGTCCGGAATAATATTTTCTCGGATTATAGCCCATAACAGCCAGATTCGCTGTATCACTGCCCGGCTTCATTCCATCCGGAATGGTATGTACCATGGCAATTTCGGATTTCGGTGCCAGCTCATCCATCATCGGCGTGTTGGCATATTCCAGCGGCGTCTTGCCGCCAAGCATGGCAATTGGCTCATCTGCCATGCCATCTCCCAGAACAATAATATATTTCATTGGTTTCTCCTTTGGTTCAGATAAAATCAACCGGACAGTCCCCCGCTGCCTTTGCATGGGGTTTCCTTCCAGCCTTTCTACAGTATTATGCAGCAAAACCCGCCTTTTGTCCAGAAAAAATACGGATTTTTTGAATTTTTTTGTATTTGTACGCCTCACAGGGAGAAAAATGTTATGTGTCCTCAGCTCGCGCACAAATGCACGCCAAATTACGGACCGCCGAAAAATCAGGCAAAGTCAGGACCACCGGCATAGCCGGTGGCCTGTTGTGGCCCTATAAGGGCCTTATGCTGGCGTAACCTGAAGGTCTACGAAGCTCCGCCAACCGC
>SFJM01000116.1 GCA_004555915.1 Clostridiales bacterium | reverse complement strand
ATTTCTGCTGGAGGAATGCAGCTTAGAGGAAACAAACATCCTCAAGATTACCCATGAAACCATTGCGGGCCACATGGGCACCGCCCGTGAGGTAGTTACTCGAATGCTTCGCTATTTCCAGAACGAGGGTATGGTCAAGCTGACTCGTGGAACAGTGGAGGTTACAGACGAAGCTGCATTGGAGGAACTGCAAAATGCCTAAGCAACAGCTAATCCTTTCGGAGCTCTTTTTCAGTTTTATGAAAGTCGGACTGTTTACCTTTGGCGGCGGATACGCTATGATCTCCGTGATCACCGATACCTGCGTGGAAAAAAAGCAGTGGCTGACGCAGGATGAGATGATGGATTTGACCGTGGTGGCCGAATCCACGCCCGGTCCGATCGCCATCAACTGTGCCACCTATGTGGGCTACAAGATAGCTGGCATGACAGGTGCCGTTCTGGCAACTCTGGGTATCGTGCTTCCTTCTTTTGTGATCCTTTATATCATCTCCATGTTCCTGGAGCATTTTCTGGAATATCCGGTAATCGCTGCAGCGTGCAGAGGCATTAAAATAGGAGTAAGCCTGCTGATTTTAGATGCCGGGTTGATGATGCTGAAAAAGATGAAGAAAAAGCCGCAGCCTCGTATAATCGCAGGCTGTGCTTTAATAATCATGTTACTGAGCAACATTTTCTCCCTGCGGATTTCCTCTGTGGTTCTGATGCTGGCAGCGGGAATCATCAGTCTTTTCGTTTTTGCCGTAAAGCGTGTATTGGCACAGAGAGGTGGTGAGGGGCAATGATCTATCTGGAACTGCTTTTGGGCTTTTTGAAAGTAGGCAGCTTTACCTTTGGCGGTGCATATAGCGCCATCCCTCTCATCCGGGATGTGGTGCTGTCCTACGGCTGGCTAAGCGATGCAGAATTGAGCTATATGATTGCCGTCAGCGAGAGCACACCTGGTCCCATTATGGTGAATCTGGCTACCTATGTGGGCAGCAGTCAAGCCGGATTTTTGGGTGCAGTCCTCGCTACACTGGCGGTGGTACTGCCATCCTTCTTTGTGATTTTGCTGGTCATGAACCTGCTGGGGAGCATTCTGAAAAGTAGGTATGCGCAGGCTGTTCTGCAAGGACTGAAGCCTTGTATGATTGGCATCATCCTGGCTACCGGTCTTTATATGACGCTGCACAATTGCTTTCCTTTGGTACAAGGTGCCAATGTGGACTTCCGGGCGCTGCTGATGACGGCGGTACTGACTGCCTGCATACCCATCTATCGCTATCTGAAAAAAGAAAAACCATCGCCAATCCTGCTGATCATTGCCTCGGCTGTGCTTGGAATTATCATTTACTAAAGGATAACCCCTTCTCATTTCTTGCGGAATCTGAGAAGGGGTTATTGTTATTTGTCCATACCGCAGGCGGTGGCGGATTCAATGAGGCAGCGATCATTGGTCACCGCATCGTAGAACCGGAAGCCGCCGGAGAAGTTATAGCAGTCAAAGCCGTTTCCGGCCAGGATGCGGCAGGCGATATAGCTGCGCAGACCGCTCTGGCAGATGACGTAAACGGGCTTTCCCTTGTCCAGCTCACCCAGCCGCTCCCGCAGCTCGTCCACCGGAATATTCAGGAAGCCGTCGATATGACCTTTATCGTACTCTCTGGCGGTTCTGGTGTCCAGCAGGATCACGCTCCCATCCCGGGGAAGCGCATCCACATCATCCAGATGCCACTGTTTCAGAACACCGTTTGCGATATTCTCAATCATGAAGCCAGCCATGTTCACCGGATCTTTGGCAGAGGAGTAGGGCGGCGCATAAGCTAGATCCAGCTCCTTTAGGTCGGTTGCCTTCATTCCTGCCCGGATCGCAGTGGCCAGCACATCAATGCGCTTATCTACCCCTTCATAGCCCACGATCTGAGCCCCCAGCAGCCGGTAGGTTTCTTTTTCAAACACCACCTTCATGGTCATGACCTTGCCGCCGGGGTAGTAGCCTGCATGGCTCATGGGGGAAAGAATGACCTTGTCCACAGCCAGTCCTGCTTTTTTGGCGTTTGTCTCATTGATGCCGGTGGTAGCAGCTGTCATGTCAAAGACCTTGATGACAGAGCTTCCCTGGGAGCCGGTATAATGGCTGTCTCCACCACAGATGTTGTCCGCAGCGATTCGTCCCTGTTTATTGGCAGGGCCAGCCAAAGAAACAAGCGCATCCTGCCCGGTGACGAAGTGCTTCACCTGCACCGCATCGCCCACGGCATAGATGTCGGAAATGGAGGTTTCCATTCGGTCATTGACCACAATACTT
>SFJM01000115.1 GCA_004555915.1 Clostridiales bacterium | reverse complement strand
TCGGTGTAGTACAGTTTCTGGATTTCAAAACTGCCCTGCTGTTCTTCTTCCTCGGTGCTGACGCGGCAGTAGGCCGCCACCCGCAGCTTGCGCACAGCGCTTTTTCGCCCGGCGCTTTCCCTCATAGATGCGGGAATCTCAATGATCCTCATGTTGTTCATGGCTTTTCCCCTTACACAATTTGTCCGTTCTGCAGTTTGAATTCAATATGGGTGTCGCGGTACAGGATGACCTTGCTGATAACTTCTTTATAAAAGGTTTCCGGAAATTCCTCTGTCGGTTTATACTCGGCACACGCTTTTTGTATTTGCAGGGTTACCGGGTCGGCATCCCCTGCTGTGCAGAATTTGTATTCCATCTCTGCCCTATGCAGGATTTTAGCAACCAGAGCATCCACATCAGGCTCTGCATTAGTCAGCGCCTGCCAGATTTCACGATCCAATAAGGCAACTTCTACGGATTGCACATTTGCCTGTCCTTCGGGGGTGTGGATGATTTCTGGGTTCTGCCGGAGCCAGCACAGTTTTTCCGCGATGGCGGCGGAAGTTTCCTCTGCCCGCAATGGCTTCGCCCACATTCCACACCTTCGGCAAAACCATTGATTTGTTTTCGGATGCCAGTATAAACGTTCGTCACAACATCCGCATTGCATATCTTGGCGAAACGGTTGTAATATTGTGGAGTATGCCTGATGTTTTTCACATCTGCGCTTCTCAGCCAAATTGTATTGAGTTTCTGAAATAATCGGCGGATATTTTACATTGTCGTAGTAAATTTTGCTTGCAAGGATTCGTCCCACCATGTTTTGATTCCATTTTTGGGTGCCTTCATGATAAGGGATATCTTTTGCAGACACAAGTCGGTCTTTCTGCAAAATGGGCAGGTAATCGGTATCCCAGCCGCCGTTAGTGAGAACCGTGGTATGCCAAATGGGCGTGCCGTTGGCATCGCTGATTTTGGAATAATCCACCACACTCGAAACACCATCCGGATGTTCAATCGTGTCAGCAGTGTACAGATCGTACACCGCCCCCTCCAGCGTAGTGTCGCCGTTACTGCCCGCAGCCAGATACCGCGCGGCGTCCAAGTCCACCTTTGTCAGCAGAATATTGCCGAGGACACGGTCGTTCTGCATCTTGTCGGCATTGGCGTGCATGGTGTAGGAATCTTCGTTGTTGGCAATGCCGGTGGGGTCTGTGGAGTAGGTCTTATCTGCATTGCGGCTGCCAAAGGTGATAGTAACGATGCCCTCACCGGTGTCGATAAGGGTGCCGCCGCTGTTGGTCGTGCTGATGTCAGCGTTATAATCGGCGTTGCCCAGCCAAATCGTCTGGGCGTCCAATGATTTGGTAATTTCAAAGGCATACGCCCGCTTGCCCAGCACAGAGCCTGCCGTGCCGGGAGTGTTCACATCCGTCCAATCACCGTAGTACCCGCTGGGTGCGCGGCTCTCCACGATGACGAACTTGCCCTCGTTGCGCTGGGTGTAGAACAAATCGTCCGAACCGCCTGCATAGTCGCTGTGGTTGATGACCTTATAAGTGCCGCCACTCTGGCGTTCAACTTTGTATTGGTTATATCCGCCTGTCGGGATATAGCACTGCCGAACCACATCCCACTCAAAAATCTTAAACTCGGCATTGCCCTTAATGCGCTGCTTGGTTTCACTGTCGATTTTGTCGATGCTGACTTTTACCGACCACTCATCGTTTTTCATCGGGTAATCGTTCGAACTGTTGGCAGGAACCGTAATGGTCTGGTGGCTGCCCAGCGCACCGGGTGTGGCATCAAAACCGTGCGGAATGGTGATTTCATCGTATGCAAAGGTGACATTCGCAAGCTGCGCCCGCGCCGCGGCAATAGCGGCATCTACCATGCCCTGCGCTTCGTTCTGCAGCTGCCCGATGGCTGCATTCTTGGCGGCTTCGGCAGCGGCATCCGCTTCGGCTTGGCTGGCGAACGGTCCTTCCTGCCCGGAAAGCGTACTGGTGCTGGTTTTGGACACCTCGTAGTGAACCGTCCATGTGGCAGAACCATCGCCGCCGTTGAGGTGAAAGTTGTCATCCGGCGTGTGACCACTTGTGGTAATGGTCTGCGCTCCGGCAGGACTCATCTGCCAGCTGCCGCCGTCCACATTGCCGCCGGTCCGGCTGGGCGTGACGGTAATGACCGCCCCGTCCACCTTTTCCAGCGTGTTCAACTGATACTTGTCGGTGTTGACTGTGAATGTCAGATCAAAGCTTCCGCTGGCGCTTTGCGCAGGAGCTGTCCACGCAGCGGAATAATACTTCGGTTCCGGAACA
>SFJM01000043.1 GCA_004555915.1 Clostridiales bacterium | reverse complement strand
CCTGTTCGGCGGCTTCCAGCTGACAACGGCAAAGCTGCTGGGCGTGAATTCGTCCGTGATTCTGGGCGCCCAGTCGGCAGGCGGCGCCATTGGCAGCGCGGTCAGCCCGAGCAAGATTATCCTCGGTACCACCACAGCCAATATCCTTGGCAGCGAGGGTACTGTGCTGAAGAAGATCATGAGCATTACGATTCCGGCCACCATTCTGATCGGTATCATTGTATTTATTCTGGTCTGATTGTGAATGGAGGAAATGTGAAATGGAACAGAAAGGCTTTTTTCAAACCAAGGCAGGCGGCCTGACCATTGCATTTATTGTGATTATGGTCGCATTTGCGATGATTATGGCAGGCTTGTATACCGGGGCATCCATTCTCTGTACAATTGGATTTGTCCTGATTGTTGTGGCAATGCTTTATTCACCGGTTGAGGTTTATATTCTGAGCAAATTAAAGAAATAACTGCTGGCAGATACATCCCCCAGTATCATACGGCAGAGTGGTAGGAAATGAGTGAGGGATACTATGCAAGTTGAAGAGATTTTAGGACGTGTTGCAAGGGATCTGGAACATCTGAAGCAGTTCACAGCAACACCGGGAGAGGGCTGCACCCGTCTCCCGTTTACAAAGGAAGCACGCCAGGCGGTGGATTTTCTTGGCGAGCTGATGCGGGAAGCAGGCATGGAGGTTGTCGAGGACGCGGCAGGAAATGTTATCGGCACCCTGAAAGGAACCAATCCGGAGCTGCCCTGTGTCATGATGGGCTCTCATTATGATTCGGTTGTCAATGGCGGTGATTATGACGGCATTGCTGGTGTCATCTGTGCCATTGAGGTGGCAAGGCTGCTGAAGGAAACCGGCGCACCGATGAAGCGTAACTTTGTGGCAGTGGGCTTCTGTGATGAGGAAGGCATGCGTTTCGGTACCGGTTACTTCGGCTCCGGTGCGATGCTGGGCAACCGTGATGCGGATTACTGCCGTAAGTTTAAGGATACCGACGGCATTTCCATTTATGATGCCATGAAGGAATACGGCCTGGATCCGGAAAAAATTCAGGATGCTGCATGGACGAAAGGCTCTATCGGCCACTTCCTGGAGGCACATATTGAGCAGGGCCCGGTACTGGATGCGGAAGGCATTGAAATCGGTCTGGTTGACTGCATTGTCGGCATCCAGCGGTACATGGTTACCGTGCATGGACGTTCGGATCATGCAGGCACCACTCCAATGGACATGCGTATGGATGCCACTGATGCGGCGAGCAAGGTGATTTCCAAGATTGCGGACTGGGCAAGAGAAAAGGCAGATGGCACGGTTGCTACTGTCGGATATGTCAAAACAACACCGGGCGGCATGAATATCGTTGCGGAGAAGGTTGAATTTACGGTTGACATTCGTTCCAAAAACAACGATAATATTAATGATATTGCGCACCGGATTAAAGCTGCTTTGGACAGAGAAACTGCTGCGATGGGCGGCAGCTACGAAATGGATACCAAGCTGGTCATTACTCCGGTCAATCTCTCTGAAGAGATGCTGAAGATTATGGAGGAAAGCTGCAAGGCTCACGCATATTCCTATAAGTATTTGCCGAGCGGCGCGGGCCATGACTCGCTGGAAATTGGACAGGTTATTCCGACCGTTATGGTCTTTGTCCCAAGCAAGGATGGCAGAAGCCATTGCCCGGTAGAATTTACCAAGTACAGTGATCTGGCCAAGGCGGCCCAGATTATGGCAGAACTGGCACAGGATCTTTTGAACCGGGATTAACGTTTGATGCTCCTCTATATAAAAATATACCGTGGCGGGGTTTTGTATGGAAGAAGTTAAATGGAATTCTACGTATAAAAAAGATAACATCCGTTTGCTGCGGAGACATCTGTCTCTGACACAGAAGGAATTTATCCAGCAGTACCTGACACCGGAGGACGGCAGGCCTTCCATGTGTGTCGCAACCTTTTCCAATCTGGAATCAAAGGGCGGTAGCCGGCTAAATGAGGTCACGCAGACTGTGGCGGAAAAGCTGCAGATTGATCCGACACTGTTTTGTCTGACACCGGAGAAATTTGCGGATCGCCTGAATAGCGTGCTTCCGAATACAAAAGACACAGCAGATATTTCCCAGCCGGCAGCCAAGGCGGGAAATATAGATCGTCTGCTGTACCGTCTTACGATGTATTTCTCGGAACAGCTTTTTGACAAAAGATTAAAAAAAGGCGACAAGGTGGAATCTGACCGGATTCTGGCAGAAAAGCTGGGTGTGGGAAGATCCGCAATCCGTGAAGCGCTGAAGGTGCTGGATGTTCTGGGTATGATTGACATCCGTCCGGGACAGGGGACCTTCATCAGCAATGACGAGGCAGATTTTTTTATCATTCCGCTTTCCTGGTCGCTGTTTCTCAATGGCGGACAGATCGAAAATATTCTGATGGTACGAAATATTCTGGAAAAAAAGGCAGCAGAGCTGACAGCGGAGGCTGGCGGCGAGGACTGCATGGAGAAGCTGCATGATGTCTCAAACCGAATTCATGAAGCATATCTCAGTCAGAATTTTCAGGATTTTCTCAACTGTGATATGGAATTTCACCTGTGCATTGCATCCGGTTCCGGCAATTCTGTGATATACAGCATGATTCAGACCATTGGCAATCTGATGAAGCATATCAGCGGAACCGGCATGGCGGATCAGCAGCAGCTTCAGGAAATCTACGAGGAGCATCGCCTGATTTATGGCGCGATTTTATCCCGTGATGCCGTAGCTGCGGGAAAATTTATGGAAGAGCATCTGCAGAAATCTATGAAGCGGTACAATTACCGCTGACAAAACCAAAGAACAAACCAACATTTATAACCAACAACAAAACACAAAACCATTATGGCATCCCGCCCGGAACGCCTCCGGCAGGATGCCGTTTTTATTCCCGCACGGAACAGGAGATACAAATCTGGTTTTACCGGGAGAGATACACGAAACAGTCCGGCATCGTGGACATATAAAAGCTATTGACCGGATTTTCGTAACGTGATACACTGATGATAGAACAAACAATCACGGTAAGAAAGGATGGATTGTATTATGGAACTGATGGATATGCTGCTGCATCGTCGCAGTATTCGTAAGTATACCGATGAGGCAATTCCGGAGGAAAAGCTGGAAAAGATCGTACAGGCAGGCCTGCTTTCCTTTGCAGGCAAGGGTCTGAACCCGTGGGAAATGATCGTGGTACGGGATAAGGACATGCTGAAGAAAATGGCTGGCTGCCGTAACTGCGGCGGCATGCTGGATGGCGCAGACGCTGCCATTGTCGTGCTGGGTGACAGCGAAAAGTCGGATACCATCGTGGAGGACTGCTCCATTGTGATGACCTTTATGCATCTGATGGCAGATACGCTGGGTGTAGGCGGCTGCTGGCTGCAGGGACGCCTGCGTGACGCGGCTGACGGAAGCGTTTCCACAGAGGAATTTTTGAGAAACCTGCTGCATTATCCGGAGCATATGAAGCTGGAAGCTGTTCTGGTTCTGGGCATGCCGGCACAGCAGCCGGAGGCACATACGCTGGAAGCACTGGATCATACAAAGGTGCATCAGGAAACCTACTGAGTGTCTGCTGAACAGCTGAAATAAGTACATCAGAATCCCCATCATGCGAGGGCTGTGATACCTGGCGGATGGGGATTTTTGTATCTTGAATTATCAGGTTAAATGCAATATGTTATCACATCATGCGTTTTATTTAAGCAGAAGTAAAAAACTTCTTTCAGAAGAATTTTGTTCAAAATTACCTTTGAAAATTGCACAAAATATGGTATAATATTTATATAATATATAGCAAACTGTACAAATTCAGTTGCGTGCTATATGTCATTTTATAAGGAGGAGACAGTTGTATGAAGCGAGTAAAAGCGGCCTGCATTTGTCAGACTCTTCATTTTATGTTAAAAGAAGACGTCGCACACGATTGGGCAGTCAAACAGGTTGAACAGGAAGTAGAACAGTACAAGAATACGCTTGAACGCAATCGCACACAGTACAGGATTGTAGAGCAGACGGTTCAGCCCGATGGTTCCATTATCATCAAGGTAATCAAACAGTATAACTCAAGTCCGGTTGGCGATTATTTGAACTAACTGACTGTTACCGCGCATGGAGCTTTCAAAGCCCCATGCGCAATTTTTTATGGAAGTATACATGGCAGCCAAAGGACAACATCCATGTGTCTGCTGAACAGCTGAAATAGCACATCAGAATCCCCATCCTGCGAGGGCTGTGATACCTGGCGGATGGGGATTTTTTTTGACAATATGGTGCGGGTGCATGCCCGCAGGTCGCCGCTCTACGATGCGCAGGTTGCAATATCCGCTTGTTCCGGTTACACTGAGGGGGAAAGGAGCATGATAGCTATGAATAATTATGTAACAGGAGCGGTCATTAAAACGCTCCGGGAAAAGAAGAAAATGACACAGTCACAGCTGGCACAGCAGCTTTGCGTCAGCGATAAGACCATTTCCAAATGGGAAACGGGCAAGGGATTTCCGGATATCTCCCTGTTGGAGCCGCTGGCCAGGGCATTGCAGCTGTCTGTACCGGAGCTGCTTTCCGGGGAACAGATCATCAATGCAAACCGCGCAGCCAATATCCTGCGGTCTTCCATTTATGTCTGTCCGGTCTGCGGCAATATCCTGCATACGGCGGGAAAGGCTATGGTATCCTGCTGCGGCATTACCCTTCCGCCACTGGAGGCAGAGGAAGCGGATGAAGCTCATGAAATTCAGTATGAGAACATGGAGCATGAGCTGTATGTCACCTCCTCCCATGCCATGACAAAGCAGCATCATCTTTCCTTTCTTGCCTATGCCACGTCCAACCGGTTTGAAATGGTGAAGCTTTATCCGGAAGGCAATGCGGAAGCACGCTTTTTCTACCGCGGCAGAGGTATCCTGTACTGGTACTGCAACCATCATGGCCTGTATTGCCGCAGGGTGTAAAAAGGCAAAAAGAGCAGCCTTTACGGGCTGCTCTTTGTAATATTGTGGAAACAGAGGCGGTTTATTCGCGTCCATCCCAGCAATAGGTACACATATTTTCCTTCGGAATGCCCACTGCATCCAGCATATCATCCAGACGGTTGTAATGCAGGGAAGTAAAGTTCAGTTCCTTGCGGATTTCCTCAATCATCTGTTCATACTTCGGGGATTCCGGATCGGTATACTGCTGCAGGATTTCTTCCGGTACATCCTCCGTGCCCTCCAGGCGTGCAATGACACGACGGGTAATCAGATCCATTTCCGAGGAGGAACGGGAGAAATTCAGATATTTGCAGCCATAGACCAACGGCGGGCAGGCAGGCCGGATATGGACTTCCTTTGCACCGCTCTGGTATAGGAATTCCGTGGTCTCGCGCAGCTGGGTGCCGCGGACAATGGAGTCATCAATCAGCAGAAGGCTCTTGTCCTTAATCAGGTCATGTACAGCAATCAGCTTCATCTTTGCAATCAGATTACGCTTGCTCTGCATGGTCGGCATAAAGGAACGCGGCCATGTGGGGGTATACTTGATAAACGGACGGGAGAAGGGGACACCGGAAGCATTGGCATAGCCTACCGCATGCGCGATACCGGAATCCGGTACGCCGGCAACGATATCCGGCTTGATATTGTCACGGGTGGCATCGCGCATTGCCATTTTTTCGCCGCAATGATACCGCATTTCCTCTACATTGACACCTTCATAGGAGCTGGACGGATAGCCGTAATATACCCAAAGGAAGGTGCAGATCTTCATTTTATCGCCCGGTGCCACCAGTGTCTTGACACCATCCGGCGTCACGATATCAATTTCACCCGGTCCAAGTTCCTTACAGCGCTGGTAACCGAGGTTCTGGAAGGCAAAATCCTCAAAGGTAATGCAGTAGGCATCCTCTTTTTTACCGATGACAACCGGCATTCTGCCCAGCTTGTCCCGGGCCGCATAAATTCCCTTGGGTGTCATAACCATCAGGATCAGGGAGCCTTCAATGGTTTCCAGTGCATAACGGATACCATCAATGAGGTTTTCCTTCTGGTTAATGAGGGCAGCTACCAGCTCAGTGGGGTTCACATCGCCGCCGCTCATTTCAAGGAAATGGGAATTGCCGTTTCCAAAAATGGTATCAACAATTTCATTTGCGTTATTGATTTTGCTGACTGTGGTGATTGCATAGGTTCCGTGATGGGAACGGACAATCAGAGGCTGAGGCTCATAGTCCGAAATACATCCAATGCCCAGATATCCCGTCATTGACTGGACATCCTTGTCAAACTTTGTACGGAAAGGTGCGTTTTCGATGTTATGGATGGCACGGTCAAACCCTTTTTCACCATAGGTTGCCATACCACCGCGACGGGTTCCCAGGTGGGAGTGATAGTCAGTTCCAAAGAAAAGGTCGAATACACAATCCTCCCTGGAAGCTACGCCAAAAAATCCGCCCATGTTATCCTCCTCATAAAAATAAGAATTAATGAAAACAAAAATACACTTTATTATACCACAAAAAAGTGTTTTGCGAGAGGGGGAATAAAAAATATTCTGAATTTTTCTGAAACAGTGAAACATTGGCAGTGAGAGGGAGAATATCTCAATTGACAGCAGAATTTTTTCTGCCGTCTGTTTTTCCTGCCGCATCCGGAGAAGCAGTTCTACGGCCTATGCCACCGGTGCTGCCGTAAATATAACCATTCATCTGGATTTCTGCCGATTCTGAACCGGCTGTCAGTGTATAGGTTCCGTCTTCGGTGATATCCGGGGAACTGATCGTGATGCACTGGAAATCTATTTTCGGCGTATAGCTTGCAAGGATATTGCCATTGCTGTCTGTCAGTTTGATTTCCGTACCTGCAGACTGGGTGGAGGATACATCGTAATGGATGCAGCCCTGTGTGGAATTGGAGTCAAAATTCTGTTCCATACCGGAAATACCGGCTGTGATTACCGTACCGCCGGTGATCGTGCCGGAGCTGGTGTAATCCAGAGCACCATTTCCGCCATTGATGGATGCGCTGACATAAACCGTGCCACCGGATACCAAAAGGGAACCATTGGAATCCAAACCGTCGCCATCTGCCTGGACAGCGAGATTGCCGCCGGAAATGGTAATGCCTGTATCGGAAGAGGAATCAAAGGAGTTCTGTCCCCAGCGACCATCTAGACTCGAACCATCATTGCCGCCAGCCGCATTCAGACCGTCATCAGATGCAGTCAGGGAAATGGTACCGCCGGAAACGGTAATGGCATTTGCTTCCATGCCTTCATAGCTGGTAGAAATGGTGATGTCACCATCAGAAATATCCAGAGAGGAGTCCGCATGTATTCCGTCATCTCCGGAAGCAATATGGAAGGTACCACCGGAAATGGACAGGTAGCCATTGGTATGCAAGGCGTCATCTGCGGAATCTATGGTAAAGGTGCCGCCGGTAATTGCGATTGCCTCGTTTGCTTTGAAGCCTTTATATGAATCGGAAGCTGTTGTGGTTTCCGTTTCCGTATCGGAAGAGGTGTCCGTACTGCCGGAGGCATCAGGTGCAATCACAGCATCTGACTGGGATGCAGCATTTCCGTTCTCCGGCATATTTTTTCCATCCGTGGGCTGCTTCATATCCGGAGCAGCCGTTGAATCATTTGGACTTTCTGCCATTCTGCCGCCGGGCTGGTGCTGGAAAGAGCCAAAGCCCTGACCAGTAAATTCACCATTCTGTACCTGCGTGATATTTTCACTGCCGCCGCCAGTGGTGATATTGCATGTGCCGCCGGTCACAGCAATATAATTGGATGCATCCAGCGCATCATTGCTGCTGGTAATATTCAGCGTACCACCACTCACGAAAACAAAGCCCTTTTCCGTGTCCTCTGTATTTTCGCTGTGGATGCCGTCGGAATCACTTTCAATAGTAATAGTACCATCCGCAATGCGGACGCTGTCCTTGCCGGAAAGCGCCTGCTTGGTAGAAGAAATGGTATAGGTACCGCTGGTGATTGCTAAATCATCCTTGGAAACAATGCCATGGGCAGTGGAGCAGGTAACGGAAAGGGAACCCTTTCCATTTAGGGTCAAATCAGCTTTAGAGAAAATGGCGCCATCCACATTGCTTTCCTCTTCCGAATCAGAAAACTCACCGGTGGAAACCAGTGTATTTTTGGAATCGGCGGCTGTGGTCAGGAAAACCTTATCCGCCTGAGGGATATATAATGCGGCAGAAGTACAGTTGGAGATGGAAACGTTGTCCAGAACCAGCTGTACCTTTTGTGTGTCATCCACATCGACAACAACCTGTCCATCTGTCAGCGTACCGGTGAGAAGATATGTTCCTTCCTTTGTAATTGTGATAACATCCTCTGTGATGGTGACACTGTTATTGTCTGCGGTAGAGGTACGATCACGGAGCGTAATGGTGGAATAATTGGAATAATCGGTTTCATAATCCCGGTTGGTGAACATTTGTGACGGGTCAAGTATGATATTCGCAGGATTACCGGTTTCCACAGCAGCTGCAGTGCTGTCGGCGGAACCGGAATCAGGAGCAGTTGTGCTGCCGCAGGCTGTACAGCTAAAACAGAACCATGCGGCCAGCAGCATAGCAGTTAATTTTTTCAGCATAGGAATACCTCATAAGGAAAGCTCAAAGGGTTCTGTGGACTGGATGGAAAGACTGATTTCCAGATTTCCATTGCGGCAGCGGAGGTCATCAATAAAGTTCTTTTCCAAACCGGTTTTCCGCAGGGTAATATGATAGGTCAGCTTGTTTAAACTCCCCAGATTGGTAGTTTTTACACGTATCAGCTTGGCTTCCGTCGTATATTTCTGCATCAAATCGTCAAAAACACCGCTGTAATCCAAATCCTCCGGTACAGTAATGTTGAGGGTTTTCTGCAATTCCATGGATTTTATTTCACCAAAACCAATCCATGTGTAAAACAGGTTTACCATACACATGATGACGGAAAACAGGACAGCAAATTCCGGATATCCCATGCCGCAGGCAAGTCCTACAGCCATGGCAAGAAAAACAGCGCCGATTTCACGGGCTGTGCCGGGAACCGAACGGAACCGTACAAGGGAAAATGTTCCTGCAACGGCAACACCTGCACCGAGATTTCCGCTGACCATCATAATGACAACGCAGACAATCGCCGGAAGTGTGGCAAGTGTCACGGCGAAGCTTTTGGTATAATTGGAGCGGTACATATATACCACAGCCATCAAAGCACCGAGAACCAGTGCTGTGAAAATGCTGACAAGAAAGCCGGAAAGTGTAACACTTCCTTCCATGGTGGAATACAGGCTGGAAAAAAGGGAATTAAGCATAACGAATACCTCTGTTTTTGTGAATTGCATCCATTAAAATGGCCTGATATGCCATACCATATTTGGAAAAGGATGTTTGATGGATTTCTGCATGGTTTAAGATTTCTACCAGCCAGAGAGGAATAGAAGAAGCGGATTTAATTTCGCACAGGGATTGTTCCGGCTGCAGAATCCTCTCACCGCCGGGCGGGGAAGTCAGGCTTAAATTATCCTGCCGCCAACAGATATTCTGGTCAAAGGTGACACGGAAGGATGCATCTGTTTTGGAAAAATATGCTGTGCGATCATAGCTCAAAAATACCTTTGGTTTCAACTCATGATAGAAGGAACAGAAATAGGCAATTTCATGCGCAATCTGGCTGTCTGTTTCCCGAGGGATATTTTTGTTGAGAAAATCCATTGCAGCATGTTCAGAAAGGGAAATCCGGCGTTTGTAAACAATCCCTTTATATTTCTTCTTCAGTTCCAGAAAAACCGTATCCGATGGCTGAACGATGCCATAGCTTCTGACACGAAGCTTTTCTTTATAAATTGGCTTTTCCAGTGAATGCCGAATTAAACGAAAATTCGGTGTATCATAATAAAGATTGCAGACTGTATCCTCATCATGGAAATCAGGAACCATACGTCCGGCAAAGGCCTGCTCCAAAAGGGCGCGCTGGCGGCTGTCTACCAGATACTTGGCTTCATAGCGCTGAAAGACATGATTGCTCATGGGTTTTCTCCTTTGTAAAATTTATGTATGAAAAATCTTATTTATATTAAACCAGTGATGTAAGCCTTTGAAGTGATTAACATGTGAAGTCTTTGTGAAAAAGCGTGAAGGTTGTGTGAAAATCTCCATATATAAAGAAAGGGAAAGGGCTGCGTGCTTGGGATCACGCAGCCCTTTCCTGTTAGGGGTGTATTAGGGGAAAACGAAATGGTAATTACAGCTCTACGACCTTGCCGGACTTCCATGCTTCTGTGGTGCCAAAACCGATGGCAGTGGACTTGGTGCCGTCGTATACGGTAACGCCCGGCTTTCTGTCCTCGCAGATGCAGTCGATGAATTCCTGCATTTCTGCCAGATAGGATTCAGCAAAACGCTCCGGGAATGCTTCAACACATTCGGTTACGACGCCGTTGGTGTTGTACAGCTTTGCCAGATTCTTCTGCGGCTCCGGGCTGATGCGGATGCTGCCCTCGGTGCCCACGATTTCGGTTTCAACATGGTAGCCATGGGGCGCGGTACGGCCTACATGGATGATGCCGATGCCGCCGTTCTTGAACTTATAGGTAGCAACTGCGGTTTCATCGTCGCCAACTTCCTTGAACTCCGGATGCTTGAAGGTGGAACCGATCGCATAAACCTCCGTCGGCTCATCTTCCAGGAACCAGCGCATCAGGTCAATGTCATGGATTGCCATATCAATGAAAATGCCGCCGGAGGTAGCTGCGAAACGGATGGAGCCTTCTACCAGAGCTTCCGGGTCAATGCCGGTAGCCTTTACCATATACGGAGTGCCGATTGCGCCTTCCTGAATCTTTTTCTTTGCATATGCATAGGAAGCATCATACCGGCGCATGAAGCCCAGGAAGAATACCTTGTCCGGATGACGCTCTACAGCAGCTTCTGCAATCTTGCACTGCTCCAGGTCAACACCCAGCGGCTTGTCGGTGAATACATGCTTGCCTGCATCCAGAGCAGCTTCAATCTGCCAGCAGTGCTCGGAAGAAGTGGTAACAATGGCAACAGCGTCAATGTCAGCTTTTTCCAGCATTTCACGGAAATCGGTGTAAACGTCGGTGACACCCAGCTCGGTCTTTGCGTATTCCAACTCAGCCGGCATGATGGAGCATGCAGCAGTCAGCTGTGCGTTCGGGATTTTGAATGCAATGTTGTTCGCGTGTACCTTGCCCAGACGGCCCAGGCCTGCAATACCAACTTTAATGGTCTTCATAGTCAATTCCTCCTGAAAATTTCTGTATCATTTGCTTCGGGTTGATGCTTCCGTTGGTCTTTCGCTTGATCTGCATGTATTGTATAATAGTTACAAAAAGAAGTCAATAGGGGTAAAATAGCTTCGTATACATGCCTGAAAAGTTGCATTTTTGTTGGTGAATAGTCCACAAGAAAATGGCGGGAAATTTGGTGGAATTTCCGTGACGCGTGACAAAATTCAAAAAAGATGCTGCGGAAGGCAGGGAGCGTATGTTATACTGAGGGAAAGGAAGGTGAGTGGTATGAAGCATACGGTACGGAGCATAGCGGCATTGGCAGGGGTGTCCCGGGGAACTGTCAGCCGTGTACTCAACAACCAACCGGATGTGAGCCCGGAGGTACGTGCGCGTGTCTTACATATTATAGAGGAAACCGGCTACCGAAAAGATGAACGCTTTGCGGGCGGGGATACCATTTGTATCGGTGTCATTGTGCCCCACTGGCAGGATGAGTATTTTACCAACAGCACGATGCGGGGAATCCATCGGGCACAGAGGGAAATCAATGCAGGAAAAGTCCGGCTGGAGGTGCGCAGGATGCACAGCCGATCAGATGAAGAATATATTCAGGTCTGTGAGGACATGCTGGAGCTGGGCGTACGGGGCCTGGTACTCAATGCGCCGGACAATATTATGATGGCAGCAGAAATTGAACGGCTGGATCAGGCAGGCGTGGCTGTGGTTACCTATAATTCCGACCTGCCGGACACCAGACGTATTTGCCATGTGGGACAGGATCTGGTGAAATCCGGACGGATTGCCGCCGGTTTGATGGCGCGAAGCATTTCTCCAAAGGATCAGGTGCTGGTGATTACCGGCAATATGGAATTCCGTTCCCATCGTGTACGGGTGGATGGATTTTTAAAGCATCTGGAAACCCTGGGATTTCATTCCGATTGCTATGAACTGGCGGAATGCTATGAACAGTATGACCTGACCTATGAAACAGTACGACATGCACTGGAAAGCCGTCCGAGGCTGCACGGTATTTATATGGGTACGGAAAATGTCCGGGCATGTGTGGATGCGCTGGCGGATTGCCGCCGGAGAATCACGGTTGTGGTCAATGACCTGACACCGGTTGCAAAGCATTCATTGAAAAAAGGGCGGATTGATTTCGTCGTGGAACAGGATTTTACCTCACAGGTGTATCGGGCGATTTTAATCCTGCATGAGCTGCTGGTTTATGGCCATCATGTGCGGCGGCCGATTGTCAACGTGGATACTTCCATTATTACACGGGAATTACTGTAAATGTGGGAAAGTTTGTGGAAAAACTGTGTATAAAATGTGGAGTAAACGGTAAAAATGTTCGTAATAGAAGCAATTTCAAAACTTTTTGAATTTTTTAAAATTTTCTGTTGACAAAGGGGGATTGGCGTGGTATCCTAATCAGGCACTCAACGAGAGCGACACGGAAAACCAAAACATTTGGCAAGATTACTGGCCGGGAGGCAAAAAAGTGCTTGACAAATCGGTTTGAACATGTTAAACTAATTGAGTTGCCGCTGAGAGATCGGCGACCATGACAGAAACGATTTGAAAAAGAAATGAAAAAAGTTCTTGACAAACTGAAGAAGTCATGATAAACTATAAAAGTTACTGATGAGAAATCATC
>SFJM01000114.1 GCA_004555915.1 Clostridiales bacterium | reverse complement strand
CCCAGCCGGTTGTAAGTCTGGCAAATATAGTATGCCCTGTCAATCGGCTCCCGCATTTCGCCGGTGAACCGGTTCTTCCCGGTTCTGCCGACCTTTTCATACCGCACCTGCATGGACTTCCCGCAGGTGGCGCAGTAGACCAGACCGTGGAACAGGTTGTAGAAGGGGCAGGCGTTGCCTTTCATGATGGTTGGCCTGCGGTCAATGATTTCCTGCACCTGTTCCCATTCCTCCGGCGTCACAATGGCCTCATGGCAGCCCTCAATGACCTCCCAATCTTCACGGGGGATAATGTCATAAGTGTTGGAGCGGATGCCTTTCTGGTGTGTCCGGCAGACAAGATGTGCGCCTTTATAAAAGGGATTTCTCAGGATATGGCTTATCCTTGCGCTCCCCCATGAATAGTAGTTCACATCACATTCTGTATTGCTTTTTACTCTGGTGATGGGGATTTTATCATCCATGAGCTGCTTTGCGATCCGCATACAGCCCCAGCCGTCCAGTGCCATATCATAAATTTTTCGGATCACCGGCGCTGTTTCCGGGTCAAGGATCAGATGCCCTTTGTCCTCCGGGTCACGCATCAGGCCAAGAGGCGGCTGCCCGCCGCAAAACTTTCCCTGCCGGGAACGGGTCATGCGTCCCGCCAGCACCTTTTTGGAAATATCCCGGCTGTACATATCGTTCAGGATATTCTTAAAAGGCGTGATGTCCATTTCCTGACGGGTCAGGCTGTCCACGCCGTCCGTGACGGCGATATAGCGCACATTGTGTTTGGGGAAAAAGATTTCGATATAGCTTCCAGCTTCGATATAATTCCTGCCGAGCCTCGATAGGTCTTTCGTGATGACGCAGCCGATTTTCCCCGCCTCAATGTCAGCGATCATGCGCTGGAACGAGGGACGGTTGAAATTGCGGCCCGTATAGCCGTCATCCACATAATACTCATACTGGAACATCCCATGCTTTTCTGCGAAGTCCCGGAGCATGAGTTTCTGGTTGCTGATGCTCATACTCTCATTGTCGCCGCCGTCATCCAAAGAAATACGGCAGTAGAGAGCGGTGATTTTCTCATAGACTTGTTTCTTCCTGCTCATAGCGTTCTCCTTCTATGAACAGGGACACGATACCATTATAGTACCATGTCCCTGTCCCTGAATCAACCGTTTTTACGCAGCTTTTTCTGCCATTTCCCGCTGATGACGCCATTCCTCGAAGTGTTCACAGGTCTGGCGCTCAATGAGCTGCTCAAAGGCTTCCCGCATGGACTTCTCCCCGGAGAACTCCCGTACCACCACAAAACGGACTTTATTTTTTTGCTGCTTGCTTTTTTCCATAGGCTACCTCCATAGAGAGACAGGCCGGACGGCAGCACCGGCAACGAAGTCCGGCAACGAACCTCTGAAAACCTGTAAACTACCGTCTGGCCTGTAAATCTTACTTTGTGAATTTTCTTGAAAAATCTCGTTGCTTTCGTTGCCGGAGATAGAGATAGATATTAGAAAATGCCTTATTTACAGGCTTTTTCCGTATCCAGACCGGAAAATCCCCGGCAACGAACCCGGCAACCAAGCGGCAACCATCCCGGCAACAGACCGCCGTTTTCAGGCGATCCACTCCTTCGGAAGCTCTAACTGGCGGCATTCTTCCTCGCTCAGTTCCACAAATCCATCTTCGTTGCCGGGCAGTTCGTTGCCGGAAACGTCCCGTTCCCAGCCCTTCTGCCTGCCGTATCCGGCGAACATCCTCGGATTGGAGAATGGCTTCCAGCCCGTCACCACGGTGTTCATGATTTCGTTGATATTGTGAAGCTGCCACCGCTTCGGTTCGTCATAGGTGTGGCCCAGCGCCTCCCTGAAAAGCTGTTTGGAGCAGACCATGCTGCCGGTGTAGTGTTCCAGAAAGCCCTGTATCTGCCCGGCCTCCGTGTCCTCCGGCATGAAATCCTTCTGCACCTCCACAAGCTGCCGCTGGATGGACTTGCTGAATTTCATGGAATAGTGACCGCTGCGGTAAACCGTCATGGCCTCTGCCCAGACCTGCAACAGGTAGGCTCTGGAAGCGTCCTCGTCCTCCAAAATGTGAACCTCCGCATTCTCCGGGTAAATCATGATGGGAAGGAAACGCCGGTTCCCGGCCCGGTCAAGGGGCAGGAAGTCCAGCTGTCCGGTAGGTTTCCTTCTGGCGGCTGATAAACGAGCGGATTTCCTCAATGCTTTTGGCGCTGCTGGTAGCCAGCATCTCCGACATCTCGATGATCCAGTGGCCTTGCAGCTTCAAAAACACCCGGTCATCGTCCAGTTTTTTCAGGTCATCGGAGAACCACTCGTCCCGGATCGCCAGCAGGCGGAAGAAGCTGGACTTGCCAGCCCCCTGTCCGCCCACCAGACAGAGCATTTCCTCGTATTTGGAGCCGGGAGAAAACACCCGCCGGATAGCGCCCAGCAGGAAGTGTTTTAACATTTCCTCCACATAGTCGCTGACCTCCGCACCTAAGAAGTGATGGAGACAGGAGCGGATGCGGGGCGTCCCGTCCCACACAAGGCCGTTCAGCACGTCCTGTATGGGATGGTAGCAGTTCTCATTCGCCACGATGGACAGGGCCGCCGTCATTTTCTTCTCGCTGGTTAAGCCGTAGTTCTGCTCAAAATAGAGAAGCAGATATTTCACGTCCGTATCCGTCAGGGCGCTGGTGTTCCTGCGCCAGCCCAAATCCCGCACGATGTCCACCCGGTCAGTCAGGAGGTTCAGCCGGATGGCGTCCCGCAGCAGCGGGTCATGGCAGAACACTGTCCGGCAGTTGCCGATGGTGTTGGCGGGCTGGCCCTTTTCCGTGACAGAGAGGCTTTCCCGCACTTCGTCAACGCTCTGCTCCGGCGCTAAGGCTTCGGCTGCGCTCATGGCGGCCTGCCGGGTGGCTGGCGGTAAACTCTGATATTCGCTGCTCAATCTTCCTCACCTCTTTTCC
>SFJM01000042.1 GCA_004555915.1 Clostridiales bacterium | reverse complement strand
GATAACCTTCCTCATTTGTAATATCATCCCAGCGTTTTCGCTCCACAAAAAGCTGTCGGGCGACACACAGCGTCCGCCCGTTCAGCCGGTTCATGCCCATCTCGAACATCTCAATTTCATCTGACACCCGCTGATATGGTGCCAGATACGCCCGAACAATATCCCGGTTCTCCCGTTCCATGACCGCGTCAATATTCAGGGCAATGCGTGCCGTCTGGTCGGATGTGCCGCTTGTCTGCACCCGCCCGGCATTATTGTTTCCGGCACTGGTCAGGATAGTAAAGGCATCCTCCCATGTACACACGGGCCTGTCCAGGAATGCCTGCCGGTATTCCTCCCGCTGTTGCAGCAAATCAGGATAAACGTCAGCCAGATGGTGGGCCTTTTGCATATAACCCTCATAAATTTCAACTTTTTGCTTCTTTGGTCTGCCCATATTTTATTCCTCCTCCGGCTGACGCTTTTCCTCAGCTGACCCGTGCCCGGACGGCAGTCATCAGCTTTTCCTGTGTCATGTTCTTTTGCCTGAGCCCTTCCATCACATCCTCATCCATCGTATCCGCCGTGACAATGTGGTGAATGGATACCCGTTCCGTCTGTCCCTGCCGCCAGAGCCTGCCATTGGTCTGCTGATACAGCTCCAGATTCCAGATCATGCTGTACCAGACCAGAATGTGCCCACCCTCCTGCAAATTTAATCCGTGTCCAGCCGCGGCGGGATGGATCAGCGCCACCGGTATTTTCCCGGCATTCCAGTCGCTGATATCTGCTTCCGACCGAAGGTCGCGCACCCCGACTTTCGCAAACCGGGCATGGATACGGTCATGCTCGTGTTGATACCAGTACGCGACCAGCACCGGCTGTCCGTTCGCCGCTTCAATCAAATCCTCCAGCGCATCCAGCTTCCGGCTATGGAATTCCCTCATCTGATGGCATTCATCATACACCGCGCCGCCCGCCAGTTGCAGGAGTTTGCCGGACAGCGCCGCGGCATTGGCGGCATCCACATCCCCGCCTTCTGCCATCGGGAGAATAAATTCCTTTTTCAGCTGTTCATACACCCGGCGCTCGCTGTCATCCAGATATACCGGCACGGTGTTCATGACGCATGCGGGCATGTCCAAATAGTCGAGGGCTTTCATGGAAATGCTGATATCAGAAATCCGGTCATAGATTTCCTTCTCCGCACTCGGCTTTGGTTCGTAGCGATAGACGATTCCGGTCTGCGGATTATAGGAGGATGCCGTGAAATACCGCTCCCGGTACGGTCCGATAAACCTGCCGAGCCGCTCACCCCTGTCCAACAGCCCAATTTCCGCCCACAAATCCATCAGACCATTCGGGGCAGGCGTTCCGGTCAGCCCCACAATCCGGTGCACCTTTGCCCGTAGCTGGCGCATGAGTTTGAATCGCTGGCTTTTGTAGGATTTGAAGCCGGACAGTTCGTCAATCACAAGCATGTCATAGCGGAATGGCATGCGGTTTTGATGCAGAAATTCCGTCAGCCATTTCAGGTTTTCGCGGTTGATGACGGTAATCATCGCATCCTGCCGTACTGCGGCTTCCCGCTGTTTTGGTGTCCCAACCGCCACTGCCATGGTCAGGTGCCGCAGATGATCCCACTTTTCCAACTCCTTCGGCCAGGTATCTTTTGCTACTCTGACAGGTGCCACGACCAGAACCCGGCTCACCTCGAAGGAATCCAGCATCAGATCATGGATAGCGGTCAGCGTGATACTTGTCTTGCCCAGCCCCATATCAAGAAACAGGGCGGCAATTTCATGCTCTTTGAGATATTCAATGCAGAACTGCTGATACGCATGCGGCTCAAATATCACAGGGTATCCCCTCTCTTTCTTCCATGCGTAATGGCGTGTATGGTCCCCTCAATCTGTTCCGGTCTGTCCACGACAAACACCGGAAAACCGAGCGCTTCCAGCTGTGCCTTGCGCTTTTTCTGCAAAAGCCGCAGCTGTTTTCCCGGCGCTTTCATCTCCACAAAGCCGATCTGTCCGCCGGGCAGCAGAACCAGCCGATCCGGTACACCGTTCATGGTCTGGCTGGTGAACTTGAACGCAATGCCTCCCTGTTTTCTCACGGCATCCACAAGAGCTCGCTCAATCTTACTTTCCCGCATATCTGCCACCTCGAAGCTCCGGCGCACGCCAAACACCGACTCTGGGATATCGGTGCTTTGCCGACCGCTGCTTTCTCTGTTTTTCTTCCCGGATAACATGTGCAATTGCCATGCACGCAGTTGGGTCACTGCGCCCTCGGCAGGGCGTATACTGTACGGCATCGGTTTTCATCCGGATATACCCACAGCTGTACTTCTCTGCCATCGTCATCTCACTCAGTCCTTTCTGTAAAACCGGCATTCATAGCCGTCCGCCCGCAGCGGCAGGTCTGCGCACCATTCCGGCGGGATGGACATGATGCCGCAGATCTCTTCCACACTGCTCACGCCGTTGGGAACCTCCACAATCATTTCATCGTGCACATGGGCTACAATATCAAAGCCCGCCTGTTCCACGCGCCGCATGGCTTCGACCAGAATATCCCGGCACATGCCCTGTGTGATGTTCTCCACCAGCTTCGCCCCGTATGTCTCCAGCCGCTCCCACTTGTTTCCGACACCGATGCCCTCATAGGTAATTGACATGTGCCCGAACCGGTTGGGCTCCAGTCTCGGACGGATGTACACCAGTCTTCTGCCGGACGGCAGGCGGGTCAGCATCATGCCGCCCTGATACGCGATACAGATTTTGCCGACAGTCTGCGGCTGTCCGGTTCGAATTGCCTTGTGTGCCGCGCGGTCAATATCGTACCAGAACTGTACAATCTTGGGATTTGCCTGCCGCCATGCGTCGATAATATCTTGCAGTTCGGATTCCTTCAGACCATTTTCCAGTGCGCCCATACTGATCAGAGCGCCGACCGAACCTCCATATCCACACCCCAGCTCCGCCTGCTTGCCTTTCTGCCGCTCCGGGCTGGTTTTGGTGATGGATTCTATGGGAATATGGAACATATTAGCGGCGGTCGCTTCGTAAATCTTGCCATGCGTCCGAAAAACCTCCATGCGCCATTCCTCTCCCGCCAGCCAGCTGAGTCCGCGCGCTTCAATCGCAGAGAAGTCCGCGACGATAAAGCGGCAACCCTCCTTCGGCACAAACGCCGTGCGGATGAGCTCGGACAGCACCTGCGGTGTATTGCCAAAAAAATACTCCAGCGCGCCAAACTGTCCTGTTTTCACCAAATTACGCGCAATTTCCAGCGGCTCCAGATGGTTTTGCGGCAGATTCTGCACCTGAATCAGGCGGGAGGTAAACCGTCCCGTGTGATTGGCACCGTAGAACAGGAACAGCCCTCTTGCCCTGCCGTCTTTGCAGACTGCCCGCTCACAGGCTTCGTATTTCTTTACGGACGATTTCGCCAGCTTCTGCCGGAGCTTGAGCATTTCCAGTACCTCCGCATCGCACCCGCCGCTGTCCAGTTCCTTTACCGCCTGCGCAACCGCTTTTTTGGACAGACTGTCCATCTGGATGCCCCGCGCTTCCAGCCAGCCCTTGAGCTGGGACACCGAGTTTGGGTTCTCCAAGCCTGTCAGCTCATATGCCCGGGCAGTCATCTGCTCGCTGTACAGCATGTCACAGGCAATCGCCTGCCGGACAAACGGAAGGTCTATTTTCCAGCCGCGGTCATTGATGCGCTGATCCATGTGATAAAACGCGAGCTCCGCTTCTGACAGCGGAAAATGCTGCATCCTCCTGTGAATGTCCCGTTCGGTCGCAACATCCTGCACGCAGTAGGCTTTGAAATCCGCCCACTTTTGCGGATCATGCTCCGGCAGGTTTCTGGTTCTGCCTCCATTGGCTTTTGTCGGCCTGCACGGAACACAAAAGTACCGGATCAGGTCTTTGCCCCGTTTGTCCTTCTGTTCCCCGGTTTTCAGCACGGTTGCCACACCGTCCAGCGAAAACGGCAACCCCAGCTCAGCCGCCTGCACCATCGTGCAGTACCAGCTGTCCGGGTTCAAAAATTCGTCCTCCTGCAAATACGTTCCGGGATACTGCCGTTTCAGATAACTGGAAAAGCACACGCGCTCGAACTGCGCATTGTGTGCCATACAGATGGTATCAGGATCGAAAAATGCGTCCAGCAGTTCCTGTGGGAACAGATCGCCGCTGGCAAGGTCTGCAATCTGAACCGGGCCGTCATCGAAAGCATAGGCAACGAGCAAAATCTGAAAGCTGTCCGACTCGGCATAGCGGTACACGCCGCATTTGGCAAGGTTTACGGCCGAGAAGGTTTCAATATCAATATGGACAATGCGCTGTCTCACAGCGAGCTTCCTCCCTTCCAAATTGGAGAGCAGCCGGCGGATGCCAGCCGTCCTCCTGCACCGCCGTCTTACCGGAGATAATCCGGCAGTTCTTCCTTCATAAGCTCTTCCTCATCCTCCAGCGCCTCGAACTCCGCCATGGCGCTCACACGGCCGGACAGCGGTTCGCCATCGCTCACCTTCTGGATGTTGCCCAGCGAAGCCGCAACGCCGCGGTTGCCATTGGCATTGAACGGATAAAAATTCACCGATACAATGCAGTAACAGCCGGAGTATACCTCAGACGGGTCTGTAATCGGCTGGACACGGCGGTCGACGATGCCCGGCTTCTCCTTGTTGTTGGCGTTGATGAAATACGCATTTGCGTATGCCTCGTCATCCGGGCGGTCAATATCGCCGTCACGCAGCGGCAGTTTGAGGTTTGCGGGAATCTTGCCGTTCCATTTTCCCTTTCCGTTTTCCTTGGCGGTCTGAACCGCTTCGTGAATGGCGCGCAACGTCTGCTTGTCCTCCTTGGAGATAATCAGAGATACGGAATACTTCTCATCCGAGCCGTTGATGGACTTCGGTTCCCAGATATTCGCAAACGAAATGCGGCAGGGAATGTGTACGCGGGTTGCGTTGTTGTTCTGATTGTTCGCCATAATAAACTCCTTTTCGTCATTTAATCCAGTGCCGTAAATTCATCCGGCGCCGCGGTCAGGTCGACCGCCGGACGCTTGTCTGTCTCCGGCACGAGTGTCAGCTTTCCCGGCGGGCGGTACACCAGCCCGCCAAGAATTTGCTGAAATTTCTTCTTTCCCATGAGCTTTTCAAACTCCGTGAGTGAGATCAGGCTTTTTTTATAAATATCAAGATAGCCTGCGGCGACAGCTACCTGTTCCACCTGCTTCTCGTCTGTAAATCGTCTGACCGAGCGCCCTTCCACGACTTTATAGCCCTTCCAGATGACGCCGTGCTGAATCGCTTCCTCCGACACATAAGCAAAAACCTCGTCAATCCACTCAGAAATGCGGTGGAGCATCGGCAGAAGCGCTTCTATTTCGCCATGATCCAGCGTGGCGGGGTTCCTAAAGTGTACTTTTGGAATGGCACTGATTTCGGTTTCTTTCATGCCATCCAGTTTGCAGAATTCCTCCTGCGCCAGATGCAATGCTTCCTCCGCACGGGCAACACAGTGTGCTTGATGGCGGCAGAATCTACAGTGTTCGCCGGGAACCAGCTCGCCTTTTCCCTGATACGCCAGCGCCGCTCTGGGCTTGACATACGTATTGCCCCACCGGATTAACTCCTCAACGGAACAGGTGTAGGTCGCCACGTTGTCCACCCGTGGCTGAACGATTGAAAGTGCCACCTGCTGAATGTCATACATCCATGAACAGGCATTCAGTGCGCCGAGCCCGTACAGCATCAGCTGTGGATTTTTCCGAACCTCTACATACTGGAACCCGGTCTTGAAGTCGATGACATGCATCGTTCCGTCTGCGGCAATGATGCAGTCGGCTGTGCCGAAGCCGTCGGGTGCATAGTTGGAATAATCCAGTTGTTTCTCGACCATCACCATCGGCACCGGACAGGTCTTTTTGACTTCCTCCAGCGTGTCCGCAAAGAAATGGAGGTACACATCGGTGTAGCGTTCGATCTCCTCCGTGTAGAACTCCGACTGCGGGCGCGGCATCCGCCCATGCAGATAGTGCTTCACCTTGTACTCGCACAGTTCATGTGCGGCGGTGCCCTCCTCCGCATAGCGCGTGGATGTGTCCGGATAGTGCTCCTCCAGCCGCACCGATGGCGTGCAGTTCAGCCATCTGTGGCTGGAGGATGCGGATAACAGTGCATGTTTTCCCATTTTGCCCTCTGTCACAGCCGGTTGAAGTCATAGAGAAACGCTTCATATTTCTCCGGCGGGAGCGCCGAAAGCGAACTCGCCCCGTGCTTGTTCAGCAGTGCCTTTACCTTGTCGGCAGGAATTTGAGCTGTCGGGTCGGTGACCTTCGACTGAATGGTATAAAGGAATTCCTGTTTGGTCATCTGCTTCTTCTGGGCGGCCTGCTCTGCGGCAGTTTCCGGAGCATCCTCCCAGGGCGGTGTGTTACTGTCTGGCTGTTCCGCTGGGACAATCGGGGCAGTTCCCCGCGCCGCCGTTTCCAACAGCTCGGCCTGTTCTGCCATTGCGTCAAAAATCATCGCGTATCCCCTGAACACCATGTTCAGTCCGCCCGCCAGCTTTGCCGAATCAAAGGTTCCTGTTTTGTCAGACATTTTTGTTTTCCTCCGTTGTTTCGCAGGATATCCTGCGTCCGAAAATGGTTGGTTTATCTGTCAGATGTGCTGTCATCCGGCATTTCCTTCACGCTGAAGCTGTCCACCATCCTTCTAGGCAGAATGATAACAAACTGCTGTTTCTTCCCGAACAAAGCGTTCAGAAAACGATTGCGGAGCGTGATGCGTCTGGCTGTCAGCACCGGCTCCCCCGGATTGCCGGGCGTGTTGATGTCCACATGAAATTTCCTGTTCATATCGCTGTGCCTCCTTCCCTTTGGATTTGAGGGAGTTGTCCCCTCTTCACCTGCTGTCGTGGGAAGGCGGAAATAACAGGCAGTCACAGAAAAATTTTTTTAAAAAGTTTCCGCATTCGCTTCAGCGCCGCACACAGGGCATCGGTCACCGACTGCTGGCGGATGCCCAATGCGTCTGCAATCTGCTGCTGTGTCAGCTGTTCAAAGAAATACAGCTTCACAATCCGGCGCTGTCGGTCAGTCAAACAGCCCAGCAGCTCCGCAATGCTGTCCTGCTGAACGATGTGTGCCAACACATCATCTTCTGTCTGATTTTCGAGCTGTTCCCACGGGTCAGTGCCATCTTCATATGCATACTGCCGGTTTCCCGTGCGGTCACCTTTCCGGTTCATATTGTTCTCCGCGGCCCGCTCTTCGCCCCGGAGCGCCACGACCACGCTCCATTCCATTTGCTCCAGCGTTTCCGCAGAAATGGTATGCTTCTCCGGCAGACCATTTTTTCCGCCATCAAAGGTATATGTATACGAACCGCATTCCGCCAGATTGACCACCGTAGAACCGGTCACGCTTTTATAAGTGACAAACCCGCTGGGATATACCGTCATACTGCCGTCTGCGCTGATTGCCACAGGTTTTTCGTTTTCCCGGAGATATTTCGGCGTAGGCTTGTTTTTCCCAATAGTACTCCTGACCATGGAGCGCAGTGTTTTAAAGGTGATGTGCTCGTTTTTGCTGTTTCTGTTCATGATTCTCTGTCCTTTCCGCTCTGGATGCGGTTGGGGCAAAGAATCCTCCTGCCAATGAAAAACGGCCCTATGTGAAGTACACGCAGAGCCGCCGGGTCGATATCTGTCTTAAAAATGAGCGCAACAGGCTGAGGGTACTTCCTGCGGTCTGTACACGGTTGATTGTCAAATCATTCCGTGTTCCAGAACCGTATGAGATATCCTTTGCCCTATTGCAACTCAGGCACGATATTTTGTTTTATTCTGTTGATTGGTTTGCTTGTCTGTTGAAAATAAAAAAAGAGCCGCATGATTGCCCACCTGTTCCGTAAACAACAGTCCCCAAAGACTGTCTGGTTAGTTTTACGGCTTAGGAAGTCATCGCAATCATGCGGCCCCTTATAGCACAGCTACATCAGCTCACTCTATTCTTTTTTCGTTTCCGGTTACGAAATCCTGCGAAAGGATACTCTGCGCATGGAAAGAACATCGAAAACGGTCTCCTTCCCGCACACCTTGCACTTTGTCTGTACATGCCCGCGGGTATCCTCGAATACCCGGATGGATTTGCTGTTGCAGTACGGACACTTGATAAATCTGGATTTCTGTCCTGAAACCTCGTCGCTGGAGCATCGGATTTTCTGCATCATCTCCGGCGTAAGCGGCTTAAACATCCTCCTCATCGTTCCACACCTCCAATGTTCCCTGATATTCCGTATATGGTTTGTCCAGTAAATATCCCAGCTGACGCAGCCGGATTTCCAGCGCACTGCGGGATACTTCCAGAATTTCACAAATGTTCTTCATCACCCAGTAATCATGGTAAGAAAATGCGTGTTCATAGCAGATCAGCTTCCTGCCGCAGGCGTATTTCCTCATACAGCCTGCAATGACTGCTTTGGGCATCAGCAATGCCGCACCCAGTGCATTTGCCTGCCATTCGTTCCAGTCCTCCTGCGATTTAAGGTCACGGAGGGAATATGTGCGCTTTTGTACCTCCGGCGTCGGATTGTCGGCATTCTCATACCGATGGAGAATCTGATGGGCACATTCATGCGCCAGTGTAAACCGTCGGCGGCCCAACTGCTGTTTTTTATCCAACAACAGTCGTTCCTCCAACAGGACGGTATTGGCAGGCAGTGAAATGACCTGTGTTTTTCCATGACAGAGCAATTCCAGCTCCACCGGCGAAAAGGTGGTTGCTCCCAGAATGCTGAAATCGTCAGACAATCGTTCATATCGAATCGTCAAGCCCAAAAAGCTCCGCGCAAGACGTTCCACATCAATGGCATCCAGTGTGATCCGTCCCGGTTTAAATTCCCTGAGGATGGAATCAGCAATCACATCCAAATCCTGATACGATAAAATCATAAGCACACATCCCTTCTCTGAGTCAATAAAAGCAACTGAGTTACATACTCTTGAAAAAATTTCTTCGTATTCATCTCTGTCTCTTGACAAAACATGAAATTTAACGTATAATATATGTAAATCAATCGCTTGTTATAGCCTGATTATAGGCAGTTTAATTTCATTTGTCAATAGTGTTTTTGGAAATAATATGCAATTTAATTGTACAAAGAGGTGACCAACATGAAATTCGGGGAAAAGCTGAAGTACCTTCGCACCGAAAAAAAATTGACGCAGGCAGACCTTGCCAAAGCCGTCGGAGTCAGCCTCCGAACCTATGCCAGCTATGAACAGGAGGGTCGCTACCCGCGCAAGCGTGAGCTGTACGGCAAGCTGGCGGAACAGCTCGGCTGTGATACCAATTATCTGCTGACCGAAGACGAGGAATTTGTATCCCAAGCCAGTGCACAGTACGGAAGTCGCGGCCGACAGCAAGCAGAACAACTGGTTGCTGAATTGTCCGGCATGTTTGCAGGCGGTGAGCTTTCCGATGCCGATAAGGATGCGGTCATGATCGCTTTGCAGAAGGCTTATTTCGACTGTAAAGAGGACAACAAAAAATACACCCCCAAAAAATATCGCAAAGACAACATTTTCGACTGAATCAGCCACAAACAACTGCAATACGTTCAGGAGGTGTAGATTTTGGATTCCTATTCAGTTTTCAAACAGGCGAACAGCCTCGTCCGGCAATGCGGGACAAGAGACCCGCTTAGAATTGCCAAAGAGATCGGAATTAAAATTTATTATGAGGATGCGTTTACCGATCTCTTGGGGATGTATACGTTCCGCTGGAATCATCGCATGATGTTTCTCAATCCCAAAATGGATACACGGCTTCGCCAGATGGTCGCGGCACATGAAATCGGGCATGATTGCAGGCATCGTGATCTGGCAAAAGGCGGTGCCCTGCAGGAATTTGTCCTGTTCAACATGAAGGACACAACAGAATATGAGGCAAATGCCTTTGCCTCCCATATTCTTCTGGACAGCGATCAGGTGTATTCACTGGCACGGGAAGGCTATGACGTCGTACAGCTTTCTCAGATGCTGGGATCGAACGTCAATCTCATGCTGATTAAGCTACAGGAATTAAACCATCTCGACTATCATTTCAAAATTCCCTATACACCAGACAGCCGCTTTTTCCGCAATATCAAGGGCAGTGAATTGCCGGAAGAATTTATTGAGTGACAATACGTCGGATTTGGTTCTGCAGATCGGCACATTGTCTCTGCTGTCGCTTTATCTGTTTTCGCCGGGAGGAGGCGTTTTCTTTTACGCTATGAATCGAACATTTGTTTGTATTGATCTCAAAAGCTTCTATGCTTCTGTGGAATGCGTGGAACGCGGGCTTGATCCATTGACCACAAATCTCGTTGTCTCTGACCCGGAGCGAGGGGAAAAGACAATCTGCCTTGCGGTCTCCCCTTCCATGAAAAAGCTCGGTGTGCATAACCGCTGCCGTGTATTTGAGATACCGAAACATATCGAATATATCATGGCGCCGCCGCGGATGCAGCTCTATATTGACTATTCCGCCAACATCTACGCGGTTTATTTGAAATACGTTTCAAAAGAGGACCTTCATGTCTACAGTATCGATGAGGTTTTCATGGATGTAACTCATTATCTTGTCTTTCACCGTATGACCGCAAAGCAGCTGGCGGTTGCCATCATGGATGATGTGCTGCAAACCACAGGTATTACAGCCACAGCAGGCATCGGAACAAATTTATATCTGGCAAAAATCGCAATGGATATCATGGCAAAGCATTCAGATGACCACATCGGAATCCTGACAGAGCAAACCTATCGGGAACAGCTCTGGGATCATAAACCGCTGACGGATTTCTGGCGCATCGGCAGAGGGATTTCCGCCAAGCTGGAACGCAATGGAATGCGAACGATGGGCGACATCGCGCAGATGTCCCTGTTCAACGAAGATCTGTTGTATCGCTTATTTGGGGTAGATGCTGAACTGCTGATTGACCACGCATGGGGACGGGAACCCACCACCATTGCAGATATCAAAGCATACAAGCCGCAGTCCCACTCCATATCCAGCGGTCAGGTACTGCCCCGAAACTACAGCTTCGACGAAGGTCGGCTGATTGTCCACGAAATGACAGACTTGCTCGTTCTCGATCTGGTTGATAAAGGTCTGACAGCGGAATCGGTCACGCTCCAGCTGGGATATGACAGACATCTGGAGCTGAAACCGGCACATGGCAACATACATCTGGGCACGCCTACAAGTTCTTCTACTAAAATTATGTACGCAATAGACAGTCTGTACAGCAGAATTATGAGCCGAACCGCTCCCCTTCGACGGATCAATCTTACCTTCAACAATGTATCCGAAGAAACTTTCCAGCAGTGTGATCTGTTTTCCGATCCCATTAAGCTGGAACGGGAGCGAAACATGCAACTGGCTGTGTTGAACATCAAAAAGCGTTATGGAAAAAACGCTATTCTGAAAGGGATGAATCTACAGGCCGCTGCCACAACCATGGACCGAAACCGCCAGATCGGCGGGCACAAGGCATAACGCGATTGACATGGAGGAAGTTATGAAATCACATGCAAAAATGAGCCGTTTAGACCGTGCAAAACAGTTCTCCCCCTTCGCCGCCCTTAAGGGGTATGAAACTGCACTCCGGGTTAAAGAGAAAGTGCTTGTTCCACGCATCGAATTGTCCGTGGAAGCACAGGCCGAATTAGACCGAAAACTTCACATGATTGCGAAGGGTGATATGCTCACGGTCGTTTATTTTCATCGCTTTGCCGGCTCTGATGTCGGAGAATATTTGCAGATCACGGGAAAGGTTTCAAGGCTGGAGCCCGAAAGGAGGATTCTTCAAATTGCGAATACCATCATATCTATTAACGATATTCGTAGTCTCAAAAGTGAACTCTTCTTTCCGCTGGAATGCCGACACGCATAAAAATATGCCTGTATTTTCCTGATGCTAACCACAGCAGAGTAATATCAGTATATGTAAAATCATGTACTGACTGCAGTTACCACTCAATCTCCTCCGGATATTCCAGTCTGGAATCATGGAGAGAATAAATATCTGTGTTATACTCTTTCGCTGCAGCATGCAAATCTCTTAATAACGTATAATATGCCTGTGGTGCTTTCACCAATCGTTTCGCAATATTACGTAGTTTATCTTTGCGTTTTTCCAACGGTGCTTTCAATAATTCTATGTTGCATTTATCAATATACTGTGTCGCATAGCAGGCATAACTATCATAAGAATTCTCCCACGAACGAATGATCTTTTCTAATTCAAGGCCACCGATTACTTCACCTAACGCCTGCCAGACTCCCGCGGCAAACTGATTCAGATATGCCTTATCATGAACATAATCAGAGTACGGCGGCAAATGTTCTCCCTCTTCCATATTCTTCGATTCGTAAAACTTCCTTGCACTTGGGAACGCCTGTTGCATAGAGACAGCAGCAAAAATTGCCAGTGGAAACAGCACATTTACACTGTAATAAACATTATTGGTTGGAGTAATCATTTTATGCCATCGCATTATTTCCTGATTCATTCCATTTTCAACCGTAAAAATATCGCGATCGCCCATATACGCATGACGAATATCATAGCAAATCGCCAGCAGAGTATTCCTCACTCCATAATATGCAGAAGTCGGATCATCTACTATCCCTGTTATACGGTAGATAGATTCCGTAAGCTCATAGAAATCCTGTAAGTCTCCTTGAATGGTAACACCGGTCAGGTGCTCTGTTGGCTTGAATCGCAACATAATATTTTCTCCTCATATTTATAGCAATAAATTCAGACTGAATCATTCTGGTATCCATTTACCCAAGGACAATCAAAAATGTAAGTTTGACATTAATCGTTCAAGTCAGCCTGTGGAATTGTCAAGAAAAGTGCAGTCTAAAAACTCACAAATTTTAAGCAGCAGATGAATGATACATATTGTGGTAATGTCTCTTATAAACAGCGGGTGGAAGTCCTAAGGGATTCGACGTATATACTCGCTTCCGATTATAGTAGATAAACACATATCGAAAGATAATAGATTTAACCTCCGCCATTGGCATTCGGTAAGTA
>SFJM01000113.1 GCA_004555915.1 Clostridiales bacterium | reverse complement strand
CGTGTGAAAAGGCAAAGCCCCTGCTCATGGTCACCGTTCACACCGAACGCAGTTCCTGCCCCTGTTTTGCAGCGGCGTTGTCCGGCTCGCCCACAGAAAGTGTGAGGTCATGGCGCAGTATCTCGTTCAGACGGCTTATGAAGAATTCAAGGTTCAGCTTCCCAAAAGAAAAATACCGCCCTGCAAGACAGGCGAAAAATTTTGTCGGGTGAAACGGCGGCAAAACAAATCGGGTGTGTTGCGGGGCGGTAAAAATCTTCATGGGGAATAAACCCTCACCATTCTGTACTTTTCTACAAATTTGGTGGGATTTGCGATAGAGGGTATCATGGATTGCAGGGCGCGTCAAGATGGTTTTGCAAAATTTATTGTGGTAAAGCGGTGATAGTAGGACTTATTATTTGAAGCAACATAAAATTCAGCAGTTCTGCGATTGATACCATTCATTGAAATAGCGGTTGCTTTCCTCTTCATCGTGAACCCATTTTTTCGATGATTTGAAGGCATTGAACGGAGGACTGTATCCTCTCAGCGGCGTGATTTCCTGCACGTCTTTGACATTCCGATGTTGGATGATTTCAAATTCGCTGCGCTCAGGAAGATACGCAATTACCTTGTCGGCGTGGATCATTCCCTGATACACATGACAAGGGCAACGGTAAAAGAGTTCACTGCGGTGTGCAAACCATTCGGCAACATCGTAAGAGAGCGACCATGAAATGGACAGTGGCGCACGCTCAATGCTGCCGATGCCGCCGCGATATACAGTGAACGTGTCAAGATTTCTTACACTCTCCGGCAGAGCATTGCGCCAGTTGTCAGGACGAATGATTTTGGCTCGGCGGACATACTTCCGAATGATGGGAGAATGATCGCCGTGACTGTAATAATGTTGTAAGGCGTACCGACATTTGACTTCAAGAGGCATCAGATGTTCGCATTTGTACAACAGGTCTTCCATCATCTTGGCATCGTAGAAGGAATATTTTTCAAAGGTTTGCCAATCTTGGTCATGGGCAGCTTGGACAGCCTCTTGAAATCTGGCGTTGAGAAACAAATTGTCTCGATAGATCACGCTTCGGGTCGCCTCCTTGTCATGGTTTGTTGAAAGGTTCGCAGTTCCTGTCCTATAAAAGAAAAGAACCGCCCTGCAAGACAGGCGAAAAATTTTGTCGGGTGAAACAGCGGCAAAATAGATCGGGTGTGTTGCGGGGCGGTAAAAATCTTCATGGGGAATAAATCCTCGCCGTTCTGTATTTTTCTACAAAAATGGTGGGATTTGCGATAAAGGGTATCATGGATTACGGCGAGCGTCAAGATGGTTTTACAAATTTTATTGCAGTGAAGCAGTGATAGTAGGACTTATGAAGCTGATTGAATACTTCTTTTATGGCATTGCGCGGTGTTGCTTTTGGATTCTTCCCGGCAGGGCACTGGAAAATGGGGTGCCCTGATGAAAACGGTGGATGGTACACATTCACAAACCCCGAAAGGTGTGTTATTATAGTACCATCAATAAATGGAAGGGAGGGCGGCGGATGTTCAGCATTGCAGGGATTGACCTGTTGGAGCAGGAACTTTTGGACCATGAACGCACCCTCCTTGAGATTTTGCTTCAGGACAAGACCACCAAGAAAAACATCATCTGGGCAACCGATGATTACGCCGAACTGGGCGAACCATACAGCTTCAAAAAAGAAATCCTGCCGGAACTGGTTACAGGCGAACAGGACAGTCTAATCCAGCCCAGAGTGGAAAAAGCACTGGAGCACCAGACCAACCGCACCCGTGACAAAGCAGAGGTGTTTACCCCCAGTTGGATCTGCAACGCACAGAACAATCTGGTGGATGAGCAGTGGTTTGGCAGAAAGGATGTTTTCAACATCCAGAAGGAGATGTCGTGGAAAGCAACGGCTGACAAAATCGCCTTCCCGGACGACCGTCAGCACACATGGCAGAAATATGTGGATGCACAGCGGCTGGAAATTTCCTGCGGCGAGGCTCCCTATCTGGTAAGCCGTTACGATACCGTAACGGGCGAAACCATTCCCATTTCCCAGCGAATTGGCCTGCTAGACCGCAAGCTGCGTGTTATCAGCGAAAACATGGACACCGAAGAAGAATGGTTCACATGGACGAAGCGGGCGTTCCAGAGCGTGTACGGCTTTGAGTATCAGGGCGACAGCCTGCTGCTGGCACGGGAAAACCTGTTTGTGACCTTTGTGGAAGTTTACCGGGAACGCTTTGGCAAACTTCCCAACCTGCGGCAGATGAAGGTGGGCAGCTGTAAGGAAAACAAAATTGAAATTATCAGCTGGTTCGGCAGTGAGGAACAAATTGACCTCTGCCCCGGATGCAAAAGCGGAAATATCCGGGCACACAACGGGATTTACAGCATCATAAAGGATTGGCGTTCCAACCAGACAATGACATTCCTTTCGATGGTGAGGGGAGGAAGTGCAAATGGCAGCGTATAAACCAACCATGTCGTATCGGTTGATTTACATCTTTACGATTCACGATGCCCAGCATGAAGGGTACTGGAAAATCGGGAAAACGAATTTTGACAGCGTAAACAGCTATAAGCAGCTCCCACCGAACTGTGAGGAACTGAATCGCGCGGCCCATGACCGGATCGGTCAGTACACCCGAACGGCTATGGTGGAGTATGATCTACAATATACCGAACTTGCCCGCAGAACAGTGACCTTTGAGGATGGCACGACCGATACGGAATTGTTTGATGACGATGATGTTCACAACGTCCTGTACAATTCTGGCTTTTCGGCCCGGAAGTTCTCCAATTCCAATCAGGACAGCGAGTGGTTTGAGGTGCCGCTGTCCGTTGCCATTCGTGCGATTCAGGCGGTAAAAGAGGGCCGCACGGCGCTGACTGCTGCCGAAAAGAGTGAGGGGCAGATCAGCTTTCTGCCGCAGACTGTCCCTGCTGCGCCCAAAAAGAGAGCCATTACCCTGCGGGATGAGCAGATGGACTGCGTCAATCAGACGCTGCGGGTGTTTCGCAAGGAAAACTCGATGCTCTGGAACTGCAAGATGCGTTTCGGCAAAACGGTCACGGCCTATGCGCTCATCAAAAAAGCTGGCTACCAGAAGGTGATCGTTGTCACCCACAAAGACCGTTTCGATACGGATTCGTCCGTTTACGATGCGGCAATGGATGCACGCAACGATGCAAACCTGACAGCCTACCAGAATTCCGGCAAGGCGTTTGTTTACTTTGCCTCCATGCAGGACCTGCGCGGCTCTCAGCGAGCAGACGGCAAGTTTGACAAGAATAACACCGCTTTCGATATGGACTGGGATCTCGTGATTTACGATGAAGCCCACGAGGGCACCCAGACCCAGCGAGGGCAGAAGGTGCAGTCTCTGCTGGAAGCGGAAAAGAACGGCAAGGCGCCCAAGGTTCTGCAGCTGTCCGGCACACCGTACAACCTGATGCAGAAGTACGAGAACAACGTCTACACATGGGACTACGTCATGGAGCAAAAGCGCAAGCGGGAGTGGGACACCCTGCACCCCGGCGACCATAACCCCTATGCAGACCTGCCGGAACTTCGCATCCTAACCTTCGACCTTGGGAAAAGTCTGCCCACCTCCTACCGCTACGAGACCTTGGAGATGGCGTTCAACTTTACCGAGTTTTTCCGGGTGTGGACGGGCGACCCTGCACGGGATTTCCGTCCTCTGCCGGCTGGCGCACAGGTGGGTGATTTTGTCCACGAGGCCGATGTGCGAAGCTTTCTGGACCTGATTTCTTCGGAGAACCCGGAGAGCAACTACCCCTACTCCACGCCGGAGTACCGGGAGATGTTCCGGCATACCCTCTGGATGGTTCCGGGCGTGAAAGAAGCCAGTGCCCTGAGCAGGCTGCTGAAAGACCACCCTGTGTTTGGAGCCTATAAAATCGCTAACGTTGCAGGTGACGGCGATGCCGAAATGCCCTATGACAACGCCCTGACGCTGGTAAAGCAGGTCATCAAGGCGAACCGCTATACCATTACCATTTCCTGCGGCAAGCTGACCACCGGCGTGACGGTGCCGGAGTGGACGGCTGTGATGATGCTGACCGGGTCGGCAAGCACGGCTGCGTCCGGCTATATGCAGACCATCTTCCGGGTGCAGTCGGCAGGGGTGCTGGACGGCAAGCAGAAGGAACGCTGCTATGTCTTTGATTTTGCGCCAGATCGTGCCCTGAACGTGATTTCTGAGGTCAACCGCATTACCAAGCGGGGTCGGACCAACGAGGAGCAGAACCGGGCGGCACTGGGCGAGTTTTTGAACTTCTGCCCGGTGATTGCGGTGGACGGCACCCAGATGACTGCATACAGCGTCTCCAAAATGATGCGGCAGATCAAGCGTCTGACGGTGGATAGAGCCATCAAGAGCGGCTTTGACGATGAATCGGTTTACAAACAGGACACCGGCATCGTTATGGACGAGGACGATGTGCAGCTGTTCCATACCCTGTCGGACAAGCTCAGTGAGCAGAAAGCCGCCAAAAAGGAAACCAAGGTCCACATCAATCATCAGGGGCTGACGGGAGAGGAATACGAAAAGGCAGACAAGATTTCCAACAAGCCCAAGCGGGAGCGCACCAAAGAGGATGATGACCTGCTCAAGAAACTGCAAGAGCAGAAAAAGGAACGGGAGAAGGTCATCCGGCTGCTGCGGAATGTGTCCATCCGTCTGCCCCTGCTGATTTACGGTGCCAAGGTGGATTTGACCGAGAGCATCAAGATGGCAGACTTCATCACGCTGGTGGATGAGGAATCCTGGCAGGAGTTCATGCCCAAAACCGTGGACAAGCCCCTGTTCCGCAAGCTGCTGAAATACTACGACGAGGATGTGGTCAGCGGGGCGGGTCTGCGTATCCGCCGCATGGCAAAGGCTGCGGACGAGCTGCCGCCCACCGAGCGTGTGAAGCGCATTGCCGAGATCTTCAGCCACTTTCGCAACCCCGACAAGGAAACTGTTCTGACCCCGTGGCGGGTGGTGAACCTTCATCTGAGCAGCATGGTGGGTGGTTACTGCTTCCTCAACGAGCAGTTCGATCCGCAGGAGGTTCTGGAGGAACCTCGTCTGGTGGATCAGGGGCAGGTCACGGAGGATATCTTCCTCAACCCGGAGGCACGGATTCTGGAAATGAACTCCAAATCCGGCCTGTATCCCCTGTATATGGCATACAGCCTGTACGCCATGAAGCTGCCCGGCCCGGAGGACAAGCTGCCGCTGGAGCAGACACAGGCTCTCTGGCAGGAGACCGTGGAGCAGCAGATCTTTGTTCTGTGCAAGACCCGGATGGCAGAAAGCATCACCCGGGGAAAAAGACCCGCAGCGTCTGGCAAAGAAGCTGCAGCGAACCGATACATGGGGAAAGGAGGGACAGCCCATGAAATTTGATGCCATTGTGGGCAATCCACCGTATCAGCTTATGGGTGGTTCTGGCGGAACGAATGATGCGCCCATCTACCAGTATTTTGCTTCTCTTGCAGAGAAAGTGGAGCCACATTATATTAGTTTGATTATTCCGTCTCGTTGGTTTTCTGCTGGCAGAAAGAATTTGCTGGGTGACTTCCGCACACAGATGCTTGCAAATCGTAAAATTCGTAAGATGTATGTCTATCCATCTTCGCAGGATATTTTCCCAACGGTCGATATTAAAGGCGGCTTGTGCTACTATTTGATTGATAACGGCTATGATGGAGATTGCGAATATACCCTTGCACAAAATGGCAAGGAGAAAACAACGACTAGAAGCCTGAACGACCTTGATATTTTGGTGCGTGAGCCTGAACTTGCGAATATCGTTAAGAAAGTTATGAGCGGTACCGCAGAAACAGACACCGTTTCAACGATTGTGTCCAACGATACGCCGTTTGGTATTCCGACTAACCCCAAGACGAGCGGAAAGAATGCAACGGTGGTTTATGAAGATTCCACGCCAGAGCATAATGTGAAACTGCTGTATCTTGACAATATGGTTCGGACGATTGCCTATGTTTCCAGAGAAAGCATCAAAAAGAATACAGGTGATATTGACTGCCCCAAGGTGTTTATTCCTGAAGCGGCTGGCTCTGGCAATGATCCGTATGTTGTGGGAAAGCCAGAATACATCGGAGAAAACGCTGTGTGTT
>SFJM01000112.1 GCA_004555915.1 Clostridiales bacterium | reverse complement strand
CTGGCAGTACAGCGTCGGGCGCGATAAGAAAAAGCAGCTGGATCTGCTGACGGAGCTGATGCGCCGTTCGGATGTGACGGAAATCATCAATGCCTGCGATGCGGGACGCGAGGGCGAACTGATTTTCCGCACCGTCTATCTTCTGGCAGGCTGCGTGAAACCCGTGAAGCGCCTCTGGATTTCTTCCATGGAGGATGCTGCAATCCGCGAGGGCTTTGAAAACCTGCGCGACGGCAGTGAGTACGACCATCTCTATGATGCCGCTCTTTGCAGAAGCAAGGCGGACTGGCTGGTAGGCATCAACGCCACCCGGCTTTTCTCGGTGCTGTATCACCGCACGCTGAATGTCGGACGCGTGGTGTCGCCTACACTGGCGCTGCTGGTACAGCGGGAAGCGGAAATCAAGGCGTTCCAGCCGGAGCCCTTTTATACGGTGAAGCTGGATAACGGCGATTTTGCGGCGGTCAGTGAAAAGCTGAAAAGCAAGCCGGATGCGGAAAGCCTGAAATCCGCCTGTGCAGGCGCGCCGGCGGTGATCCGCAGCGTGGAGCAGAAAGAAAAATCTGAAAAAGCCCCAGCACTCTATGACCTGACAACGCTCCAGCGAGATGCCAACCGCATCCTGGGCTTCACCGCCCAGCAGACGCTGGACTACCTTCAGTCCCTGTATGAGAAAAAGCTCTGTACCTATCCGCGAACCGACAGCCGCTACCTGACGGACGATATGGAAAGCGGGGTTCCGGCCGCCGCTGCCTGCGCCTCCGGGATTCTCGGCGTATCGGTCGGAGATGTGTTTTCAAAACAGGTCTGCGACAGCCGTAAGGTTTCCGATCACCATGCCGTCATTCCCACGATGGCTGCCGGAGAAGCTGAACTGTCTGCTCTGACAGCCGGAGAGCGCGAGGTGCTGAAGCTGGTTGCCCGTCAGGTGCTGATGGCGGTCAGTGCGCCGTACTCCTATCTGGAAACAGTGGCAACTGTCGAATGCGGCGGACAGGTATTCACCGCAAAGGGTAAAACCGTGCTGACCGCCGGCTGGAAAAGCTATGCGGCAGGCGAACAGAAGGAAAAGGTGCTCCCTCCGATGACGGAAGGACAGTCCATTGACAGTTTTGCCGTTTCGCTGGAAGAAGGAAAGACAAAACCGCCTGCCCGATACACCGAGGATACGCTGCTTTCTGCTATGGAGACTGCCGGGGCGAAAGAGATGCCGGATGATGCCGAGCGCAAGGGGCTGGGCACACCCGCCACCCGCGCCGGGATTCTGGAAAAACTGGTTTCCTCCGGCTTTGTGGAGAGAAAGAAGAACAAAAAGGCGGTCAGCCTGGTTCCTCAGGACATCGGTATCTCCCTGATTACGGTGCTTCCGGAACAGCTCCAGTCTCCGCTTCTGACTGCGGAATGGGAGAACATGCTGAAGGAGATCGAGCGCGGCGAGCTCTCTTCGGAGGCGTTTATGGCGCAGATCAGCCGCATGGTTTCCGAATTGGTGTGCGATTACGAGCCTGTGAGCGGTGCGGAGGTGCTGTTTCCGTCCGGACGACCGGTGGTCGGAAAATGCCCCCGCTGCGGCGGTCCGGTTACAGAGAGCAAGACCGGCTTTTTCTGTGAGCGCCGCGACTGCCGCTTCGGGCTCTGGAAGGACAACCGCTACCTGTCCGCAAAGCACATCATTCTGACAAAAAAGATGGCGGAGGCGCTTCTGAAGGACGGCAGAACATTTGTCAGCGGCATGTACTCCGAAAAGACCGGAAAAAGCTATTCCGCCTACCTCGTACTGACGGACGACGGGCAGAAATCCAGCTATGCTCTGGAGTTTGACAGGGAGAAAACCGGCGCATGAAGCTGAGCCCCGCAGAACGCGAAACGATCATCCTGTTTTCCGATGCAGACGATACCGCCAGCGTCTACACCTATGACAGGAGGCTGATTAAAAAGCTGGACGCCCTTTGCAAAAAATGTCCGGAAGAAGTGTATGAGGAGAAAAAACGCTCCTCTGCCGGTGCGAAAAGCTATATTGTGCCGAAAAGCTGTGTTTCCGTCCGTGAGCCGTTTTCCAGAGCGCGTCGCGAGGCGGCCAGCAGGCGCGCAAAGGAGGCTGGCACCGTCCCGCCGGATAGAAGCAAAGGCCGCGTTTCGGATGAATAATGCAGGGAGATGGGCGCAGGGCTTCGGCTCTGTGCCCTGTTTCCCGGAAAGGATGGTATATGGCAGAAAAACAGAGCAGCAGGGACAGGCTGAAGGAGATCACGGCAAGCATCGAGGACGGCATCAAGGAGCTGTTCCAGTCGGAGAGCTATGCGCAGTATCTTCAGACCATGAGCCGGTTTCACCATTACAGCGTAAACAATCAGGTGCTGATTCATATGCAGAAGCCGGACGCCACGCTGGTGGCGGGCTTCAACAAATGGAAGAATCAGTTCGGCAGAAATGTCATCAAGGGAG
>SFJM01000111.1 GCA_004555915.1 Clostridiales bacterium | reverse complement strand
GTGGGCAAATGAGTTCCTCCACCTCTATCCGAGTGCCAAGCTCCTTGTTGCCACGAAGAAAGATTTTGAAACCGCAAACCGAAAGAAGTTCTGCGCCCGTATTGCAACCGGCGACTATGATGCCGTTATCATCGGTCACAGCCAGTTTGAGAAGATTCCGCTGTCTGCCGAGCGACAGGAACGGCAGCTGCAGGAACAGATTGATGAGATTGAGGGTACAATCGCAGAACTGAAATATCAGCGTGGCGAGAATTTTACCATCAAGCAGATGGAGAAAACCAGAAAATCTCTGGAAGCCAGACTGGATAAACTTCTCGCCGCCGACAGAAAGGATGATGTCATCACATTTGAACAGCTGGGCGTTGACCGGCTGTTTGTGGACGAGAGCCATGCCTTCAAAAATTTGTTCCTCTACACCAAAATGAGGAATGTGGCAGGTCTCTCCACCTCCGAAGCGCAGAAATCTTCGGATATGTTTATGAAATGCCGTTATATGGACGAGATCACTGGCGGTCGTGGCGTTATCTTCGCCACCGGCACTCCGGTCAGCAACTCCATGACCGAGCTTTACACGGTCATGCGCTATCTCCAGTACGGTACGCTCCAGAAGAAGAACCTGACCCACTTCGATTCCTGGGCATCCACCTTTGGCGAGACAACGACGGCCATTGAGCTGGCTCCTGAAGGAACCGGCTATCGTGCCAGAACCCGATTCGCCAAGTTCTTCAATCTTCCTGAACTGATGAATATGTTCAAGGAAGTAGCCGACATCAAGACCTCTGACCAGCTGCATCTTCCGGTTCCCGAAGCGAAATTTGAGACGGTTGTGGTGCAGCCCTCTGAGTATCAGAAGGATATGGTTGCATCTCTTTCCGAAAGAGCTGCGGATGTTCATGCCGGTATGATTGACCCTTCTGTGGACAATATGCTGAAGATTACCAGCGATGGGCGGAAGCTGGGGCTGGATCAGCGGCTGATGAACCCGCTGTTGCCGGATGACCCAAACAGCAAGCTCAATGCCTGTGTGGGAAATATCCTCCGCATTTGGCAGGACGGGCAAGCTGACAGGCTGACACAGCTGGTGTTCTGTGACCTCTCCACTCCGAAAAATGACGGCACCTTCAATGTCTATGACGACATCAAAACCAAGTTAATGGCAAACGGTGTACCTGCCGAGGAAGTCGCCTTTATTCACGATGCGGATACCGAAGCAAAAAAGAAAGAACTTTTTGCCAAGGTTCGTACCGGGCAGGTGCGTGTGCTGCTTGGCAGTACGCAGAAAATGGGCGCAGGAACCAATGTGCAGGACAAACTGGTGGCGGTTCATCATCTGGATGTGGGCTGGCGTCCGTCTGATATGACCCAGAGAAACGGTCGTATCATCCGTCAGGGCAACCAGAATAAAGAGGTTCAGGTCTATCAGTATGTGACCGAGGGAACCTTCGACGCATATTTGTACCAGACCCTGGAGAATAAGCAGAAATTTATCTCTCAGATCATGACCTCCAAATCTCCGGTTCGTTCCTGTGACGATGTGGATGAGCAGGCACTTTCCTATGCGGAGATCAAAGCATTATGTGCCGGTAATCCGCTCATCAAGGAAAAGATGGACTTGGATATTGATGTAGCAAGGCTGAAAGTGCTGAAAGCTGACCACCAGAGCCAGCAGTACCGCATGGAGGATAAGCTCCTGAAATACTTCCCGGCTGAGATTGAAAAGCAGACTGGCTATATCCATGGCTTTGAAGCGGACATCAAGATCGTGGAGGCACATCCGCAGATCTCCGAAGGATTCTGTGGTATGGAAATCATGGGCAGACATTATGCGGAAAAAGCCGATGCCGGTGAAATCATTCTTGCCGCCTGCAAGGAGACAAAAAGTGCTGATCCAGTTCCGCTGGGCAGTTACCGAGGATTCCAGATGGAGCTTTCCTATGACAGCTTCCGAAGTGAGTTTGACATCGTTCTGAAAGGGGCTATGAGCCACCGTGTAGCCCTTGGCACGGATGCCAGGGGAAATATCACCCGACTGGATAACGCACTTTCTGGCATTCCTGAGCGGCTGGAAAGAGCCAATGAACAGCTGACCAATCTCTACAATCAGCAGGAAGCGGCAAAAGCAGAACTTGGAAAACCATTCCCCCAGGAAGCGGAACTTGCGGCAAAAAGTCAGCGGCTTGCGGAGCTGGATGCGGCGCTGAATATGGAAGATACGGTGGAAAGCCGTGCTGAAAAAGGAGAAGCGGAACGCCCCTCTGTTCTGGCTGATCTGAAATCCAAGTCCGAGCATATCCCGCCTGCAAAACGCTCTGAGGGCTACGAGGAGGTGTTGTAATGGTAAAGCGTGACCAGGATGTTCATTTCCTGGCATCCAAGGAGGAAGTCGAGCGAATCCATCAGAAGATGGACGAGCTTGGTATCCGCAGTATGGGGGCATATCTGAGAAAAATGGCTCTGGACGGCTAC
>SFJM01000110.1 GCA_004555915.1 Clostridiales bacterium | reverse complement strand
CGGCAAAATGCCGCTTGAGAGAAATGTTGGGTGTCTGCCGGGCGTGTTCCGTTACCCGAATCCCCAGAACCGCATCCATGTCACCGAAAAGCCCTTGCATCTTATGCGGGATGTGGTGCAGATCTGCGAGCCGGGCGGGCGCATCCTTGACCCCTTTGCCGGGGCAGGCACCACCGTGCTGGCCGCTGTGCAGGAGGGCTATGAGGCTGTCGGCATCGAAATGTCGGACGCCTACTTCCGCCGCAGCACTGAACGGCTGAAAACTGCCCTTGAATCCGAAGTGAATCAGAACTGATTCACTTTTGACCGCCAACTTAAAAATAGTGAATCAAATCTGATTCACTCCCGAAATTCAGAAAGGAATCACGAAAATGAAACGACCTTGGGCTTTTATCTGCGCCAGCGAGGGCGCGACATCCAAACACCTGCGCAACTATTGCCGCGAGGTGTACCTGCTGGGCTATCTGCCTGTATGCCCTAAATTGCAGGACAGCCAGTATTTGGTGCTGGAAGATGCCGTGGAACGCAGCGAGTACACCGCCATTGTGCGGGATAAGCTGCTGCGCTGCCCGATGCTGGTGGTCTGCAGCCGCAATAAGGACGCTACCACCAACGCACAGATCGGATTGGCACAGAAATACAACCGCATCGTGACGACCTTGGACGGTTTGAAGAAAGCCGTTTCGGAGGGTGACGACCTTGTGTCATGAACCGTTTTGCGGGGTGTCGTGTTTTGCTAGCATAGCGTCTGGTCGACCAGACGCACATTTTGGGGATGCCCCAAACCCCTGCCGTGCGTAAACGCAGATTTGTTGTCTCATTCCATGTCGATGAGAATGAATTATCATTCTTGAATCGGCAGGTTGCGGCCAGCAGTCTGAACCGAGAGGAATACCTGCGCACGCTCATTGTAGGCAAAGAAATCCTTCCCCGCCCCTGCACGCACCACGCCGATCTGCTCCGCAAGGTGGCAGGGCTGTGCAACAATGCAAATCAGCTTGCCCACCGTGCCAACAGTACCGGAACAGCAGGGCAGGGGAGTGTGGATGAAATGACCCGGCTAACCCAAGAGGTCTGGCGGGAAGTAAAAGAAAACTGGTAAAGGAGTCACTATGAAAAATGGCTTACACATCCGTGATCCCTGTGCGCCGCCTTGACCGCACAGTGGACTATGTACAAAACAAAGCAAAAACGACACCGAAATCACTGGAAGAAGCTGTGGACTATGCGGCAAACCGGGATAAAACCGAATCAGCCTGTTTTGAAACAGGACTGGGATGCACAACCACCAGCGCCTTTGAAGATATGCGATTAAATACGCTTCGCTGGCACAAAGAAACCGGTGTGCAGGGATACCATCTTGTCCAGAGTTTTGCAGAAGGGGAGGTAACTCCGGAACTTGCGCACCAGATCGGTGTCGAATTTGCGGAACAGCTATTGCTTGGGAAATACCAAGCAATTGTGACAACGCATTTGAACACTAAGCATTACCACAACCACATTGTATGGAGCGCCGTTAGCTTGGAAGATGGAAAGAAGTACCACAGCAATAGTAAAAGTTACTATACCGAAGTACGCGCACTTTCGGATGCACTCTGCCAAAGGTATGGACTTTCCATCATTGAAACGCCGGAATCACTGCGAGGAAAGCGGCAATACGAAAAGTGGAAGGCCGAGGAAAACAACCAGCCTACATGGCGTACGGCTATTCGGCAGGATGTGGACGAAGCAATTCAACAAAGCCTTACATGGCGGCAGTTTCTTAGTGCAATGGAACGCAAAGGGTATGAGGTCCGCATGGGACGCAAGTATCCCGTTTTGCGTCCGCCCGGAAAAGTGCGCTTTGTTCGCTTCAAAACGCTGGGCAAGCGGTACACGCCAGAAGCCATCCAGACGCGCATCCTGTATCCACGAAGCTACCGCCCTTATGTTGAAAATCCACCAACAATCCAACCTGGCCGTCTGCGCAGCGGCAAGCCACGCCGCAAGTTGACTGGCCTGCAGGCGCTGTATTATCGTTACCTGTACGAATTGGGTGCGCTCCCTCGCAAGCCGCGCCGTCCAAGTTATGCGGTGCGGCAGGATGCCTACAAGTTAGACCAGCGCATCCGGCAGATGGAGTTTTTATCTAAGAACAACATTGACACGCTGGCACAGCTGGAAACCTACCGACAAGCCAAGCTGGGTGAAATTGTCCAGCTCACTGCAGAAAGAAAATCGCTGTATAAAACAAACCCGGACAGCCCACGCATCCAGCAAGTCAACACAGCCCTAAAGCAGCTTCGCCAAGAAGAACGCCTCTGCCGTAAAATCGCAGAACACTCCCTAGAGGTGCAGCAACACCTCACCGAAGCCCGCCGTGACCGTGCTGAACAACAACAGCGCGAACAGGAACACGAGCGTGACCGCCGCCCTAACATTGATTTGACACTATAATCTTGAAAGGAAGGATGCCTATGAAATACCCCA
>SFJM01000109.1 GCA_004555915.1 Clostridiales bacterium | reverse complement strand
ACTGGCCCGGCTCTATGAGGATACCTGTCCCTTCCAGACCGAACCTCAGAAGCAGGACAGCAAAATCCGCCAGGCCATTGACGGTTTCCCAATCGTAGTTTTCTGGTATGACGGAACCACCACCAGCTTCATTGGGAAATACAACTTCAACTTTGATAAGGCAACACCGGAGGTGTTCGGCTTTACCGAGGGCGATGAAAGCTGGGAAATTCTCAATAACACCAGCGACCGTGTTCTCTGGAAATCCGATGATTATTCCGGCACCGACTGGCAGGGCGACTTTGAAGCCAGATATCCCAAGGACTATGCCGATGCCGCCCATCTGGCGGAACTGGCCACATGGTTGAAAAGCACCGATCAGTCCGCCGCCACAGGGGATAACCTGCTGGTGAGCCGCACCTACGATGGTGTTCTCTACACACAGGATACCGCGCAGTACCGCCTTGCCAAATTCAAATCTGAGTTCGCACAGCATTTTGAAAAGGATGCCGTGCTTTTTTATTACCTGTTCACGGAGCTGTTCCTGATGGTGGATTCCAGGGCCAAGAATATGTTCCCGACCTTCATGGCGGGGAGCAGGTGGTTCTCGCTGCCCTATGACTTTGATACTGCCATCGGCATCAACAATGAGGGCGCGCTGGTGTTCTCCTACAATCTGGAGGACATCGACCATACCGAGTCCGGGGCTGATATCTACAATGGTCAGCAGTCCGTCCTGTGGATCAATGTCCGGGCGGCTTTCTATGAGGACATCAAAGCCATGTACCAGAAGCTGCGCTCGGGTGGCACGCTGTCCTTCGCCGTGACGGAACAGCGGTTTGAGGAGCATCAGGCAAAGTGGCCCGAAGCGGTGTTCAATGAGGATGCCTACTTCAAGTACCTCCAGCCCCTGGTGGAGCAGAACACGGCCAGCTACCTTTCCATGCTGCAGGGCTCCAAGGCTGAGCAGAGAAAGTGGTGGCTGTATAACCGGTTCCGCTATCTGGATTCCAAGTACAATGCTGGGGATGCCCTGACCGATGTGGTGACGCTCCGTGGCTATGCCAAGGACGATATTACCGTCACGCCCTACGCGGATATCTACGCATCCATCAAGTACGGCTCCTACCTGGTGCAGCAGAGAGCCAACCGAAACGTGGCTTACACGCTGGCCTGTCCGCTGTCCAATGTGAACGACACCGAGATGTATATCTACAGCGCCAGCCAGCTTCAATCCATTGGCGACCTTTCCGGGTTGATGGTGGGTTATGCGGATTTCTCCATGGCCACCCGGCTTCAGAGTCTGAAGGTCGGCGATGTGGCAGACAGCTATTCCAACGGCAACCTGACCGAACTTTACCTGGGCAACAACACCTTGCTCCGGACGCTGGATGTCCGCAACTGCCCGAACCTGAAGCAGGCGGTGGATGTATCCGGCTGCACTAACATCGAGCATCTGTACTTTGAGGGAACTGCGGTCACCGGTGTGCAGCTGCCCAACGGCGGTATTCTGAAAACACTCCATCTGCCCGAAACGGTCACAAACCTGACCATCCGAAACCAGAAAGCGATTACGGATTTCTCCATTGGCGGATATGACAACATCTCCACGCTCCGGCTGGAGAATGTGAGTGAGGTGTTTGACCTGTGGGAGATTCTGCACAGCATCCCATCAGGTGCCCGTGTCCGCGTCACCGGGCTTAAGCGCGCCTTCGAGGATGCGGCGGATATTCTGGCGTTCTATGATCTGCTGGACACCATGCGCGGTCTGGATGAAAACGGCAACAACATGGATAAGGCGCAGATCAGTGGGGTCTTCACCATTGATACGCTGACCGGAAATGACCTTACTGAGATGCAGGAACGGTATCCGAACATTCACATTCAATACAACCACTTCACTGCACAAGTCAACTTCTATGACGATACCGGCAGTACCTTGCTGAAAACTGTCACGGTTTACGATGGTGGGGATACAGCCTATGGCAGCAGCAATCCGTCCAAGGCCTCCACAGCACAGTACAGCTACAGCTTCACCGGATGGAGTTTGACCGCAGGCGGTTCGGCGAATGCCAATGCCCTCAAGGCAGTTGTGGTGGATCGGAATGTGTATGCGGCGTACTCCAAGACTGTCCGAAAGTATACCGTTTACTTCTACAATGGTTCGACACTGCTGGAGACCGTCTCCAATGTTCCTTATGGCAGCGGCGCTTATTATTCCGGTGATACCCCGGAAAAGACCGGCGTTGATTTTCCGGAGGACTATGTGTTCACTGGGTGGAGTCCCTCCAATAGCGGAATCACAGGGAACACCTATTGCTATGCGCAGTACAAGTATATCGGCTATGCCTACACTACCATTGTGGAAAGCTCCATTTCGGGTGAGTATGCAAATGACCGGGTAACCGCAGTTGGGGATTATGCCTTCTACAAATGCAGTTCTCTGACGGGTATCAGCCTGCCTTCCGTGGAGAGCATTGGCGTATGCGCATTCCTGTCCTG
>SFJM01000041.1 GCA_004555915.1 Clostridiales bacterium | reverse complement strand
ATCCAGCGTCCAGGTCAGATTGTCACCGCAGGTACCGCTTTCCACGATGTCCGACGGATCGGGATCGGGTACATCCGGATTGTCCGGGTCTGTTACCACATCCGTTTTCTCGCTCAGCGTCACAGTGGAAGCCTTGCTTTTAACCTTAAAGTCTTTGCTCAGCTTTTTACTGTTCACTTCACTTGCCGCATTGTAGCTGCCGTTGTACAGGTAGAGTATCTTTCCTGTCTCAACGGTACCGACAGTGGTATCACCTTTCTTTACGCTGACCTGAGTGCCTGAGATTTCGGTTCCCGCAGTATTTTTCACGTGGAATGTTGTGCGGTATTTCTGGTTCGGGCAGCTTCCTTTGCCGAAGGTGAGCTGTCCCTTCAGCGGAGAGTCATCTTCGTTTATGACAGAAACATAAAACGTAGACAAATGTCTTTTAATTTCATAAAGTGTGATGCTGAACGGCGTTCCCTTGAGATGATCGGAAATCTGATAGCTCAGTTTTGCTTTGGCATTCGCAAACAGATACACATCGCCGTCTACACACAGAGCGCACGCATGTACGGATTCCGCATCTGTGATACCAACCGAACCGGTTTTTGCTTCTGCTTCGAACGCACCGCCAGCCTGTCCGCTGATCTCTCCCTTCAGAACATCCTTCAAAAATTCAATGCTGGACGCTAGATTAGGGCCGGCTTTGACTTCAAATTTCGCCTCAGCCTGAATAAAGGTCACGTCAAAGCTCTTATTGGAAATGTTCTGTCTTCCATCTTTTGTGGAATAGGTAAAACCGGATTTCATGGAATACGATGCTTCCATGGCAGCTCCGCCCTCCAGACTGATTTCAACCGGCACGGTCAACGAAACTGAGCAGGAAAATCCATAGCCGAGCGGGAATGGAATCTTGCCCAACTTGATGGTTGCTTCATCCTTTTGTTTCTTGACGGAGTCATCATTATCGACCTTTGCCTTGACTTCAAAGCTGAAAGATCCTTTGGTTTCGGACTGCATCTTGCAGTATAGATAATCCTCACCAAACAGAACGGCATCATAGGATATTTCAACCGAAATCATCTCTTTCAGTTCCAGCTTGCCGCCCGTCTTGAAATGCTTCGTTTCGTAGTCCAGACCAAATTCCAGGGACCGGCAGAGATCAATATTCTCATCAATGATTTCAATGCCCTTTTCATCGGAGCGCACAGCGGAGTCACTGTTACTCTGCTTTGCGTTTTCATTCAGCAGCGTGACACCTTCATCCGCCTGACGCATGTCGATATCCTCCGGGTCAGCAGCTACCGACATGTCCACCTTGAGCACCTGATAGAAATCTTCCAGTGTTGCGTCCTCATTGCGGGTGATGGTTGCAGTCGTACCGGAAATTTTGATGGTGCCGATGGAAACCAGTACTTCCTTACCATCCGCATCATAGAACAACGCTTCATCACCCGGATGGAGTGCTGTTACAGTGTCATCAATATTGGTTACGGTGTATGTATCATTGGCATTTTCCGAAATGATATTTTTGCCGGAAGCGGCAGACGGTTCCTTAACCGTATCTGCCAGAACACCGAAGTTGTCTGTCTTGTCATCGTTAAAATTGATGACGGTTTCATCCGCGAAATCATCCACAGTCTGGGCTTCAAATTTCTCGTAGTTGGTGGTGTATTTGATACACGTGAATTTGCTGCACAGCTGTTTGCCGTTGCCGTCCACCAGAGAAACCTCCGCAATGAAATGGGTGGGCAGAAGTTTGGTGGTTGTTGCCTTTACTTCAGCCTGTTCCAGTCCGGCAGAAACCTCTGCTGTAGCAGAAATACCCAGGTCTGCTTCGGTGTTCTCGTTGAGGAATTTCACCTGTAGGGTACAGGTTCTCGGTGCATTGACAATGGCGGTAACCGTCTGTCCGCTGACAGTCAGGTCTGTGATGGAATAGGGCTCCAGATTGATGGTAATGTTTTCACAGAACCCGCGCAGAATGGAAGCCGCCTGCGCACGGGTGGTCTGTCCGGTAGGGTTCAGCAGCAGTTGACCATTGGGCTGCTTGCTGCCGTTGATGAGCTTGTTCTGGGTTGCCCATGTCATGGCGCTGACCGCCCAGCCAGAAGTCTGAGCCGCATCCGGGAAATCCAGCGTGCCCTCCACCGCCGGTTTGCCGGCATAGTTGTACAGGAACTGCGCAAACTGTTCACGGGTGACCTTGCCATTGGGATTGAACAATCCACCGCCCACGCCGGAGGCAACATTGTTTGCACTTGCCCACTGGACGGCATTGTAATACCATGCGTTGCTTGCCACATCCTGAAAGGATGCGCTGCCGGAAACTGCCGGTTTCCCTTCCCGGTTGTACAGAATCTGTACCACCATAGCACGGTTCATGACGGTTTCCGGCTCGAAAATGGTGGTGGAGGTACCTGCCATCAGGTTATGCTCATACACATAGCTGACCGCATCGTAATACCACGCACTGGGTTTGACATCGGTGAACGGCAGTCCGGCCTGTGTCTGCTGCCGTTCGGTCTGGTTTTCTGCAAAGGCTGTCACTGGTATAAGGGTACATACCATGCACAGTGCCAGCAGAAAACTAAGCAAACGTTTTTTGTGTTTCATCTTACCACTCCTATATAAAGTTGTTGGTTTTATTATAGGATATTTGGTAATAAAACACAATGAATCGCCGATATTTTTTCAGCCCTCTGATCCGTACCGGTGAGGTCAGGAGTGCGAAACAAGAATTAAAGCAAATGCATTTTTTTGGCATCCGGATATACTGCCATCAACCGACGCACACCCAGCCGGGATAATACCCGTACCTTGGCACGCAGGGTGTCTGCATCGTCAAACAGGACAAAATGTGCCTGATCACCGCTGGAATAGGTAAAATATTTTGCGCACAGCTCACGGGAGAAGAAAATCGCGGCTCCTGTGCGGTTAAGCAGGAACTGGAATTCCTCTGGTGCCAGCGGCGTGCCGTCCGGATTGGAGCAGGGCAGTGGGAAATCCGAACAGGAGCACACCAGCTGGGCGGCAAGCCTGTCTGCTCCGAAGCGTTCCAGCAGCTCGGAAAACCGGTCCTCCAGACTGCCGCCGGAAACAGCCGTATCTGCAATCACACAGGCGTGTGGGGCATATTCCGCCAGCGGCAGGGGAATCATCAGCTGTAAATCGCTGCGCTGGGTTTCCATGTCGAGAGAAGCTGTCAGCTCCTGCAGCAAAGGGCGTTCAAAATCTGCCATAATACCGGCACAACCCCGGGATTGTGCGGCAGATACCGCATCAAAGGCAAAGGAACCACATTTCCGCGGCACACCACCGCTGTCTGCAATGCCTAAAAAATCCCCACGGGAATTGGCGGGATGGGATAACAGGGAAAAAGTGCCATCCGCAGACAGACGGGAGCATAAATGCAGGCAGGTAAAGCCTGCTTCCCGTGCCTGTATGGCATCCGTACCGGCAGCGGCAATCATCCAGCTGGTTTGATTATGCATGTGTTTTTCCTCCCATTCGTTTTTATGCTGGTTGCAATTCAGGAAAAAATCCAGTACACTATATAAGGCAATTGCGTATAGCACGAAATTGCAGCAGAAAGAAGGCTTATGATGAATGTATTATTTGGTCCTGCGGGCAATTCGGATGCCTTTACGCAGGCAGGCTTCCGTGCAACGGCGGACGCTCCCGCATGGATTGCCCGGATGGGCCTGACAGCTTATGAATACCAGTGCGGCAGAGGTGTCCGTGTGGGTACGGAAACCGCACAGCGCATTGGACAGGCAGCAAGGGAGCATGGCATCGCGCTTTCCCTGCATGCACCGTATTTTATCAATCTGTCCACCGATGAGGCGGAACAACAGGAAAAGAATCTCCGGTATCTGCTGGACAGCTGCCGTGCCGCAAAGGATATGGGAGCAGACCGGATTGTTGTCCATACCGGCGGTGTGGGTAAAAAACGTACACGGGAACAGGCGATGGAAAACAGTCGCAGCAATGTCCGGCTGCTGCTGGACGCAAAAGATGCGGCAGGCTATGATGATATCACCATCTGTCTGGAAACCATGGGTAAAATCAATGTCATTGGTACGGCAGAGGAAATCATGGAGCTGGTTGCATTGGATGACCGGCTGCTGCCCTGTATAGATTTCGGACATCTGAATGCCAGAACCCATGGCGGCATGTGTACCCGTGAGGCAGTGGCGGCATTGTTTGACCTGATGGAAAACACCATTGGCATACAGCGTGCCCGCAGCTTCCACAGCCATTTTTCCAAAATTGAATATGGAAAGGGTGGCGAGGTACGCCATCTGACCTTTTCGGATACCCTTTATGGCCCGGAATTTGAGCCGGTTGCCATGGAAACCGCCGCCCGGGGCTATACGCCGCGGTTTATCTGTGAATCTGCCGGGACACAGGCAGAGGATGCGGTAACCATGATGTCCACTTATCAGAAGTATATGAAGCAGACCATTTGAATCAGAAGCAGGATCGAGGGATTTATGATGCTGAAACAAATTCAGGACGCACTGCGTCAGGCAGATTTTGACGCAGTATTAATTACCAGCCCGCAGAACCGCCGGTATGCAACCGGATTTCCGTCTTCCGCAGGTGTATGCATGATTGATGCCAGCGGTGGTTATCTGTTCACCGATTTCCGCTATATTGAAGCGGCGAAAAAACGTATCGGGGAAGGCTTTTGTGTGGACATGGTGCGCCGGTCCTATGCGGATATGGTCAATGCAGCCTGCCGGCAGGATGGCGTAAAAACCATTGCCTATGAGGAAGGCTTTATGACCTGTGCGGACTATACCCAGTGGGAGCAGGCGCTGGAGGCAAAGATGGTGCCCATGGGTTCGCTGTTAGGCGACCTGCGGGAGGTCAAACGGCAGGAGGAGGTTGACTGCTGTATTGCCGCACAGCGCATTGCCGAGCGTGCACTGGCGGAAACCCTTCCGGATATCCGGGCGGGTGTGACCGAAAAGCATATTGCCGCCCTGCTGGAATTCCGGATGCTGGATTACGGCGGAGAAAAAATGTCCTTTGACCCGATTGTGGTTTCCGGCAAAAAATCCTCCATGCCCCATGGCGTGCCGTCGGAGAAGCTGCTGGAGCCAGGGGATTTTGTGACGATGGATTTTGGCTGCACGGTAGAAGGCTATTGCTCGGATATGACCCGTACCGTGGCAGTGGAATATGCCACGGAGGAAATGGAGAAGGTATACCACATTGTCCTGCGTGCCCAGGAGGCCGGCATTGCGGCGGCAAAGCCGGGAGTGACCGGCGCCATGGTGGACAAGGCGGCAAGGGATATTATCGCGGCAGAGGGCTATGGCTCCTGCTTCGGCCACAGCTTTGGCCATGGCATTGGCATTGATATCCATGAACAGCCGGTGGCTGCGCCGCGGACCCAGAAAAAACTGGCGGCAGGCAACATCATTTCCGCGGAACCGGGCATTTATATCCCCGGCCGGTTTGGTGTCCGTATTGAGGATATGCTGTGTATTACGCCGGATGGCTGTCTGGATTTGACAAATGCGCCGAAACAGCTGACAATTTGCAAGTAAGGCTTGCAAAAACCGGTGTGATAGGGTAGAATAATAAAAGATTATATGAAATTTACATTTAATGTTAATATGGAGGAGTTAATTTATGACTGCAGGCGAATTCCGTAATGGTGTAACCTTTGAAATGGATGGACAGGTTTATCAGGTAGTTAGTTTCCAGCATGTAAAGCCGGGCAAGGGCGCAGCTTTTGTTCGTACTAAGATGAAGAACGTTATGACTGGCGCTGTAACCGAGCGTTCCTTCAACCCGAATGATAAGTATGATGAAGCTTTCGTTGAGCGCAAGGATATGCAGTATCTGTATAATGATGGCGATCTGTACTACTTTATGGATACAGAGACTTATGAGCAGGAGCCGGTAAGTGCTGACAAGCTGCCGGATGGCTTTAAGTTCGTAAAAGAAAATGATGTCTGCAAGATCCTGTCCTATAAGGGCAATGTATTTGCTGTAGAACCGCCGATGTTTGTTGTTCTGGAAATCACTGAGACCGATCCGGGCTTCAAGGGCAACACTGCTACTAACACGCTGAAGCCGGCTACTCTTGAGACCGGTGCTGAGGTTAAAGTACCGCTGTTTATTGAGCCAGGTGAGAAGATCAAGATCGATACCCGTACCGGTGAATATCTGGAGCGTGCGAAGGAGTAATTGCCTCCTGTCCCGTAACCATTGCTGACGAACCCGAAAAGGAGGAATGGAACCATGACTGTAACCGAACGTGTCGCTTATGTGCGCGGCTTATTTGAAGGTTTGGAAATCAACGTGGATAAAAAAGAAGGCCGTCTTTTCAAGGAGATTATCGCGCTGCTGGAAGATATGGCACTGTCCATCACCGACCTGGAGGAGGAAAACGAGGCACTGCAGGGCGTTCTGGATGCCATGATTGAAGATCTGTACGATGAGGATGACTCCTATGATGAGGAGGAAATCACTGCGGACGGCATGGGCTATGATCCGGACAATGAGTTGTTTGAGGTTGTTTGCCCGAGCTGCGGCGAAGAGATCTTCATTGATGAGGCAACACTGGAACAGGGCAATATTTCCTGTCCGGCATGCGGCGAGGAACTGGAGTTCGATATGTCGTCGCTGGAGGAGGATGAGCCTGCATTTTCTGACATCCCCGAAGAGGATGATCCGGAGGAGGATTATCCGGCAGATGATTTCCCGGAGGTTGAATTCGACACAATCGATGAACCGGACGAGGATGAAGAAGACGAAGAGGACGAGGATAACGACGACGATTGACGTTTCAGGAGTCTGTACGAATCGCATGGCTGCCGTTGTGGCCATGCGATTTTTTACCCTTTGTTCTGCCTGTGACGGGCAGAAGAAATCCGGCGGATTTTTGCCGCGGAACGCGGAATTCTGACGGAAAAACAGTATGATTCTTGATGGAAAGGAGGGAAGATGCATGACACTTGCTGATGCGATTACCTGTGCGCGTGCCGGGGGAAGTGACGGCTTTGCCTGCCTGTTTCAGGCGACGATTCCAAATGTATGGCTGGCAGCAGCAATGCTGGGCTGTCCGCAGTGCGGAAGCATCGTCACACAGATTTATCGGAATGCACAGCAGTCGATATCTTCCCTGCGTTCTCCCAGTGACCTGCGGGTATGGATGGGCCGCATCTGCTATGAGGTTCTGCTCCGGCAGCCGGATAGCACCGGCCAGATGATTCCATCCCTGACCGGCGTGCTGCGTGAAACCTATGCTGTCATGAAGGAGCTGCCCAGACAGGAACGGCTTGCCCTGCTGCTAATGTGCGGAGAGGGCTGCTCTGCGCCACAGGCGGCAGAAATCCTTGCGGTCCCGGATATTGAAATCAAACGGGCCATGCGGCGTGCGCGGCAGACCATTGCGGCAGCAATGAAGCAGAAGGACCAGAATTGTAATACGTCCTGGCTGATTGCACAGCTTGCTGAGCTGCGTGCGGCACAGGCGGCAGCAGATGCAGCGGTGCAGCAGCAGATTCTGCGCTGTGTCCAAACTGGAGAGGACTATGTGGCACCGGTACAGGAGGTACAGGAGACCGTACCGGCAACACCGGATGAACAACCAAAGCCGGAGGAAAAAAACGGATTTTTCCAAAAGTTATTCCGTTCGCGCCGGTTTGGATAAATTGTATTGACAGCGGCGGAACGGGGAACAGAGGTCTTCGTTCCGCTGTTTTTATCACAGAATAAGGAGGAAAACCAATCATGTCAAAGACAAAGGAAGTACAGCAGCAGATGATGGCTGCCATGAAGGCAAAGGATACCGAACGGAAAAATGCATTGTCCCTGCTGCTGGCGGCGCTCAAGGCAAAGGCAAAGGACAAGCGGGAGGATTTGACCGAGGAAGAGGAAAATGCCATCATCCAGAAGGAAATCAAGCAGACCCGTGAGACCATGGATGCCGCTCCGGCAGACCGGGAGGATATCCGGAAGGAATGCCAGCTGAAGCTGGAGATTTATCAGGCCTTTGCACCGAAGGAGATGAGCGAAGAGGAAATTCGTGCGCTGGTACAGTCGGTTCTCGACCAGCTGCAGATTACTGCGCCCACCATGCGTGACAAGGGCCCGGTGATGAAGCACCTGATGCCCCAGGTCAAGGGCAAGGCAGACGGCAAGCTGGTCAATCAAATTGTCGGGGAGATGCTGGGATGAAACGCCTGATTATCATCGGGGCGCATATTATGCCGGCAGCACAGCTCCTGTTTGCCGGCAGTGACCGGTATACCCCGCAGCAGTTTGCCCGCTGGCCGGAGCTGGAGGTCACGGTGCAGGATGACGGGCGGTATGCGGTATGGGTCAATCTGCTGGATGACGCGGAGCTGCTGCAGGATACCCGGAAGGATACCGGCAATGTGGTGGAAAAGCTGGCACCCTATGTCGATGAAATCATAGAGGATTGATTCATCCCCTTCGACCGGTTTTTTACCGCAAACATGATAAACTGAAGCATCATCAAAATCCGAAAGGAAGGACAATATGCTTCAGTACATACGGACGGAACAGAAGGATGACCGGCAGCGCACCTGGTATGGCGTGCTGGCGCTGGAGGATGGCAAACCGGCGGCCCATGCGGATCAGCTGTCCACCAATGGATGGTCAGCCCAGGCCCTTGTGGCGCGCATGAATGAATACGGCGCGTCCCTGGTCCATTTTTCCGAGCTAATTGAGGATTATCTCGCACTCGGAATCTGAAAACAAAAAAGAAATGCATCAATCGCAGGGCAAGACCGGATTGGTGCATTTTTTCTATTCAGGAGAACCAAATCAGACAGATTTTAAAAAAGCCGCAGAGCTGGGGGGCTCTGCGGCTTGACTGATTGCTCAGTCGGGTAAAGGTCTTTTGACCGGATGAATTACTTGCAGTATCTCTGGATATGCTTTGCAGTCTCTTCAGCAGCAATTCTGATGCACTCATCGGTGCTCAGTTCGTAGTAATCCGGACGGAATACTTCCATAGTGATGAAGCCGTTCTCAAAGTCATAACCGATAGCCTTCAGGGTGTCAGCGAAACGCTTGTGATCCAGACAGCCGCGCGGGTCAGACGGCCACAGACGCTTTGCGTCGGTGTTGTAAGCAGCACCAGCCGGAACGTCCTCAGTGTCGTTCAGATGCCATACGAAGATCTTCTTACCGTCAGCCTTCTCCAGCTTGGACCAGTCGGAACGCATGCCGTTGAAGTGATACTGGTCGAGGGTAACACCCATCAGCGGGGAGTCAACCAGCTTTACGATTTCGTAAGCGTCATCGAAGGTGTTGATGGACATGGACGGAGCGCCGCAGAATTCCAGGGACAGCTTCAGGCCAGTCGGCTCACACTTCTTAACCATTTCCTTCAGGACAGCAACAGCCTCGTCACGGATTTCCTGACGGGTAGCTTCGATGCCTCTCTCTGCCAGGTCGAAGGACGGAACAACTACTACCATGTGGCAGTCGATTGCTGCACACTTGGCAATGATGTCATCCAGCTCCGCCATAACAGCGTCCTTCTCTTCCTGGGTGGACTTCATGTTGAAGAAGCACAGAGCATTGTAGGACAGCGGAACGATGTCGTTTTCCTTCATGAAAGCGTTCAGTTCTTCCAGTGTGCCGCCTTCTTCCAGATACTTGTTCAGGCAGTCAAAACGGATATCAATACCCTTGATGCCATACTTTGCACAAGCCTTCAGGTCAGCCATCAGGGACTGGTCAGCACAGCCGCGGTTGCCATCCCAAGTGCAACCCTCGTTAAAACCCATCTTAAGCATGATGTGTAATCTCCTTTGTTGTTGTAGCCGGCCGGATGGGACAAGTTCCCATCCGGCTCTGTTGTGTTATATGTTGTGTTGCGTAAGTAAAATGCTGTTGTCGATTACTTCTTGTAGAAGTCCGGAGTGCCGCCGGTAACAACCTTCTCAGCAACGCCGGTGGTCTGGGACTTAACCAGAGCGTCAGCAGTGATGGAAGCTACATAGCCGTCCCAGGCAGAAGAACCGCCGGTCTCACCCTTCAGCGCATGGTCAACCCAGTCCTGAATCTCTACGTCGTAGGAATCCATGAAACGCAGGATCCAGTTGTCCTCGATCTTGGTGGAAACGTTGTTAGCGTAGCGTACAGTCGGGAAGGACGGGCACGGCAGGTTGATAACGCCGTTCTCACAAACAACTTCACAGTTGATGTCGTAGCCGAAGCCGCAGTTTACGTTAACTTCCAGGATAGTAACGATACCGGTCTTGGTCTTCATGATCATCACCTGCGGATCCTGCAGACCCTTGTGAGCCTTGGAGGAAACCTTCGGCATGATGCACTGTACTTCGTCCCACTCGTCGTTAATCAGCCACGGCAGAACGTCGATTTCATGAATGGCGGTATCGGTAACAGCCATAGCGGTGGTGTAGTCTTCAGCTACGCCGTCAGCGCGATGGGTGCACTTCAGAACCATCGGAGCACCGAACTTGCCTTCGTCGATCAGAGCCTTAACCTGGTTGTAGCCACGGTCATAACGGCGCATGAAGCCAACCTGCACCAGATGCTTGCCGCCAGCGATTTCAGCGTCAACGATTTCCTTGCACTCAGCAGCGGTGTTGGTCAGCGGCTTCTCGGTGAATACCGGCTTGCCAGCAGCGATAGCCTGCAGAACCGGAGCCTTGTGGAAAGCGCCCGGAGTGGTAACAACGACTGCGTTTACGTCCGGATCGTTGATTGCTGCAGCGGAATCGGTGTAAACCTTGGTGCCCGGGCCAGCGATTTCAGCTGCTGCCTTAGCGCCTGCTTCGAATACGTCACATACTGCAACAACAGTAGCGCCCTTGATTCTGTTCTGGATACGGTCAATGTGCTGCTTGCCAATCATGCCACAGCCAATCAGAGCAATTTTCAGTTCATCCATGTCAAAAACCTCCAAAAATTTTCATCTGAGAACCAGATTCCCTTTCTGGCCTCCTTTGTTGTTGTGTCCACATTATAGCGTACATTCTTGTGCAAATCAATACATAAAAATGCCGAAAAGTTTTGAAATTTGTACACAAATACCAGACAACTCCGGATTTTTTGACATTTTGGAGCGGAAAAGACCGCAAAATGAACGAATGGACAGAAAAAATGAACATTTTTAAGATGTAAAATTATTTTTTCATTTGCGTTCACGTGAACGCACGAACGTAAAAATGACGAAAAATGCCCATGCGTTTCAGGGCACTTTGACGAAAAAATGCCCCGGAACCTTGGAAAAAGAGGAAAAAGGCCCGGGACAGTATGTGCAATTTATACATTATACTTGTTTTTGATGGAAATATCGGTGTAATAATACTTGTTTTCCGGGGTTTTACCCGAGAAAAGGTAGTCAAAAAGTATCATAATCGGCATGAATCCCTGGGTGTGCGCATCCTGCCCGATCAGGAAGTCTATACGACTGTCAAGCAGATTGCGGATGTTGTTGGGTATCAGGTCAAAGCAGATGACACGGACGGAATCCGCATAGCCGGTACGCTCCAGTGCACGGCATACGCCGGCCTGTCCGCCTGCCGCAATATAAATGGCAGTCAGGTCGGGATGCTGGCGCAGGGTTTCCTCGGTCAGCTCCTGCGTCAGCATTTCATCGTCCTGGCAATAGACAGCAGGCAGGGTCTGGATTTTCGGAAAGCTCTGTTCGATTTCCGAGCAGAAGCCCTTAATGCGCAGCGCATGGGAATGGTTGTACTGGTAACCGGAAATCGGGAGGACCAGACCATGCTCCGGCGTGATGGCATTGAGCAGTCCGGCACAGGTGCGTCCGGCAAGCTCACTGTTCTGGCCCACAAAGCACATGCGTTTGGTATCATCAATATCCGCATTGAACGTAACCACCGGAATGCCGGATTCCACCAGGCCATTGATCCGGTCTCTCATGTGGGGATTGTCTGCCGGCGTGATGGCAAGGCCATTGATGCCCTCGGCAACCAGCTCGTCAATCATATTCAGCTGATCCGCCACATCCAGGCCAACACCGGAGCGGATGATGACTTCCGCACCAAAGGCTGCCACATCGCTGGCGGCATCCTCAATGCCGGCACGGAGCTGGTGCATGAACGGGGTCTCGGTTGCCTGGGCGATGACACCGATTTTCATGGGATGGTTGGTCATTGCCAGTGCCTTTCCGGCGCGGTTGGGCTGATAGCCCAGTTCCTTGGCGATTTTCTTGATTCGTTCGGCAACCTCCGGCTTGACGCGTCCGCGATTGTAGAGAGCACGGTCAACGGTACCGCGCGAAACGCCGGCAAGCTCTGCAATTTGTTTCAGTGTGACAGCCATTGTAATATACCTCGTTTGTTATTGGGTTTACAGCGCATCCTGTGTGCATTGTGCACGCACAGGGCTGAAAAAACAGTTTTTTGGAATATCCTTTTATACCGCAGGCACAACCGGATGTATCTCATTCAGATTGGTGCGGAACAGGTCGGCAGCGGGCAGCATCCCATCGCCATATCAAAAAAACGATTTCTATCCTGCGGCAGAGAAGCCGAATCCTATGGGGAAACCTGTGGCATGGATTTTTGCCGGGGTCGTTGGAAAAACTGCAATACATGCCGCAGCCCCACCGAAACCGGAAAACAGGGAATCAGCCCAAATGGAAAAATCTATACCTGCTGTACAGTTGTATAGACAGTTTTCTTGAGGAAAATTCACAAAAAATTGTGCATAATGTATACTATTAATCAATGTAACATGATTATAACAGATTTGCAAGACTCTTTTATGTTTTTTTCGGGAAATCCGCCGGGAACCCTGCTGCAGGCGGCATATCCTGGGTCGTTTTCTGTCCGGACAGGATGGAATGTTATGGACTTTCACAATTCGATTTGTTATAATGGCTGTACTACAACAACAGGAGGCAAATAACAAATGAAGAAACGGATATTGGGAATCCTGATTTTCTCAATCACAGCAGCGTTTTTGCTGTGCGCGTGCACACGAAGTACCTATTCCCAGGAGGATATCGGTCAGCCAAAGGAGCCGGTTACCGAGACCACCATTCAGGGTCGCTGGTATTTTGAAGGACATGGGGAAGCCTACATTGACTTCAATGCCGATGGTACCTATGTGACCAACAATGAGGGCAAGGAAGGCAACGGTACCTATGAACTCAGTGATGATTTCAAAACGGTGCACCTGAAGGAAAACACCACCAGTATTGATGAGGATGTCAGCGTCATGTATGGCAATGATATCCTGTACCTGATCTGGAAGAGCAGCCGGGAGCAGATGTTCACCCGCGAAATTACAGATGGATCGAAATAAAATGACGTGCGGCATGGAGAACCTGACCTCCGTGCTGCACGTTTTTATTTTGCGTGTAATATGGTCAGTGAAGCAGATGAACTATCCACGCAAAAGATCTCCCACGTTGCCAGAAAATGGTTTCACGGGAGATCTTTTTTTCGTTTTGTTAACAGCAGAGGATCTGGGAGAGAGGCTGCAGCACCTGACTTTGGATTCTCTCTTATTTGGTGTATTTTGTGCTGATGTAGCCATAGCCCTTGCCGAACTTGATTTTGTACCAGTCACCGGAAGTGTCCACAACGGTAGCGGTCTGTCCCTTGGTCAGTTTGCCGATGCACAACGGTAGCGGTCTGTCCCTTGGTCAGCTTGCCGATGGTACTGTAATTGCTGCCAGCACCGGAACGAACCCGCAGGGAAGAAGCGGTGATGGTTACGTTTTTTTCATTAGTTGTGCGAGACTTTGTCGGGGTAGCTGGGTCAGCGACCTCCTGCAAATATTTCTGATATATATAGCCGGTCTTGCCATTGACCTTTATCTCAACCCAGCCATTGGACTGACCCAGCTTTTCTGTGGATGTACCTTTTTTCATGACAGTGATGACTGGACTGTCTGTTCCAGGCTGCTCACGGACATTCACATCTGTAGTGGAAACTACATTGACAGCAAAAACACTCGTATAAAGAACAGTTGCTGACATTGCTGCTGTAGCAGTAAATTTCATCATTTTACCATGCAACATAAAAAAGCTCCTTTCTTTTTATCCAAGAAAACTTCCATAAAATTTAAATAATAGGGGATAAGGAGAAATTTCTCTGTATGTCTGGTATTATAGTATTACTATTGGAGTAAAATGGCAAGTACAATACAGAAACGATTTGGAAACATTACAGTAACAATGTATTGGAAATAGAAAAAGCGGAAATATGTAATATTTCTTAATCGCATTCTATATGTGCGATGGCCTGCAGCGCAACGAAAAAACCCCCTGCAACAGGAATGCAGGGGGTATCGTGGAAAGATAATAAAGGATTTAAAAAAGTCATTACAGGAGAATCCCGGAATGGGATTGATGTAAGTTGTTGCTTATGCAGCGAGGCACAGCGGGGAGAATACATAGTAGAAGACAGCTGCAACAGCCAGACCGAGAATGGTCAGGTGCCAGCGGTACTTCCACGGCTTCAGGTCAACTGCACCAACATCCGGTACAGTATATTCTTCGCTCGGGCAAACCTTGGACAGAACGAACATGATAACCAGATATACCGGGAACAGAACAGCCATTGCATACAGGTAATGGATCGGTTCAGAGGTACCCGGATAGTTCGGAGCCATCAGCAGGAATGCACCATATACAACGAAGTGGATTACCGTAATCAGGTACGGAGTGAACTTCGGTGCACGGCGGAACCACATAACACCCAGAACGGTGCACAGAACCGGCAGAGACAGGAAGTTTGCCAGGGAGTTCAGGAAGGTGGTAATGCCGTTAGCGTACATAACGAACGGAGCAATAACAATGGAAATAATTGCTGCGAAGGTGCCGTAGGTCTTGGAAACCTTAACCAGCTGTGCATCGGTCTTGCCCTGGCCAAACTTGGAATCCTTGAAGATATCCAGTGTGAACATGGTGCAGGCGGAGTTCAGAACCGAGTTGAAGGAGGACAGGATTGCGCCGAACAGTACAGCAGCAAAGAAGCCCATAATCGGGGTCGGAACAACGTGAGCAATCAGAGCCGGGTAAGCCATGTCGATCGGGGATGCGGAGTTGTTGATCACATCCTGAATCTGCGGCATATGGTAAGCAATGATGCCCGGGAAGATCAGGTACAGCGGGCCAAGGCACTTCAGGAAGCCGCAGTAAATGGCACCCTTCTGGCCTTCCGCCAGGCTTTCAGCAGCGAGGGAACGCTGTACGAAAGACTGATTGGTGCACCACCAGTACAGGTTGGAGAACAGCATGCCGGTGAAGATCAGCGGCCATGGCAGGTTCGGCTGAGCGGAGTTCCAAGCGGACCATGCGTTCAGCTTTTCCGGCTCGTTGTTCAGGATGTATGTCCAGCCATCGAGCATGCCGGAGCCGCCGGTTTCCTTGCCCAGAACGGACAGGGCGATAAACGGGATCAGGAAGCCAGCGATCAGCAGGCCGATACCATTGATGGTGTCGGATACTGCTACTGCCTTCAGACCACCGAAGATTGCGTAGCAAGCGCCAACGATACCGATTACGACACTCAGTACAGCAACAGCCATGAACAGGTCGCCGCCGAAGAAAGTGTCGAAGTTAAAGATACGAACGAATGCAACAGCACCCGAGTACAGGATAACCGGCAGGTTCAGGAAGGAGTACATCAGAACGATGATTGCAGAGAACATCAGCTTAACGCCTTTGCCAAAACGCTCTTCCATCATAGCCGGAATTGTGCTGGTACCCATTTTCAGGTAACGCGGCAGGAAGTAATGAGCCAGGAACAGCAGAGTGAAGATGGAACCAACTTCAAATGCGGAGGGGCTCATGTTGGTCTGCCAGGACTGGCCGTTCAGGCCAACCAGCTGCTCGGCAGACAGGTTTGTCAGCAGAAGGGAACCTGCAATCACGTAGCCCGGAAGGCTGCGGCTTGCCAGGAAGTAACCATCTGCGGAATCCAGGTTGTCACCCTTGGTCTTCACACTTGCAATAACAGCTACAAGAATGGTGAAGGCGAGGAAGGTGATGATAACCCAGGGGGTAGAGTTTAAGAAACCCATGAATATCCTTCTTTCTAAATTTTCCTTTTGTTGTTATACCTATTCCCTTAAATCCTTTTATATATCCTTTAGAACTCTCTCCAGAAAAATAGAACATATAGTACATATGGGAAACGCGATACAAAGCAAAACCAGAGCTTTCTGAATCAGGATCTGAGTCAATTCTCCCGAAATACATAGAAATCAATCTATGCGGTTATGAAATTATAAAGGTACATGGAAAAGCAAAATGCATTTGTATATATAATCGAGACTTGTCGAATGTTGAAGCCTTCAGGAGATATATGCCGGTGTATCAGGAACGGACACCAGCAAATGGCTCCAGCGTTTTCGTGGCCTGGTTATAAAAAACAGGCAAAAAAATACAGAATAAGTTGTGCAATGTGTACACTTGTACGTACCAATATGACCAATTTATACTGTTTCTTTTTGTGCATTATGTTATTTCCTTGCTATTAAATTTAACATGATATCACAGGAAATGCAAGCCTTTTTCCGTTACAAAATGTACAGATATTGCTTCGGTGAATTGTTAGAGCTAAATAAAGAACTAGACAAGTGCACGTTGTGGTATAATGGACAAATTATGCACATATTTTATTCCGAGGTGGGTAAAAATGCGTTACTTTTTGGTGATTTCAGGGAGAAAATTGCTGTTGGCTGCAGCAATTTGTGCAGGTGCATGCCTGGCAGGTTGTCTGGCAATTGGTATGGGGAAAACAGTGACCGCAGCAGCGGCGGAGAGGGATTTGCCAATATACAGTGTGGAACGGGAAGAGAAGGTTTGTGCCTTAACTTTCGATGCCGCGTGGGGAAATGAGGATACACAGCAGCTGATTGATATTTTGAAAAAGGACGATATTACAGCAACTTTTTTTGTGGTAGGCGAATGGGTGGATAAATATCCGGAATCCGTCAAGGCATTGTCAGATGCCGGCCACGAGGTGATGAACCATTCCTCCACCCATCCCCATATGACAGAGTTGTCTGCAAACCAGATGATTGCGGAGGTGCAGGAATGTAATCAGAAAATCGAAGCGATTACCGGCGTATGCCCAACACTGTTCCGGCCGCCCTATGGGGATTACAATGATACTGTCGTATCCACCATGCGTTCCATTGACATGTATACCATTCAGTGGGATGTTGACAGCCTGGACTGGAAGGATCCGCCGGCCTGTGACATTGTCAGCCGTGTTGTTAACAACGCACAGAATGGCAGCATCATCCTGTTCCACAATGCCGCGACCAATACACCGGAGGCTTTGCCGGATGTCATCGAAGGGCTCAAGGAAAAGGGCTTTTCCTTCCAACCGGTTTCCAAGCTGATTTATAAAGACAATTTTACTATGGATCATACCGGGCGGCAGATTCCCGCAGCTGCACAGGATTCATAAAAAAAATCCCCTGCCATTCGGCGGGGGAACGGAAAACGAACGGTTATGGTTCACTTACAGCGGAAAGATTACAGGTGATTTTATCCAGCAGATATGCCAGCTGCTGGATTTCCTCTGCAGTCAGCCCGGCATGCAGCTCCTGTGCTACCTGCAGGAAGGATTGCGCAATGCATTCCTGCAGCTGGGTGCCTTTTTCTGTCAGGCAGAGCAGATAGCTGCGTGCATCGGAGCGATCCGGCAGGCGGCGGATTAAATGCTTGTTCACCATGGTTTTCATGAGACTGGTGACAGAGGGATTACTGATGCCAAGATACAGCTCCAGCTTTTTCTGGTTGATATGTTCCATACGGTGCAGGGAGAGATACTGCAGAATCAGTGCCTGCTGGATGGTAATACCATGCTGCTTCAGTAAATGGTTGGTTCGAAGCACGGTCAGATGATCCGCAGTGTGCAGCTTGATAATGGCATCCTGCAGCGCGAGATTTCTGGCAGAAATCACGTGTAATCCCTCCTCTTTATGACGAATACCGTCGAACAATGATGTTACTTTTAGTATAGTGAAAAGATGGGAAGATGTCAAACTGTGAAAGGAAGTATTTTTGAAAAAATTCGATTTGGAATCCTTGTCCTTTTCAGGGGGGTACGATATAATAGAAACAGCTATATAAAGTATACAACCTCATGAAAAAGCAAAGGAGCATGATATGAGACTGAACAAAGAAGATACCATGGTTATGGTAATTGATTATCAGGAAAAGCTGATGCCAGCAATGCATAATAAGGACGAATTTATTCCGCGTACCTGCATGCTGCTGAAGGGGCTGAAAACACTGGATGTAACAGCCATTGCATCAGAGCAGTATCCGAAGGGCTTGGGCAGCACTGTTCCGGAAATCAAGGAAGCGCTGGGCGTTGCACCGTATCTGCCTAAGACTACCTTCAGCTGCATGGATGATGAAGGCATTCGTGCAGCAGTAGAAGCAAGTGGCTGCAATACGGTACTGATTTGTGGTGCAGAACTGCATATCTGTGTACTGCAGACCGCAATGGATCTGGTGGCAGCAGGCAAGACAGTTGCCATTGTGGAAGACTGCGTTGGTTCCCGTACTGCCCATGATATGCAGATTGGTCTGATTCGTGCACAGCAGGAGGGTATCCTGCTGACAACCGCAGAAGCAATTCTGTTTGAGCTGCAGAAGGTTGGTTCCGGTCCGGTATTTAAGACGATTTCCAAATTGGTAAAATAAAAAATTATTGGTAAAATAAAAATGCACAAAAAATGAACGCGGAATAAAACAGTTTCCGTTATCTTTTTCTTATTTGTAACATCGGTACAGCAAAACCACGCAAAATTAACTCAAAATCCGTCAGAAAACACATATACAAGTTATAGATTTGATGTTATAATGACACCGTAAAAAACAAAGCAACTTTGTAGGAAACAAAGTTTTTGGATATTTTCTTTGAGGTGAAATGCTATGCGTGACTGGTTAGTCGAATTGAGAAAAAGTAAGGGTCTGACGCAGGAAGTTACTGCTCAGAAGGCTCATATCGCCCGCAGTTATTATACCCGTATTGAACTGGGTGATTATCGTCTCCCGGTTGGTACAGCAATGCGTATTGCGGAAGCTTTGGATTTTGACTGGGTTCGTTTTTATGAGACTCCAGCTGATTCCAAGTAAGCGTTCATCAGACAGACTGCATATAAATCATACCGGAACGGTTCATCCGTTCCGGTTTTTCTTGTCAATATACCACATGCTATGCATGTGGTACAAAAAGCTTATAGCTATACAAAGACCTCCCATGATACAATAACTGAGGTTCCCCAACCGCA
>SFJM01000108.1 GCA_004555915.1 Clostridiales bacterium | reverse complement strand
GTAAACGCTCAACCACACGTACCTTGACGGAATAAATTGCGGGGCTCCGGATGGAGCCCCGTCTATCGTATTCAGATCTGTTTCCGGCATTCCTCCGGAAGGTTTTCCGACCAGGGAAGCAGGTCTTCCAGGAAGTCCAGGCTGGTATTGTCCATATGCTTCGGAATCTCCGTCAGCAGATGCTTCAGATATTCGTAGATTTTCAGCTTGTTCGCCTTGGCCGTTTCCACCAGGCTGTAGATAACAGCACTGGCCTGGGCGCCGTGGATGGTGTCAATGATGTGCCAGTTGGCCCGCCCAATGGTAAAGGGCCGGATCGCACGCTCTGTTGCCGAATTATCAATGGGAACTTCACCATCCTCCAGAAATACCCGCAAGTATTTCTCCTGGTTCAGGCTGTATTTGAGGCCATCTTTGGTCTTTTCACTCAGAATCGTGGCCGGATCCTGCTCATGAACCCACGCAAAGTAAGCCTCCACAAGAGGGGCTACCTCTTTCTGGCGGCGCGTTTTCCGTTCTTCCGCACTGACATTCTTCAGTGCTTCCTCGGCTTTGTATATTGCGGCGATCTGTACCAAAGCTTTATGGGCAACGGTTTCACCAGCCAGTTCTTTGGCATCCCCCTTCAGCGCTTTCAGTGCATCAGCGTAATCTCTCCGGGCATGGGCCCAGCAGAATGCAGAACGGATATTCTCATCGTTCTTATCCAGAGACTTGTACCCACTGAACGCGTCTGACACCAGCGTGCCGGAGAAACCCTCCAAAAATTTCTGGATGTTGCTCTTGCTCCGGGTCTTTCCGTACTGGTACAGAATCACAGACTTTCCCTCGGACAGTTCGGATGTACGGTACACAAACATATAGGACTGGTTTACGCCCTCCCGGCCGTCCTTTGTCACCTGGCAGGTGGTTTCATCCGCCTGGATAATCTTTTGGGAGCACAGATGCTTCCTAAGTCTGTCATACACCAGACTCAGGTATCGCTCCGAACAGCGGATGACCCAGTTGGCCATGGTCGCCCGGCTCAGAATCATGTCACTCTGCTCGAAATCTTGGGCGATCCGGTACAGGGGGATGGCGTTGGTATACTTGGCATTCATAATGGCTGCTACCAAAGAGGGGGTAGCAATGCTGTTGCGCAGCAGATCCACCGGACGGTCAGCACGGACAATCCGGTCATCGTTCTTCTTGGCGGCGTATACAGCAATATGATGCTCCACCACTTCCTTGACAGCAGGCTGGTATTCCACTCTGCTGTATACCTCATCCGGCAGCCGCTTCCAGCCGTTCTCACCGAAGACAGCCTGCAGCTGCTCCTTCGTCAGTTCATGGTTTGCGATACGGACAGGCAGTCTGCTCAGATCCTCCTTGCGCTGACCCTTCTGCTTCTTTCTGCGGACCACAACCTGCTCAATGGCGGGTTCAGCGATGACTTCCACAGCGGCCGCTTCCGCTTCATTGAAGATATTCATCTGCCCGGGCAGGGTGTCCAGCTTCTCCGTAGAACGGCCAAAATGCCGGGCATTCATGATGGCGATCTTCTCGTTCAGCGTATAGATCTGCTGCTGCAGCTGGAGCTTTTCCTGCTGCAGCTGCTGTTGTAATTGCTGCATCTGAAGTACCATAGCAGACAGATCTGCTTTGCTGAGGTTATTCAGTTCAGAAGAAGAAAGCTGCTTCATGGTGTCCCTCCGGTAACTTTTACTACCAGAATTATACCAAAAAACAGCTTTCTTTTCCACTATTTTCTTATAATTTCTGCAAATTTTACAGCATATTTTTAGGCTTTGCCTTGCGGATGCTGGGCATGATGGTCTGCCCGGACATAAGCCATTCGAACTGCTCCTGGGTCATCTCCATGACTTCCTGTTTTGACCTGGGCCATTGGTACCGTCCATCCAGCAGCCGCTTGTACAGCAGCAGAAAACCATCTCCCTCCCAGATGAGGCACTTGATTTTGTCGGGCTTTCTGCCGCAGAACAGGAACAGGACATTCTTCTGAAACGGATCGACACCAAGCTGACGGCGGATGACAGCACTCAGGCCGTCGATACCCTGGCGCAGGTCAGTATAGCCGCAGGCAATATAGATCCGGTCGAAGCCGGTAGCATTATTCAGCATGGAGCATTACCCGCAGCACATGATCCAGGACCTCACGGTCTGCGTTCGCAATCTCCAGCGTGCCGGATTGGGTTGTCAGCCGGAGCTGTGCCTGGAACTCTGCTTCTTTTGGTGCAAGCGGAATCTCCGCCAACTGTACCGACTGAGCCTGCTGCAATGCCTCGCAGGCAGCCTGACGAAGCTTCCGCAAACGGTAGTAGTACGTATGCTCCGGTATGCCGCGTTCCGCACACCAGTTCTTTACGGTCTTTCCGCTCTCCTTACATTCACGGAGCATCCCACTCCACTCCTGCAGTTGATATTCACGCCTTATGTCGCTTACTCGCACTGCTTGAGTTTCTTGAAAAACTGTAATTCAAGTTTTTCTAGCAATGTCTATTGTCGCACAACTAGAGAAGTAATGCGAGGTACCGGTGGTTGAGCGTTTACAAATTATAGCATAGTACAAGTAGGCATTCAAGAGATGCTCCCATAAAGAAAGCCGGGATCGTGGTGATCCCGGCTTTGCCAATACATATGAAACTGGTTAGTTGGTGAAGGTTGCCTCAAGAAAGGACAGGGCCTTGAGTGCCCGCTCTGAGCACAGGGACAGGCTGCACTCATCCTGACAGGTATGCTGAATGACATCCACATTCTCAAAGCCGTCCAGTACGCTCTGTCCGTCTTCAATGGAAACAAGGTGCTCCAGGTTGAGCTGGTATGCACTGACAACGCCAATGCCTACCTTTTTATGGGCCTGCTGCTTCGCATCTTCCAATGTGGTGGATACCCGAAGCGAGTTTTTCCGGAAATCAAAGTCCGGGGTTTTGATGACATGATCACTGCCAAGATAGACTACCATGCTTTCCATCTGAATTACCTCCTGAACACAAACATGGAGCATTGTATCAGTTTCCGCAAGGGTAATCAAT
>SFJM01000107.1 GCA_004555915.1 Clostridiales bacterium | reverse complement strand
ATTTATGCTAATCCTTTTTCTTCAAGCCAGTCATAGACTCCTGTTTTTCCTTTTTCTTTCACTTGCGCTTTCAAACAAAACTCTGCAATCGTCAGTCCCGTAAAGATCACAATCAAAACAATCAGGAAGCAGACTGATGTTTGTATACTCTCGCCTCCGCAGATAACACTTCGGAATGCATCCACCGTGTAGGTAAACGGCAGGAAATTATGAATCTTAGCTACAAAGGGAGGTGAAAGCTCTACCGGATAAGTTCCTGCAGAACCGGCAAGCTGAATCACCATAAATATCAGCATCAAGAAACTTCCCACTTTTCCCAGTGTAATGTTAAAGAAATACATAATCGAAGTAAACGCTACCGCAGTTAGACAGGCAAATGCTATTGTCTTTCCCATCTGCACCGGTGTAAATCCATCAACCAGATGAAGCAGCACAATCAAAAAGATTCCCTGTAAAATTGCGACCGGATATAACACAGAGGCTTTGCTCGCCCACCATGCCAGACCAGATTTTAATTTTCCCTGATATTTTGTCAGAGGATACATCAGACAGAATGCCAGACATCCAACCCATAATCCAACTGACATCATATAAGGCGCCATTGCATGACCATTGTTTGGGACTTCCGTAATCTTCGTCTCTTCGTCTTCAATCGGATCTGCAAACATGCTTACCGTATCGTCATTTGTTTTTACTTCCTTCACTCGCTCCGCACCGTCTCCAAGACTGGAAGCCAATGTCTTCGAGCCGTCCTGAAGCTTCTGCATGCCGTCTCCCAGTTTTCTGGAACCATCATACAGCTGTGATGAGCCGTCCTGAATCTGAGAGGCTCCATCTGCCAGCTGAGCCGCACCATTATTCAAAGTGGAATTATTCGCTACCAGCTTGCTGGTTCCACTGTACAATGTACTGGTTCCGCCTGAAAGCTGAGTTGCACCGGAAGCTAATGTCTGCGCTCCATCTGCCAGTGCCTGTGTTCCATCTGTCAGTTTTTTGTTGTTGCTGTTTAATTTTGCGACGCCATCCGTATACTCTTTCACGCCACTGTTTAAACTTTTGGCTCCGGACGCAAGCTGTGACGCTCCAGAGGAAATTTGTTCTACTCCGCCTGTAACACTGTTACCGGCTTCTTTCAGGCTGGAAGCTCCGCTTGTTAGTGTCTCATTATTTGCTGTTAATGTATCAAAACCAGCGTTCAATGCCTTCACACCAGCGGCTGCCTGCGGAAAGCTTGTCGTATTTTCTTCCAAAGTCTGAAGCCCCGCTGATACCTGACTGACTCCGTTATTCACCGATACAGAACCCGCATAAAGCTGATTCAATCCCGACGCAAGTTTCTCCACCGGTTGATTGGAAATTCCGGATGGAATCTGCTGCGCACCCGCTTCCATTGTCTGCGCTCCATCGGACATCTGCTGCGCTGCTCCCGCCATCAGCTGTGCACCCTGCGTCATCGAAACAGCACCCTCACTCATAGTTGTTGCTCCATCATTCAGACTTCCGGCAATCGTACCAAGTCCCCCGGATGCCTGTTGCAGCTGTCCGGCCACAGCACTGAGCTGCGCATTTATGACTGCTGCCTGTGCCGCAGCCGTCTCCGGATCTGTAATCTCATCGATATTTAAACCGGACAGCGCCTGCACTACCTGATTCAATGCATCCGATGCCTGTGCACAGATACCAGAGGCCGTGGTCATTCCTGTACTCGCATCGGTCATTCCCTGCGCCGCCGTATTCATACCATCCGCTGCACCATTCATGCCTTCTGCTGCTGCATTCATTCCGTTGCTTGCATTGCTCATGCCATCTTTTGCGGTATTGAGTCCCTGTGCCAGCGTTGCCAGTCCCGCTGCACTTGTCGTATCTTTCAAAGCATTGACCTGCTGTGCCGCCTGTTTCAATCCGGCTTCCAGCTGTGCTGCTCCTGATTTCAGAGAAAGCGTCTTTTCGCTTCCTTTTGTAACAGCGGTATTCAGCTGCGCAATTCCGTCTGATACCTGCCCCAGATTTTCCAAAGGTTCCAGCTGTTTTGCACCTGTTGCCAGTTGTTTTGCACCCTGTACATAAGCTATCGCTCCATCTGCCAGAGAGTTGGCACCCTGTACATACTGTTTTATTCCCTGTTCCAGTGTGTCCGCTCCTTTTTTCAGTTCCACAGAACCATTTTCCAGAGATTTTGTTCCCTTCACCAAAGCTGTAGAATTTTGATTCAGCTTTGCAACGCCCGCTGTGTACTCTTTCACACCCTGATTCAGCGTATCCGTACCCGATGTCAATTCCGGAACCTTTGCACTCAGAGTTCCAACGCCATTTTTCAACTGCAAAGCACCGTCATTGACTTGTCCAACTCCGTCCGTATATTCCTTCAATCCTGTTGTCAGTGTATCAGCTCCATTCCGAAACGTCAGAGTGCTATCTGCAAGTTTTTTCAGATTTGTAGTAATCGTCTGGTTTCCTTTGGAAGCATCTAAGATTCCATCCTGCAATTCACCGGAACCATCCGCTGCTTCCTGCATTCCATCTCCCACTTCTGCAATCTGATCAAACACTGTCTGTGTATAAGTTTTTATCACTT
>SFJM01000106.1 GCA_004555915.1 Clostridiales bacterium | reverse complement strand
GAGTGCTTTACAGACTTTATGGATCATTACATCAGAAACACCGTATTTTTCTGCCACCTTTGTGACAGGGTTGTTCCACACTTCTTCATATAGGTTTTCCCGCTCATATAGATTTTTGCCGTTAACCGATTTCACTTGTTCTGTGACATCCGTTGGCGGTTCGGAGATATGTGCAGAAGTGCTCTTTTTCTGCTTTTCCGTTATAAATGATTCAATTTGCTCCTTGTTTGGCATCACCGGTTCGGCAGGAGTTCTTACTGAAAATGTGACAGATACTGTATTTGTATCAGATGGTGGGATGAGATTTGTCAAGGGGCTTTTCCGCAAAAGAACACGTTAACGGAGTTTTTTAAGAAATAAATGTCGTTAAGTTTACATCTGCTCCGAATGTATGTACAGTAGTTTTAAGGCAATATTTCCAACGTTCATAAGCAGTCTCTGTCGGTTCAGCGGTGCGAATCACAGCAAGCACCGCTTCCGCGCCTTCCATCAGGTTATCGGTTTTATAGACATCGGGATCTATTTCCCGAAGGTTAATTTTCTGCACGGTATAACTCCATTTCGATACATAGGTGTTTGACGGGTAAACCGAATGGAGGCGGGGAACGGCAGCTGCACAAATCAGGAAGTTTCGCCAAATTCGTCAATTAGAAGGGGCAGCACGTAATCTCTTTTGAGGGCAAAAGAAACGGCGGTCTTGAAATGTCCTTCAAAACCGCCGATGGGGGATCAAACCTTAAAATATGCGCACAAAATCATCTGCCCCGGTCAACGGTTTTTTCCCCGGACGGGGCAGATAATTTGTCATTTGGTAGTGTTTACAGACTTCCTTGATACAAAATGCAATAAATTATCTGTAGAGATTTCGTTATGGCGCAGGCGGCTGATGCTGTATTGCATCAAGAAGAATAAAAACCAAGCCGATATACACAGCAAGCGCCAGTGCGATCAGTGACAGCAGCAAAAGGTAAGCTCCCACCGTTATACATTCGTCTCCTTCTTATAGAGGGTGTCCTCTACCCGCAGTGTGTCGACAAGATCGGTAAACCAGCGCAGTTCGCCCAAAAATTTCTGGCGTAGTTCTCCCACATTTGCATTGCTTTTTCCAAGTTCAAAAAAATCGCGCCCGGTCTGGACCGCAACATGCAGCTTTCCGCTGCGCAGAAAGGACAGATAAACCGTGCCGCCGCTCTTGTCCGCCATGGCGGTAATATATTCCATCATGTGCGGAGTCAGGAGGTAGTACGCTTCCTGCGGATCATCCGCTCTGACACAGAAGCGTTTGTCGAACTGCTCGTTATCCATCGTGACATTGCTTTTCAGACTTCTGCGGGTTTTCTTTGTCCGCTCTGAGATATATACTTCGCCGGCAAGTTCCTTGCCAAAGTCGCATGTAAGCCACTGCCCCTTAAATTGTGTATTTCTGGTCTTTTCTGTTTGTCCGGTTTCGTTGTCGGTGTACTCTGTCTCTTCGATCAGCTCGATGTCGCCCAGTTCAATGTTCAGCCCATTGTAGGCTGCCTTGATATGATCGCTGCCATCCGCGCAGTTATAGGAAAACGGAAACACCATGCTGCCAGGGTTAATTTTGCCCCACGGGTTATATTCCACAGCATCGCCCAGCACCTCCTTCAGCACACTGCTGATGACATTGTCGCTGAGGATCTTTTTGAGCCTGCTGCTGTTCTTTTCCAGCTGGTATCCTCCTACCAGCGCAAGCACAATAAAGACAATTGCCACAGGGATCAATCCCGTGATAAAGCAAAGGATCGCCGCCGCGCCGGAACCGTAAGTCAGAATCTTAGCAACCGTTGCCTTGCTGCGCAAGGATTGGAGCTCGGCCTCCAACTGCTCATTCGTCATCATCTGCTTTTCTTCCATGATCGCTGTCTCCTTTATCAGAACGTCATTTTTACATCTTCGCGCTTACTTGCGTCTGCGGCGAAGAATTCCTTCGGCTGGCGCGAGCCTGCCAGCAGCTTGGCCGGGAACATGGCAATGGCCGTGTTGTAGGCGGTGACGCTGCTGTTATACAACCGCCGTGCCGCCTGCAAATGCTCTTCCGCGTCGCGGATGCCCCGCTGAAGCTCTACGAAAACATCGCTGGAGCGCAGCTCCGGATAGTTCTCTGCCACGGCAAAAAACTTTCCGCTCAGGACGTCCATCTGCCGCTGGGCATCATTCATCTCCGCAACGCTCATGCCGCGGCGCAGCTCGATGACCTTTGTGAACAGCTCACTTTCATGACCCATATAGCCCTTGGCGGTGTCCAGCATTTTGGTCAACATATCATAGCGCTTGGTCAGCGCAACCTCGATGCCGGAGATGCCCTCCTGCACACGGATCTCTTTTTTCTTGAAGTCATTGACCGTTCTGATGCACCAGAACACGATGGCCAGAACTGCAATCAAAAAAACAATTACCGGTTTTATAGCCGATTCCACCTTTCTCTTTTTCTTGATTCAACCTGCGAAAAGGGTCATATTTTTGCGAAGGATCCCCGAATGAGGTCGAGAAGTGCTGCCATGGTGGTAAGCGTAGCCGTGTAGCTCATGCGTATCCCATCGATATTCTTAAGATCC
>SFJM01000105.1 GCA_004555915.1 Clostridiales bacterium | reverse complement strand
ATTTTTGCGAAGGATCCCCGAATGAGGTCGAGAAGTGCTGCCATGGTGGTAAGCGTAGCCGTGTAGCTCATGCGTATCCCATCGATATTCTTAAGATCCTGTTTTGGGGGAATGTACGCAAATTTATAGCTTGTGTGAAGCGCCAGCGTTAGTTCACCGTTGTGCAGACTGAGGGCGGCTACCCTGCTGTTGGCAGCGAAGGCCTCCAGCATGCCGATCAGCTCGCGAATCTGCGGTGTCACCGCGTCATCCGCCTCCGTACCGTCTGCAGTGCGGGCGGAATAGTAATTAGTGAAGGCGACGGGATCGTCGAGACCGCCACCCTTTCGCGTTGGATACTCGGTATGCTTGGGAGTGCCGTTCAACCACGTGGCAAACTCAAACTCGGACCGGTCCCGTAGGTCAAGATCGGCAACGGGCCCGCAGATATCCTTGCATCGCAGCACAATGCCATAAAATGCGGCACGGGGATAGGTAAAATCATCATCTGGGTGATCCGACTCCACTCTGCGGCTCAAGGTCACGTTGGCGGCAGAGAACCGCATGCCATTGCGGGCACCCTCGTAGAAATTCGCGATCCCGCAATCCTCCCAGGGACTACGCACCGGATCGATACGCCTCAGGAACGCTTCGTCAATGGGCATCTCCGGCTTTTCCGGCGCGGGGCCGAACATACGCGCCAGTTCCCCGTAAAAGAAACTGCCGAGTTGCTGTGTCAGAAGGGCATTTTTCTTTCCTTGCGCCCGCATCGGGAGCAGGAACATGAGCAGGACGATGAACGCGATCAAACCGAGAACGATCAGAACATTGTCCTGCAGGAACGCCGCGAGAAATAATGCGATGATCATGACAATGATCAGCTTTCCCCCGATGCGCTCAATGTTCTCATAGTGTTTCACCTTTCGGGACAGCTCCTCATCGCTCATCTTTTCAAAACCGGTCTCGTCAGGTCTATTTTGTTTCATATATTTTTCTCCTTTTCTGTAATTCTTTTCATCCATAAAGCCGCTGCTTCCGCGCCTTAACCTTCCCCATAGATTCCCCGGGCGTTTTCGATCCAGAATGCGTCATTCTGGAATTCCTCATACCAATAGTCCGCCTCGTCCGAATCGGTGCAATGCACCTCCACATTGGCGATAAAGCCGGGGTCGACGACGCAATACCATGCCATCGGAACGACATTGCCGTAGGCGTCTGTCCCCTCGCCGCAGGCGATGATCACATTTCCTTGCAACTCCATCCTCGCACGGGCATCAAAGGTCTCCAAGAATGCGTCAGTGGTCCACCCCGATTCGTTGGACTCGATCCAGAAGAGCATCCCGGTATCCCACAGGGTATAGAAATTCATTTTCCCGTTTTCATCCAAGGTGCCTTCCGAGGAAAACACATCGGGATACGTCAGCAGCAGGCCGGTGGATTCATCATAGTAAGTATTGTAGGAAGCCTCTCCGTCCTCGGTGGATCCCTCATCGCCTCGCACATCGTCATGGGCGGCATAGAAGCCAGACCCCATATAGGGAACGTCCGAGGGGAATGTGTTGATGGAAGAAGACAGGTTCTCCAAGACCAGCTCCTGGCCACCATCCATGGTGTAATAGATATTTTCGGCGTCCAGATTCTCGGCCAGGGTGCGCCAAAGGCTGTCCATCATGAACCAGCACTGGGAATCATAGTCAAAGAAGAAGAACTCCTCCTTCTGCTCCCGGTCGTCCAGCCCTGCAACCAGCGTAGAATCCGCAGCCCAGTCCACGATCCAGCCGTCCTCGGTCTGGCTGGCGGTGATGGTAAAGTCCAGCCCAGTCAGCTCGCTGAGTGATTGGGCCAGTTCCTCGGCAGTCTTTTGGGCACCGGTATATTCGATGGGGTATTCTTTGACCTCATCGGCATAGAAAACGGCATAGAGGATATCGGTCTGGGTACGCTCTGCTGCACTCGGTGCCGGTTCCGCCGGCGTCGATGAGTTTGACGTGTCGGATGGCGATGCACGCTTGCAGGCCGAAAGGCTCAGTAGGAACAGTACGGAAAGTGTAAGCACCCAAAAATTGCGAAAGTTTTTCATTTTTCATTTCCTCTCTATCCGTTGACTCAGTCACAAATGCGGAAGAACAGGTAGTTGTAAGGTTCTTCCGAGTCGCCATCCATAATATAGCTCTCAGCCATAGGGTCACTCTGCCGCTTCCGCTTCATGAAGTCCTCATAGTTGTCCTCCTCCAGCTCGGCGGCAAAAGCAAGGCCGTCATATCCTTCGGGCAGGTAAACCATATAGCTCTTGGTGAAAACCATATACCAATCCGCCACATAGAATTCAGTCTCTGTGGAGAAAGAATGGTCACGTCGCTGTTGCCGTCGCCGTTCAAATCAGAGAAGTCTATGCCCTGATACATCCCCCACGCGTTGTCCGCAAGGGTGATCGGATAGTCCACATAGGGTCGGTGCCCTCACCGCCGCGGGTGATGGTGCCGCCGTCGGCCACAATGCCCCATGTGCGCTAATCGGTACCGGTGATGCCGCCGTTAAAGCCGCAGGCGGCAAGGCTCAGGCAGAGCAGCGCCAGGGCGAACATCAAAAGGGGTCTTCGTTGTCTCATTTCATTTTCCTCCTTCTTCCGCGGGGCTTCAGATGTCCCAGTTATCCATCCAGTTTGCACCCCAGTCAACAGCGGGATCGTACGGTTCTTGCGGAATCCAGCCCGCAGGAAGTCGATCGTCCTGCCCGTGTTGGCCGGCGAGACCGCGGAACTGTTCGCATCGATTTCGGCCGGATACAGCTCAGACAACACCCATCTGATAACCGGCAGCATATATGGATCTTCCTGCGATCAGCCGAAGTAGTCGCCCTGGCCTTCATCATAATAGTCGCCGGGGTCGGACCATGGGTCATAGTCTTCATAATAACTGTCACCGTAATCCCAGCCCGCGTCATTCGACTCCATATATTCGCCCGAATCGCTGTCAATGTAGCCGTCCGAGCCGTAGGAGATGAATTCGTTTTCATAGCCGTTCCAGTACCAGATATCGCCGTCCTCGTCGTACCAGTAATAGGCCGTTCCATAGTCGCCGCTGTCGCCGGAGTAGGCGGGCTGCTCGGGACGGTCCTTCGGCGCGGTGCTCCAGCCGGTGCTGTAGGAAATCGTATCAAGAATATTATTGCAGATCTCAAAGTAGTTCTTGATACGGCTCTCCGGGGCGACGGTGGTTGCGACGAGTGCGTAGCCGGTCGGGCCATAATAGCGCACCTCCATGCAGCCTCGAACGGGCTGAGACAGATCGCCTGATGGGAAGATCGAACTGTCGAACCACAGATAGCCGGTGATACTGTAATAGTCGCCGTGGTCCTCAAAATCGGTACCGATGGATTTGAGGATCTTGTCGCCGTACATGGAATCCATAAAATCATTAAGCATTCTCACCATGTAGGTCTCTGCGGTGGCAGCGCCCTTTACCATATAGGGGTCACAGCCGGAGATCGGCTGGAAAGTGAGCAAAATGTTGGTGTAATAGTCGTCCGTGCCGTCTTCCATGACGGCATTGAGGCTCACGGCGTTATGGACATTCGGATGTGGACCCGCAGTCATCTGGATGGGATAGTTGATCGAAACATCAGAAAATTTGTCCGAGAAGTATGCGGTCTCGCTGAGTGCGTCCTCCGGCGTCGGAAGAAGCATGAGGTAATCCGTGAGCACGAGCACATTGTCGTCCGTATCGCGCAGATTACCGTCGTCGGTCTTCCTAAGGGAAGTCATCTCGGACCCATCCTCCATGCAGAGTTTGATGGAGCCTTCCTCCGCCTCAACATAGCCGGGGCCGATCTCCTCTCCGTAGAGGTTCACGGCAGACCATTCGCAATTTTCATTGATGACATAATAGAGCGGCTCGTTTTCCACCTTCCAGCAGCCGGTATAGCCGGAAATGTCGGGAAGATCAGCTTTACCACCGCCGCAGGCCGTCAGGCACAGGCACAGAACCAGCGCCAGCAAAAGGCTCGTATACTTTTTCCATCTTTTCATGTTCGTTTTCTCCTCTCGTCTCATTCAGATATTTTGGGGATTATGCTCCTGCTCCGCCATGGACAGTATTTCATCGTGGCTCAGCTCCACATCGCCGAAGCGGACAAAGATGCCGTTGGTCACAGCGCTGTTCCATACCCGCGCATCTGCCAGCGGGCGAAACCGGATCTTGTCC